>JAJQFO010000255.1 GCA_021201095.1 Lachnospiraceae bacterium
GTATATGGAATGGATGGTCTGAAGGAGGTCGCCGTCTGCGAGACGGCTCAGATCCTGGTATCCGCAATCGTGGGTATGATTGGAATACTGCCGACGATTGAGGCAATAAAGGCGGGAAAAGACATTGCTTTGGCAAATAAGGAAACACTGGTGACGGCCGGGCATCTGATTATGCCGCTGGCAAAACAGCAGGGGGTGAAGATCCTGCCCGTGGACAGCGAACACAGCGCGATTTTTCAGTGCCTCAACGGAGAACGGGAATGCGGGAATTCGCACGGGGAGCTTTTTAAGATCCTGCTGACAGCGTCCGGCGGCCCATTCCGCGGCAAAAGCCGCAGGGAACTGGAGACGGTTCAGCTGGAGGATGCGCTGAGACATCCGAACTGGTCGATGGGGAAGAAAATCACGATAGATTCCGCTACCATGGTCAATAAGGGACTCGAGGTGATGGAAGCCTGCTGGCTGTTTGATGTCTCTCCGGATCAGGTGCAGGTTGTTGTGCAGCCGCAGAGCATTATTCACTCAATGGTGCAGTTTGCGGACGGAGCGGTCATTGCCCAGATGGGAATGCCGGATATGAAGCTGCCCATCCAGTACGCGCTGTATTATCCCCAAAGACGCTATCTGGCAGGAGAACGCCTGGATTTTGCAAAGCTGGGCAGCATTACCTTTGAAAATCCGGATATGGAGACGTTCCTGGGATTGAAATACGCGTTTGAAGCGGCACAAAGGGGCGGCTCGATGCCAACCGTATTGAATGCCGCCAACGAACGGGCAGTAAGCCTGTTTTTAAAAGGGAAAATTGGTTTTACCCAGATTTATGAGATCATCCGCTATTGTATGGATCACCACAGGGTAATCGAGTCTCCGGATATTCAGGAGATACTGGATACGGAGAAGTCTGTATATGAAATGATTGAAACAAAGTGGTAAGTGAGGGCAGGTGAAAGATTGAGTATTATTATTGCGCTGATTGTGTTCAGCCTCATTATTATCGTACACGAGCTGGGACATTTTCTGCTGGCGAAGATGAACGGAATCACGGTTCTGGAGTTTTCTGTCGGCATGGGGCCGCGTCTTCTGAGCCATCAGAAGGAGGGCAGCACACGATATTCGCTGAAGCTCCTGCCGTTTGGCGGCTCCTGCATGATGCTGGGCGAGGACGGCGAGGACAATGGCGAGGAGGGGTCGTTCCAGAGCAAATTTGTGGGAGCCCGCATTTCAGTCGTCGCGGCTGGCCCGATTTTTAACTTTATTCTGGCTTTTGTGCTTTCTATTTTTATTGTAGGCGCAATCGGTTACGATCCTGCGGTTGTCCTGGGCGTGACGGAGGGATATCCGGCCGCCGAGGCGGGACTTCAGGAAGGGGATCTGATTACCCGCATGAACGGAAAACACATCCGGCTGTACAGACAGTTTTATAATTATATTTACTTTCACAGCGGAGAGACCATAGAATTTGAATATGAGCGCGACGGTGCGACGTATACCGCAGTGATCACCCCGGTCATGACGGATAACGGCTACAAATTTGGCATTTCCGGCAGCACTAATTACCGTTATAAGACTGGACCGATACAGACTCTGTATTACAGTGCCTATGAGGTATGGTACTGGATTGATACGACCTTGCAGAGCCTGAATCTGCTGATTCACGGAGGCGTTTCCCTGGACGACATGTCCGGACCGGTGGGGGTTGTCAGCACGATCTCAGAAACCTATGAGGAAAGCAAATCGGACGGCGTGTATTATATCTGGCTGAACATGCTGAATATTGCAATCCTGCTGACCGCGAACCTCGGGGTTATGAATCTTTTGCCTATCCCTGCTCTGGACGGCGGACGTCTGGTATTTTTGATCATAGAGGCTGTCCGCCGGAAACGGATTTCTCCGGAGCTGGAAGGGCGGGTTCATTTAGTTGGACTGATGCTGCTGATGGTACTGATGGTGGTGATTATGTTTAATGACGTGCTGAAAATAGTGATACAATGAGAGCCGCGCAACTGAAAATCGCTGCGCGATTGTATATCCCGTACGAAGTGCGGAATGCCCACATCCACAATCAAAGATTGTGGACATACCACACCCCACAATCGAAGATTGGGGAATATCCCATGCGAAGCGTGGGGGAAGCCACCCGGCGAGGGGCAAAACCTGGCGAGGGGCGCGGTACCGTTCTCGATTTGCTGCGCAAATCGGAACATTGCCTGCGTCCATACTCACAAGCGAATATGACATGAGATAAGGCAAGGCTGGGAAAACACAAAATCCACACCGCGGGAAAAGAACGGTGTGGATTTTTCTATGCACAGAGCCGGGCAAGGTATTTTTGCGGCAGATGCCGCACCAAAAATGTGAAAGGAACATTTGCCTATATGGACTGTTTTATTTTTTTGATTACTAATATGAGAATAGATAAAATTATATGTTGACAATTAAAGATAATATTGATACAATAATGCAGAAATATTACATGACGGAAGATCACATGGCTGTGCCTGAAATGGCAATGCTTCGCAAGGAACTGAAAGAAGGCAGAAAGGAAGCCGGAAAAGAAGGCAAAGAAATGCTTGACAACGGCGCGAAAGTAGAGTAGGATAAGCAAAGAGACGAACATAAGTTCGAACAGGAGGGACAAATGGCACAGGAAGACAAATTAAAGGCACTTGATGCCGCACTTACACAGATTGAAAAGCAGTTTGGCAAGGGCGCAGTGATGAAACTGGGAGATACCGGCGCCCACATGAATATTGAGACGACTCCTACCGGTTCCCTGAGTCTTGATATCGCACTTGGACTCGGCGGGATTCCGAAGGGACGTGTTGTGGAGATTTACGGACCAGAGTCCAGCGGTAAGACTACAGTGGCCCTGCATATGGTCGCTGAGGTGCAGAAGCTTGGCGGCATCGCAGGCTTCATTGATGCAGAGCATGCATTAGACCCGGTATACGCGAAAAATATCGGAGTAGATATTGATAATCTTTACATTTCTCAGCCGGATAACGGAGAGCAGGGGCTTGAGATCACGGAGACGATGGTCCGTTCCGGCGCGGTTGACATTATTATTGTGGATTCCGTGGCAGCACTGGTTCCGAAGGCTGAGATTGAGGGAGACATGGGAGATGCCCATGTAGGACTTCAGGCCCGGCTGATGTCCCAGGCATTACGAAAGCTGACAGGCGTGATCAGCAAATCAAACTGTACCGTAATCTTTATCAATCAGCTGCGAGAGAAGGTAGGGATTATGTTTGGCAATCCTGAGACCACGACTGGCGGCCGCGCGCTGAAATTTTACTCCTCTATCCGTCTGGATGTGCGCAGGACAGAGTCCCTGAAGCAGGGCGGAGAGGTGATCGGAAACCATGTTCGTGTAAAGGTTGTAAAGAATAAGATTGCGCCGCCTTTTAAAGAGGCGGAATTTGACATCATGTTTGGACAGGGCATTTCCAGAGAAGGGGATATTCTGGACCTTGCTGCGAATAACAATATCATTAATAAAAGCGGAGCATGGTATGCTTACAATGGCAATAAGATCGGCCAGGGCCGTGAAAATGCCAAGATTTATCTGAAGGAGCATCCGGACGTGATGATGGAGGTCGACCGCAAAGTGCGTCAGCATTACGGCCTGATTGATGCAGACGAGCCTGATACACGCACAGGTGGCAAGACAGCGGGCTCCAAAACGCGTTCTCTCAAGGATGCTGCACCCAAAACAGATGGAAAAGAGACTCGCGGCGAGGTTTTGAGTGAGGCTCTGTCAGCATCGGACGAAGCAGCTGGTAAGAGTGAGACTGAGGCTTGAAACGGAGACTCGAAATGGTCAGTCCCTACGAGACCGATGTCAGAATGAAAGTCCAAAGCATGAATTCATAAATGTCAGGCATCGCAAGTATGGAAACAGACTGCTGTGACTTTGCAGAATTCACGGGCAGGCCAGGCAGAAGGAGAGCAGCAAAAAAATATATGGAGCGGGTGTCAGAAATCAGAAAGCTCACGGGCGGCAGATATCTGGTGATTCTGGAGAACGGACGAAAATTTCCACTATACAGAAAAGAACTGAATGACTGCGGAATTGTTGAAGAAGCAGAGCTGTCGGAGACGGTTCTGGAGAGGATCTTTCATGAGATCCTCCCGGGACGCGCCCGCCTTCGTGTTATGCATCTTCTGGAAAAAATGGACCGGACAGAGCTTCAGATTCGTGAAAAGCTGAGACAGTCCGGTTATCCGGAAGAAATTATTGATGATGCTGTTGATTACGTAAAGAATTATCATTATATCGATGACCTGCGATATGCACAAAATTACCTGGAAACACACGCAGCAGCCAAAAGCCTTCGGCAGATGGAACAGGATTTGTATGAAAAGGGGATTTCCAAAGATCTTGTGATGCAGGCCGTATCAGAGATAGAAGTTCCGGATGAGGAAGCTCAGATCCGCGAACTGCTGAAGAAAAAGAATTACACTCCCGGACAGAATGATCGAAAAATGCAGCAGAAAATCTATGCCTTCCTGATGCGCCGGGGTTACGAGGCTTCCGCAATTTCTCGTGCAATGAAGCTGGAGGAATGGCAGTAGAGAACAGTTCACAAACTTTTTTGCCAGGTTTCATGATCGGGCAGGAGACGGCTTGCCGACTCCTGCTTGCCCGCGTTGGCTACGTATGGCCTAAGCCATAAAACGTCTTTTACGGTTGTGCGCAAAAAAAGGGAACTGAAAATTCAGTTCCCGGTTTAATTAAGCGTGCGCAAGAGGATTCGAACCCCCGACCTTTTGGTCCGTAGCCAAACGCTCTATCCAGCTGAGCTATGCGCACCTGCCTCATCAGCAAAAGCCATTATATACTTCATTCATTCATTTGTCAAACCTTTTTTTGAAAATAATTAAAAAAATTCACCTGGCTGAAGTAAAAAAGTAAATTCCACTCTGAAGGGGGAAAAGTTCACTTGCGCTGGAATGAAAAAGAAAATGAAAATATGATAAATAAATTGACGATTGAGGAAATCATGGTATAAGATAGTGTTCGGGATTTCTAAAATGCTTACAGAAAGAGGGAAGATTATGAGTGCAGGATTTACAAACATGAAAGAACTTGTGATGGCCAACCGAAGCTATCGGGGCTACGATGAGAGCCGCCGGGTGACCCGGGAGGAGCTTCTGGAAATGGTGGACTGTGCCAGACTGACGGCATCAAGTGTGAACCAGCAGCCTTTGTGTTATTATCTGGCATACGAGAAAGAAGATGTGGACAGGATCCAGCCTTTGACCAAGTGGGCGAGAGGGCTGCCAGATATGGAGCTGCCGCATCCTGGTATGTGTCCGACTGCTTTTATTGTAATCTGTCAGGATAAGCGGGTTTCGGATGCTCTTTCCCGCTTTAGCCGTGATGTGGGGATTGTGGCCCAGACAATCCTGCTCTGCGCGACAGAGATGGGACTTGGGGGATGCATGATTGGAAATTTCAGTCCGGCGCAGATATCAGATGCAGCTCAGCTGCCGGAATACGTTGCCCCGCTGCTTGTAGTGGCAATGGGGAAGCCTGCGGAAAAAGTTGTCATGACGGAGATAGGGCCTGATGAACCGACAAATTATTATCGTGACGAAAACGATACGCATTATGTGCCAAAGCGCCGGCTGAAGGACATTGTAATCAACTGAATGCAGACGAGAAGGCGGCATTCTGGCTGTGTACACAGATTGAGGGGTCAGGAAAAATGAAAGACGGTTTTCCTGAATATTTTGGGAAAAGTGGACAACCTGCGTGCATATATTGGACAGATACGGTGAATGCTTAAGGAAGACGGGAGGTAGAGTATGACGATTTATTTGCTGACAGGCCTGCTTCTCCCTTTTGCAGGCACCACATTGGGAGCGGCATGCGTGTTTTTCCTGAAAAACGAATTAAAAGCCGGAGTGCAGAAGACGTTGTTGGGGTTTGCCTCAGGTGTCATGGTGGCCGCCTCTGTCTGGTCACTTCTGATTCCTTCTATGGAAATGTCGGAGAGTATGGGCAGGCTTTCCTTTATTCCTGCATTGACCGGGCTTTTGGCCGGTTTTGGGTTTCTCCTTTTGATGGACATTGCGATTCCCCATTTGCATTTGGATAGTGATCAGGCGGAAGGACCAAAATGCAAGCTGCCCAGGACGACCATGCTTTTGCTGGCGGTGACTTTACACAATATCCCGGAAGGGATGGCGGTGGGCGTGGTGTTTGCCGGAGTGCTTTCGGGAGAGGCACAGATCACGTCAGCCGGTGCTCTGGCACTTGCGATCGGGATCGCAATCCAGAATTTTCCGGAGGGAGCTGTGATCAGTCTGCCGCTGCGCGGAGGAATGTCATCATCAGAGGCGCAGAGCGGAGGACAGCAGACAGGAGAATGCTCTGAAAGGACAGATTCTGCCGGGGAGCTATCTGATGTATCCAAAGATACCAGGGGCGCCGGGACTATGAGTCGGCCGAAAGCGTTTCTGTGCGGAATGCTTTCGGGAATTGTGGAGCCGGTCGGCGCAGTGATTACGATTCTTCTGTCGCGGATCGTAATGCCGATGCTGCCGTATCTGCTTTCGTTCGCGGCCGGAGCAATGTTGTATGTGGTGGTGGAAGAGCTGATTCCGGAGTCTTCGACGGGAGAGCACAGCAATCTGGGGACGATCGGCTTTGCGGCTGGTTTTGCGCTGATGATGGTTCTGGATGTGGCGCTGGGATAGGTTTGAAAGAATGTGGCCGCAATCCCATTAGTTTAAGATGATGGGTAATTCACCTGTGAAACGTGGATGAATTTCAAAAACCAATTATAACGAAAAATGCGCAAGACATTCAGATATAAGAGGGAATGCCATGCAATATAGAAAAGACCGGGACGGCAACGAGCTGTCCATACTGGGTTATGGATGCATGAGATTTTCAAAGAACGGTAATGAGATAGACCTTGATAAGGCAGAGCAGGAGCTGATGCGCGCGATTCGAGGCGGAGTGAATTATCTGGATACCGCTTATGTGTATCCGGGGAACGAGGAGGCGGTCGGCAAAATTCTGGAGCGAAATAAATGCCGTGACCAGGTTTATCTTGCAACAAAGCTCCCTCATTATCTGATTCGTTCTTCCCAGGGCGCGGAGAAAAGATTTCAGGAGGAGCTTACCCGTCTGCGGACAGATCATGTGGATTATTATCTGATGCATATGCTGAATGATGTAAAGACATGGGATCATCTGACTGAACTGGGGATAAAAGACTGGATACAGGAAAAGCTGAAGGACGGGCAGATCCGCCATATCGGGTTTTCCTATCATGGGAATTCGGACAATTTTAAGCTGCTGCTGGATGCATATGACTGGGATTTTTGTCAGATCCAATACAACTATCTGGATGAATTTTCACAGGCCGGGCGATCAGGCCTGACGTATGCAGGAGAAAAAGAAATTCCTGTTATTATTATGGAACCGTTGAGAGGCGGACGGCTGGTAAACCTTCTTCCTGAAAAAGCGCGGACATTGATCGCAGACTCCGGACACTTTCAGACCCCGGCAGAGTTGGCGTTTCGCTGGCTATGGGACCAGCCGCAGGTGACATGCGTGCTTTCCGGGATGAACAGTATGGAAATGGTGGAGGAAAACCTGCGGATTGCGGATGCGGTCCGTGTGGGTGAGCTGACGGATCAGGATCGTCTGCTGATCGATCAGGTACGGACAGAGATTAACCGAAAAATGAAGGTGGGATGTACTGGGTGCGGCTACTGCATGCCTTGCCCAAAAGGCGTGGATATTCCGATGGCATTCCATTGCCTGAATTTGAAGCATACAGAAGGAGGACGATCAGGCAGCTGGGAGTATATACAGTCGACCGCTATGCGCCGTGAGCCATCAAGTGCTTCTATGTGTGCAGGCTGCGGCCGCTGCGAGCAGCATTGCCCTCAAAGCATTCCGGTCAGAGAAATGCTTCGGGAGGCTGCCCGGGAACTTGAGACACCAAAGTATCGGGCAATCCGGTGGGCGGTACACAAGTTTCATATTTACTAAAAAGCAGATGCTCAGAGCAACCTGTTCTGACGGCTCCTTCAAAGGCTCCTTTGGAGTGGAATTTACTTTTTCACTTTAGACAAAAATTCAAAAAAACAGTTGACATTCGGGACTCTGTGTAATATAATACATTTCGCGTCAAGCGCCAGGGCGCCTTGATTTGTAGAGCGTTTCGGGGTGTGGCTCAGCTTGGCTAGAGCGCCTGGTTTGGGACCAGGAGGTCGCAGGTTCGAATCCTGTCACCCCGATGGTGTTTCAAGGCGGCTTATGTATAGATATGCGGGTGTAGTTCAATGGTAGAACACCAGCCTTCCAAGCTGGACACGTGGGTTCGATTCCCATCACCCGCTTTTTGAGTCTGTAGCTCAGTTGGATAGAGCAACGGCCTTCTAAGCCGTGGGTCGGGGGTTCGAATCCCTTCAGGCTCGGTCTCATATTTTGCGGAACAAAATAGTGAGTTATTATGGTGGGTATGGCGCAGTTGGCTAGCGCGCCAGATTGTGGCTCTGGAGGCCAAGGGTTCGAGTCCCTTTACCCACCCTTTTTCATTGTAATAATTAACCCATTTTTGGGCTATCGCCAAGCGGTAAGGCACAGGTCTTTGACACCTGCATTCGCCGGTTCGAATCCGGCTAGCCCAGCTTGGTTTTTTTGTGCCCAAAAGACACATGAAATCGTGAAAAATTTTGACAGATGATAGCTGTCTGTCAGGGCAATTGTCCAGGCGGCCATGACGGAATTGGCAGACGTGCAGGATTTAGGTTCCTGTGGGAGACCGTGCGGGTTCGACTCCCGCTGGCCGCATTCAATAAATGATTGATTCCCGCGATACGGTTTCTCCATTTTATCTTGCAAAGAAACAAAATGGCTGAGAAGCCGTTTGCTGTTTTTAAGCGTATTTGCGGCTCATATTATGGGAAGAAAACCGCTTCCCATAATGCTCCAGAATCTGGCGATTCTGTCGCTAACTTATCGGGTGAAAGCCCGCAAGCGCGCTTTCCTTCCGATAAGTTATATTATAGGAACGCAAGAAAATTAGCAGACAACGGAGGCATTTATGTTATCTTTTGAGAGCGACTATACGACCGGAGCACATCCGGCAATTCTTCGGAGACTGATGGAGACGAACCTGGAGCCTTATTCCGGGTATGGAAATGATCCCTATTGCGAGAGTGCGAAAGAGAAGATTCGCGCCGCCTGTGGTTGTCCGGAGGCAGAAATCTGGTTTTTGGCCGGAGGGACACAGACCAACGCTATGGTGATTTCCACGATGCTGCGGGATTACGAAGGCGTGGTTGCCGCAGATACGGGACATGTGAATACGCACGAAGCTGGTGCGATCGAATACAGCGGACATAAGGTGCTGCCCATCAGACATCGGGACGGGAAAATTGACGCGGCTGATCTGAGAGAGTATCTGGCGCAGTTTTACCAGGATGGAAATCATGAACATATGGTCTTTCCGGGAATGGTTTATATCTCTCATCCGACGGAGTACGGGACTTTGTATACAAAAAGCGAGATGGAGAGCCTTTCCGCTGTCTGCAGGGAGTATGAGATTCCTCTGTACATGGATGGCGCCCGCCTGGGATACGCTTTGATGAGCAGCCAAAGTGATATGGTTCTTCCGGATATTGCGCAGCTGTGTGATGTTTTTTACATTGGCGGGACGAAGGTCGGTGCACTTTGCGGAGAGGCGCTGGTTTTTACAAAGCATAACATGCCGAAGCATTTTCTGGCGCTGGTAAAGCAGCGAGGGGCTTTATTGGCGAAAGGGCGCCTGCTGGGCATACAGTTTGATACGCTGTTTACGGATGATCTGTACTGGAAGATCTCCAGCCACGCGATTCGTATGGCAGAAAAGCTGAAAACAGTGCTTCATGAAAAAAGCTGCAAAATTTATCTGGAATCTCCTACAAACCAGCAGTTTATCATTCTGACGGATGAAAAACTGGCCGAGCTCAGCCAAAAGGTCACTCTTAGCTTCTGGGAAAAAACTGACGAGACGCATACTGCCGTACGGCTGGCTACAAGCTGGTCTACGACGGAAGAGGATATTGAACAGCTTGGAGAATTACTTTCACGTTAGAGACGGATATCGAAAACCCATGCAGGAAGCATGGGTTTTCAACATTTATGCGAACGGGCATTGACAAAAAGGCACCTTCGATCAGGAGGGATATTTCTTTTTCAGGTAAATGAACTGCCATACTTCTTTTTTGCTGGCCTGAGTCAGCTCGGCGATGTGATCGAGAAACAATCTTTCGCTGGTATGCAGATGCCTGTAGTTGGCAGGAATGTCCGTCTCCTCGGTGCTGTTGATGAGATAATCGACACTGACGTGATATAATTCCGCGAGAGCAACAATGATGCTAAGCGGCGGCACCCGCATGCCGTTTTCGTAGTTGCAGTAGGTGGAACGGCGGATGTGCAGCTGTTCGCTGATTTCCTGCTGCGTCAGATGTGACTGGCTGCGGAGTGCCCGCATGTTTTTCAGATAGACATGTTCATTCATTTTATTTTCCTCCCCTTATTCCAGCGAAGCAACGAGCCAGGTAGCCGGAGCCATAAGGTATCCACCGGCAAGCCGGTCCCCCTTATGGCATAGCTTGCGCGGATCTTTGGCGGTGCTGTGTGCCAGTGGCACACGTTTAGCACCGACCGGAGCGAAGCGTAGATGTCGCGAGGGTCAAATACCCCGATGCTTGCGTCGCTGCAAATTGGTGCCCCGTATGCTTGCATCGGGGTCATTGACTATGAAACGAGCCGCGAATAATTTTGCACTGTGCCCTGTCAAAGGGTCAGAGGCACGCTGGCGGCAGGCGGGAGACACCAGAGAGCTGGAATACTGCCCCGCCGGATCCGTTTACAATAATATAGAAACGAATGACCGGTTAAAAAGTTACGCACGAGGAGAAAAAAATTTAATTCATATTATTAAGATGCCTGGCTTATAGCATCCGGGTTATTTTACTGAACCTGGCTGAGAAAAGAATTCTGGTAGGAAGGATCGCGGGTGACTTCTCGGCCAAACCAGTCCGGAGGAAGGAAGGCATTTGCGGTTGCTTCATCTGGAAATTCGACCTCTGCCATCTGCAGACCGGAAAACTTTCCTTCAAAGATATCCAGTTCGATATTCAGGCCACTGCCGAAAGGTATGACATATCTTTTTTTGGTAAGGAGGTTTCCGTCTGCTTTGGGAAGCAGGTGTTCATAGGCCTCTTTTGTGAGAGGCAGGTTGTATTCTTCGCGTACCAGAAAACCTTTTCCCTTATAAGTCAGGATGTATTCTTCATCCTGCCGTCGAATGCGGACTACCGGGGAAGTACACAGATAGGCCTGCTCAATCTGATGGCAGGGATAAAGCTCCAGCTGCGGAGTTGTTTTGACAAGAAATTTTCGTTCGATTTCCATATGAGACCTCTCTTTCTGCGGAATTGAGCTGTCAGTCGTCGGTTTATTGACGGAATACAATAAAATCCTTCTGGCAGTTCTTTCGCACACGTAGTATTGTATGTCCGTATTCGCTTGCGAGTATGGACGCAGGCAATGTTCCGATTTGCGCAGCAAATCGAGAACGGTACCGCGCCCCTCGCCGGGGTGGCATCCCGCACTTCGTACGGGATATACCATCGCGCAGCGATTTTTAGTTGCGCGGCTTTCATTGTATGTCCGTACTCGCTTGCGAGTATGGACGCAGGCCGCGCCAATCGCGCAGCGATTTTTAGTTGCGCGGCTTTCATTGTAGAAAAGTTTAGCACATTTTTTTCAGAGAGAAAAGACAGAATCATATTGATTTTATGTGAATCGTCTGATAAACTGTTGAAGGCTGAAATAAAAAAGGCTGGAATAACAAAGCTTAAAACAATGAAACGTTACATTAAAATAATGAAGCTTAAAACAGCAAAGTTTATAACTAACGAGGCTTAAGCTAACGGAGTTTAAAACAACAGAACCTGAAGCTAAAAGAATTAAAACCGCAGAATACAAAGCAACAAAGCCTGGAAAAAGTTAAAGCAACGAAGCAACAAGGTCTGGAAAAAGTTAAAGCAACGAAGCAACAGGGCCTGGAAAAGTTAAAGAACAAAGCAGTGAAGACAGAAAAAACAGGAAAGGAAGGGAATAGCATGACAGAAGCGTATATTTTTCTCGCGGACGGTTTTGAAGAGATTGAAGGACTGACCGTGGTGGATCTGCTGCGCAGGGCAGGAATTTCGATACAGATGGTTTCTATAACAGAGAGCAGGACAGTAAAAGGAAGCCATGGGATTGAAGTTACGGCGGATCTGTTGTTTGACGAGATGAATACGGAATCAGCGCAGATGTTTGTGCTTCCTGGCGGGATGCCGGGGACCACGCATCTGGCAGAGCATGCGGGACTGGCAGAGCTTCTGAAGGAGCAGGCTGCTGCAGGGAAAAAGATCGCTGCCATCTGCGCGGCTCCGACCGTACTGGGAGGTCTGGGACTGCTTGAAGGACATCGGGCAGTTTGCTATCCGGGGCTTGAAAATGGCCTGACCGGGGCACATACATCAGAAAATCCAGTGGAGATCAGTGAGAATATAACGACCAGCCGCGGGATGGGAACCGCGATCCCCTTTGGTCTGGCGCTTGTCGCACAGCTGCGGGGGCAGAAGGCTGCCGATCAGCTGGCTAAATCAATTGTTTTTTCGAAAGAATAGCGCAAAAAAGGTCTGGCCTTTTTAACAGTGCTGTGCTATACTAGCAAAATGACTGTAATTCAAATGACTGTAACTCAGATCTTTGAAAAATAATAATTTAAAGAAAGGAAAAGCTGCTATTGCCGGTCCGGCATGGTTTTAGCAGCGGGAACACGGGACAATGGGTGTTGAAGTAGAGAAACTGGAAAATAATATGGCTAAGCTTACAATTGAGGTTCCGGCGGAAGCATTTATCGCCGAGCTTGATAAAGCATACAGAGCCCAGAGAAACCGGATCAGCGTTCCGGGCTTCCGTAAAGGAAAAGCTCCGCGCAAGATGATCCAGAAGCTTTACGGTGCGGGTGTATTCTTTGAGGACGCCGCGAACAGTGCGATCAACAGCGAATATCCGAAGGCATTGAAGGAATGTGAGGAGACAGTTGTATCCCGCCCGGAGATTGCTGTTGTTCAGATCGAAGAAGGCAAACCGTTTATTTTTACCGCGACGGTGGCGCTGAAGCCGGAAGTGACTCTTGGCGAGTATAAGGGAGTGGAGATTACCCGCACACCGGTTGAAGTTTCAGAGGCAGACGTGGATGCAGAAATTGATAAGGAACGCGAGCAGAATTCACGTGTCATTGACATTGATGACCGTCCGGTTATGGATGGCGATACAGTAAAGCTTGACTTTGAAGGATTCGTGGACGGCGAAGCGTTTGAAGGCGGCAAAGGCACAGATTACCCGCTGACCATCGGATCGGGCAGCTTTATTCCCGGATTCGAGGAGCAGCTGGTCGGTGCAGTGATCGGTGAGGAAAAGGAAGTTTCCGTTACGTTCCCGGAGAATTATCAGGCAGAGGAGCTTCGCGGAAAGGCTGCTGTATTTAAATGCACGGTAAACCAGATTACCAGAAAAGAGCTTCCGGAGCTGGACGACGATTTCGCACAGGATGTTTCAGAGTTTGATACATTAGAGGAATACAAGGACGATATCCGTTCGAAGCTTCTGGAAAAGAAGACAGAGGATGCAAAGCGCACAAAGGAGAATAAAGCAGTAGAAAAAGCAGTGGCGAATGCACAGATCGATGTGCCTTCACCGATGATTGATGAGCAGGTGCAGAGCCAGATGGATGATTTCGCGAGCCGGATCCAGTCCCAGGGGATCACGCTTGAGCAGTATATGCAGCTTACCGGCATGACGGATGATATGCTGCGTGCACAGATCAGACCGGACGCAGAGCGCCGTATCCGGACGACCCTTGTGCTGGAAGCGGTTGTGAAGGCAGAGGCGATCGAGATCAGTGAAGAACAGATCGATGAAGAGATTCACAGCCTTGCCAAGTCCTACAACATGGAATTTGACAAGCTGAAAGAAAACCTTGGAGAGTATGGGATCGAGCAGGTAACGCACGACCTGGAGGTTCGCGCTGCGGTTGCACTGATCACAGATGCAGCTGTTGAGGTGGATGCGCCGGAAGAAGACGATGAAGTAGAAGAAATCGCGGTCGACGGTGCTGCAGATGCGATGGCGGCCGGCGATGCGGCTGCGGCGGCTGCGGAGGATTCGGATTCTGCGGACGCTCAGGAAGAGTAACAGGACCTGCTGCTGACGGTCCTGAAATAGAAAGCAGCGGGACTAGCCGCTGACAGCCCTGAAATAGAAAAACAGCAGGACTAGCCGCTGATAGTCCTGGACCCTGAAATATAGAAGTGCAACAGGAACCGTTACTAACGGTTCCGGAATAAGGGGGATGAAAAGCATGAGCTTTGTACCATATGTCATTGAACAGACGGGCAGAGGGGAACGCTCCTATGACATCTATTCGAGATTGTTAAAAGACCGGATTATTTTTCTGGGAGAAGAAGTGACGGATGTAAGCGCGAATCTGATTGTCGCACAGCTTCTTTTCCTGGAATCAGAGGATCCGAATAAGGATATTCATCTGTACATCAACAGCCCGGGCGGATCTGTACCGGCGGGTCTGGCTATTTATGACACGATGCATTATGTAAAATGCGATGTGTCTACGATCTGCATGGGCATGGCTGCGAGCATGGGAGCATTTCTGCTTGCAGGCGGAGCAAAGGGCAAGCGCTACGCGCTGCCGAATGCAGAAATCATGATCCATCAGCCGTCCGGCGGAGCTCAGGGGCAGGCGACGGATATTAAGATTGCCGCTGAGAGAATTCTGAAGACGAAGCAGCAGCTGAATGAAATGCTGGCTGCCAATACCGGACAGCCTCTGGAAGTGATTGCTGCTGATACAGAGAGAGACAATTTTATGAGTGCTGAGGAAGCAAAGGCCTACGGCCTGATTGACGAAGTGGTTATTTCACGGTAAATACAGCAGCTTTGACTGCGCGGCTTTCATTGATCATAATTCGCCTGGCCGGGTAAGAAACTGTGCGGCTGGCCGCACCCGGCCCGCGTAAATTTATCATAATAATTAAGAGGTGGAGATATGCCGGGAAAAATCATGGAGAAAGTCAGATGCTCTTTCTGCAATAAGACGGAGGATCAGGTGCGTAAGCTGATTTCCGGCCCGAACGGAGTTTATATCTGTGACGAATGCATCGATATCTGCGCGGAAATTGTGGAGGAGGAGCTCGCGGACGAATATATGGGCGATGACCCGGACGCGATCAATCTGCAGCGTCCCGCTCAGATTAAAGAATTCCTGGATGAATATGTGATCGGTCAGGATGCCGCGAAAAAGGCTCTGGCCGTGGCTGTGTACAATCATTACAAGAGGATCACGAGCGGGAGATATCTCAACGTCGAGATCCAGAAGAGCAACATTCTGATGCTCGGACCGACCGGCAGCGGCAAAACTCTGCTTGCCCAGACTCTGGCGAGACTGCTGAATGTGCCGTTTGCGATTGCGGACGCGACGTCTCTGACGGAGGCCGGATATGTCGGTGAAGATGTGGAAAACATTCTGCTGAAGATCATCCAGGCGGCTGATTATGATATCAAAAAGGCCGAGCATGGGATCATTTATATTGATGAGATCGACAAGATTACGAGAAAATCGGAGAATGCTTCTATTACCAGAGATGTTTCCGGCGAGGGTGTGCAGCAGGCATTGCTGAAGATTCTCGAAGGGACGGTCGCTTCTGTACCGCCGCAGGGAGGAAGAAAGCATCCGCATCAGGAGCTGATCCAGATAGATACGACGGATATTCTCTTTATCTGCGGAGGCGCGTTTGAGGGCCTTGATAAAATCATCGAGGCGCGTATGGACCGGAAGGGGATTGGCTTTGGCTCTGAACTGACGCAGAACAGCACCCGAAATGTAGGCGAGGTTTTAAAAGAAGCCCTGCCGGAGGATTTCATTAAGTTTGGCATGATTCCTGAATTTATGGGCCGCGTGCCGGTCGTGGTTTCGCTTGACGAGCTCGACCGCGACAGCCTGATCCGCATCCTGACGGAGCCGAAGAACGCGATTGTGAAGCAGTACCAGGCACTTCTGGGACTGGACGACGTGGAGCTTTCCTTTACGCCGGAAGCGATCGAGGAGATTGCTGACCGCACGATCAAGAGAAGGACGGGAGCGCGTGGCCTGCGCGCGATCATGGAGACGGCGATGATGGATCTGATGTTCCGGATTCCGTCTGACCGCACGATTGCCACCTGTACGGTGACAAAAGAAACGATCGAGGGCACACAGGAGCCGGAGCTGACCTTCCGCTCGCCGGAGAGCCTTCCGCGCAGAAAACGCAGGCGCGGCTTTTTTGAGGAGACGGCCTGAGATTCGATGTAATTTAAAAAGTCTCATATGCTGCCGCAGAGAAAGGCAGCGAGTACCAGGAACGGCTTATGCCGTTTACCATAAATATCACGCGGCGCAAGAAGAAATTTTCGGATTGCGCCGCATTGACTGATAAAGAGAGAATGATATGGGAGACATCATCAGAAATCTGCCGGTGATCCCGCTGCGCGCTCTGACTGTATTTCCGTCCATGATATTAAGCTTTGATATCAGCCGGGAAAAGTCCATCCGCGCGATTGAGGGAGCAATGACCGCAGATCAGACAATCTTTTTAGTGACGCAGAAAAACCCGGATGAAAACGATCCGGGTTTACCGTCTTTATATGAAGTCGGCGTGGCCGCGAAGATTCTGAATGTCGCGAAGCTGCCGAAAAATGTCATACGCGTGCGTGTGGAAGGGCTCACCCGTGCCCGTCTGGTTTCTGCATCAGACGAAAATGGAATCCTGTTTGCCAGGATTCAGACGATTGATGAAGTCCCGGCAGAATTGGATGCGGTCGAGGAAGAAGCTATGGCGCGGGGGCTGAAAGATCTGCTGGCACGGTACGGGCAGGTGAATCAGAAATTCGGCAAAGAGCTGCTGCGGGGACTTCAGGAGATTCGCAGCCTTGAAAAACTGATCCTGACGACCTGTGTACATCTTCCTGTACGTTATGAGGAACGGCAGAAGCTTCTGGAAACGGATGAGATGATAGAGCGCTACAATCTGCTGACTACGCTGCTCGCGCGGGAGATTGAAATTATCCAGGTACAGAATGAGATCCAGCAGAAGGTAAAGGAGCGGGTGGACAAAAACCAGCGGGAGTATGTCCTCCGTGAGCAGATCCGCGTCATTCAGGAGGAATTGGGCGAGGACACGCTTCTCTCAGATGTGCGGCATTATCAGGAGGCCGCCGGGAAGCTTTTGGCACCGGATGCGGTCAAAGAGAAAATATGTAAGGAAGCGGAACGCCTGAAAAGCATCGGCATGAATTCCGCTGAAAATTCGGTCGTGCGCGGATACGTGGAGACGCTGCTGGAAATCCCGTGGGAGAAGGCTTCCACTGACAATCACGACTTAAAAAACGCCCGGAAAATACTGGATCAGGATCATTACGGACTGGAGAAGGTGAAGGAGCGCGTGCTGGAGTTTCTGGCGGTGCGCTGTCTGACGGAAAAGGGCGACAGTCCGATTATCTGTCTTGTGGGACCTCCCGGGACGGGGAAATCTTCGATCGCACAGTCGATCGCGCGTGCGCTTGATAAGAAATTTGTGCGGATCAGCCTGGGAGGCGTCCGGGACGAGGCGGAGATCCGCGGACACCGGCGCACCTATGTAGGAGCCATGCCCGGACGGATTGTGGACGGACTGCGGCAGGCCGGGGTCAAAAATCCGCTGATGCTGCTGGACGAGATCGACAAGGTGAGCAGCGACTACAAGGGGGATCCATCCTCCGCACTGCTGGAGGTGCTTGATTCTGAGCAGAACAGTCACTTCCGGGATAACTATGTCGAGCTGCCGGTCGACCTTTCAGAGATCCTTTTTATTGCTACTGCGAATGACGTGCATACGATTCCACGTCCTCTGCTGGACCGTATGGAACTCATAGAAGTGACGAGCTATACTGCAAATGAAAAATTTCATATAGCAAAAGAGCACCTGATGAAAAAGCAGCTCTCGCACAATGGACTCAAAAAGGGACAGCTTACGATCTCCAAATCGGCGATGACGGCCATCATTGAAGGCTACACCCGGGAGGCCGGCGTCCGGCAGCTGGAGCGCAGGCTTGGAGAAATCTGCAGAAAAGCGGCCAGAGAGATTCTGGAGGATGGCGTCTCTTCTGTAAAAGTGACCGGGCGCAATCTGGAAAAATACCTTGGAAAACGGCACAGCACGATCCTGAAGCGCAACGCAAAGAATGACATTGGCATCGTGCGCGGCCTGGCGTGGACCAGTGTGGGCGGCGACACCCTGCAGATCGAGGTAAACACCATGCCCGGCAAGGGAGAGTTCCTGCTGACCGGCCAGTTGGGCGATGTGATGAAGGAATCGGCCCGTACGGCGATCAGCTATGTGCGTTCTCTGGGCGAGGAGTATGAAATCGATCCGGAATTCTTCACGAAGAACGATATTCACATCCACATTCCAGAGGGCGCGGTGCCCAAGGATGGCCCATCCGCCGGCATCACGATGGCGGTGGCGATCCTCTCCGCGATTACGAAAATTCCGGTCCGCGCCGATGTGGCAATGACCGGCGAAATCACGCTCCGGGGCAGGGTGCTGCCGATCGGAGGCCTCAAGGAAAAGCTGTTGGCAGCCAAACAGGCCGGTATCACGACCGTGATCGTTCCCTCGGAGAATAAGCCTGACATCGAAGAGATTACTGCTGAAATCACAGATGGACTGAACCTTGTATACGCGGCTTCCATGCCGGATGTGCTGAAGACGGCACTTGCGGCGAACCATGCTGCATCTGCTTAAGACTGTTCTTACGGCGGCAGGTCATGTCGCTGATTCTTAAGGTGTCTATGCGGCGGAAAATTATGTAATGGGTTCTTAAAGACCGCATATTCAGTGGCAAGCTATGAAATGGGTTCTTAAGACAATATATGCGGTGACAGCCTTGTTACATTTGCATAAGACTGCAAATGCAGTAATTAGAATGCTGCACAGGGGAAATCATATGATTATTAAAGAAGCAAGCCTTGAGACGGTATGCGGGATTACAAGCAGACTTCCGGAAAATGATAAATGTGAGGTGGCGTTTGCCGGAAAGTCCAACGTAGGCAAATCCTCCCTGATCAACACGCTGCTGAACCGGAAATCCCTGGCCCGTACCAGCGCACAGCCGGGGAAGACGCAGACGATTAATTTTTATAACGTCAACGATCTTCTGTATCTGGTGGATCTCCCAGGGTATGGATATGCGAAGGTTCCCCAGTCGGAAAAAGAAAAATGGGGAAAAATGATTGAACGGTATCTGCACACCTCCAGGCAGCTGAAAGCAGTTTTCCTGCTGATTGATATCCGGCACGAGCCTGGGGCCAACGACCGCACCATGTATGAGTGGATCTGCAGCAACGGCTATGAACCCATCATACTGGCGACCAAGCTGGACAAGATCAAACGCAGCCAGGTACAACACCAGATGAAGCTTCTGCGTGAAGGCCTGAGCCTTCGCCCCGGCACGGAGATCATTCCTTTTTCCTCCCAGACACGTCAGGGACGAGACGAAACGTGGGCGGAGATTGAAAAAATCTGTTTAATCGAATAGGAGGCGGCTTGCCGGCTCCTACTTGTCCGCGCGGTTGCTGTGTGCCAGTGGCACACGTTTAGCCCTCGCCGGGTAGTGCCCCAATCTCTGATTGTGGGGCGCGGGCATCCCACGCTTCGCATGGGATATTCAACGACCGAAGCGGAGCGTAGATGGGTGCGGCTTTAGCCGCAAAACACCCTCGCCGGGTGGCATCCCACGCTTCGCATGGGATATGCCTTGCCCGGTTCTGCTTTTTAATCAGACAGGGGAGGAACCTTCTCCCCTGTCCGCTGCGCGAGCCGGGTGCGGCTTCAGCCGCAAAAATTCCTTACCCGGCTCTGCGCATAAAAAAACCCCCCGCTGCCGATAAGAGGGTATCAACAGCGGGGGTAATTTTTGTTTTTACTTTTACGTGTTATAATCTGTAACCATCCGGCAACATCACGGATGTGGGGAATTGTCCCGGACAGCTGCGATTATTCTATAGGAATCATTAAGCCATCGCGTTGACTGCCTTGGCCAGACGAGAGACTTTTCTCGCAGCGTTGTTCTTATGATAAACGCCTTTTGTAGCGGCCTTATCAATTGTAGATGTAGCAGCAAGAAGAGCTTCCTGGGCAGCTGCCTTGTCATTTGCAGCAACAGCCGTCTCAACCTTTTTGATCGCGGTCTTTACAGAAGACTTGATGGATTTATTTCTGTCATGTTTCTTCTGAGAAACGAGAATCCTTTTCTTCGCAGATTTAATATTAGCCAATGTGAACACCTCCCAACTTTTCAAGAATACAGGTTGCTTAAAACGGACACGGTCGTTTTACACACATGCTTTATCTTAGCCCAAACAAGGGTCTCTGTCAAGAAAAATTTTCATATCATTGACAGGAAAAGGACAAGCGTGTAAAATCAAATTATTGTTCACATCAGTAGAGGAAGAAGTACCGTAAAATTGTTCATGATGTGACCTGTAGCATAATTATGAGAAGAAAACCGCTTCTTATAATGCTCCAGAATCTGGCGATTCCGTCGCTAACTTATCGGGTGAAAACTCTCCTTCCGATAAGTTAAATCAGGGAAAACACAGCTGCGCGAGGATACCAGACAGCTGCGAAAAACAGGAAGAGAGGACTTAAAATGAGCGATTACAGAATTGGCACGCGCTGCGTGCAGGGCGGCTACACACCGGGCAATGGGGAGCCGCGTCAGATCCCGATTGTGCAGTCTACGACATTTCGTTACGCGACCAGCGAGGATATGGGGAAGCTGTTTGACCTGGAGGCGAGCGGTTATTTTTATACGCGTCTGCAGAATCCGACCAATGATCACGTGGCAGCGAAGATCACGGAGATGGAAGGCGGCACTGCCGGAATGCTGACCTCCTCCGGGCAGGCGGCAAACTTTTTCGCACTGTTTAACATCTGCGAGTGCGGCGACCATATTGTTTCTTCTTCCTCCATCTACGGAGGGACGTTTAATCTGATTTCCGTGACGATGGCCAAGATGGGGATTACGGCGACCTTTGTCAGCCCGGACGCAAGTGAGGAGGAGCTGAACGCGGCCTTTCAGCCGAATACAAAGGCGGTTTTTGGAGAGACCATCGCAAATCCGGCACTGACGGTGCTGGATATTGAAAAATTTGCAAAAGTGGCTCATGAGCATGGCGTGCCGCTGATTGTGGATAACACCTTCCCGACGCCGGTCAACTGTCGTCCGTTCGAGTGGGGAGCGGATATTGTCACACATTCGACGACAAAATACATGGACGGCCACGGAGCGGCTGTGGGCGGAGCGATTATCGATCATGGTGTCTTTGACTGGATGGCTCACGCGGAGAAATTTCCCGGACTGTGTACACCGGATGAGAGCTACCACGGCATTACCTATGCGGAAAAGTTTGGCAAAGAAGGCGCGTTTATCACCAAATGCACCTCTCAGCTGATGCGCGACTTCGGCTCCATACAGTCTCCGCAGAACGCATTCCTGCTGAATCTTGGACTGGAATCCCTGCATGTGCGTATGCCGAAGCACGTGGAAAACGGACAGGCTGTCGCGGAATTCCTCTATAATCACCCGAAGGTGGCGTATGTGAATTATTCCGGGCTTCCGACCGACAAATATTATGAGATTGCACAGAAATATCTGCCGAACGGCGGCTGCGGCATCGTCTCCTTCGGCCTGAAGGGCGGCAGGGAGGCAGCATCGATCTTTATGCGCGAGCTGAAGCTGGGGGCGATCGAGACCCATGTGGCGGACGCGCGGACCTGCTGTCTGAATCCGGCGACCTCCACTCACCGCCAGATGAATGATGAGCAGCTGGCCGAGGCAGGTGTACCGGCAGAGCTGATCCGCATCAGCCTGGGGCTGGAGGACAAGGAGGATCTGATCGCGGATATCGCGAATGCATTAGATGCGATCTGATACCCCCCCTTAAGTGAACGGTTTTGAGATATGGTAGAATAAGTGTCGGTCTTTTGGCTGGCACTTCTTTTTTTCATGTCAAAAAATCTCTGGAGAGAGTGTTATTTTTGTACTTTGAAAACTGAATAAGGAAAGAGAAACGATCACAACAGGAAAAGTGTAAGATAATGATTGTCAATATGCAAAACCAAGCTATGCATCCTAAAACGTTGCAGGACACATAACATCACAAGCGATATGGAACCTGAAGTGGAGAGCCGCGCATGCAAAATCACGCTGAGGCGTGATGGCGAGGCCTGCGTTCCATGTAAAGGAGGATCGTGGATATGGATATTGTAAATAAACATCATCATATGTTTCTCAAAAAAGGGCTGGGTCTTTATTGCTCCAAGTGCGGAAAAGCCGTCATGCCGGATGAATACAGCAGGAAGCTTCATGCGTCTGCCTGCAAATTTGACGGGAGTGAAGATATTACTGCGATTATTCAGGAGGGCGCCTATTATGCGTATTCCTTTCGGTTGGAGGATGGAAAACTGGTCTTTCTTGTTTCGAAGCTGATGCTGAGACCCCGGAACGGGGCTGAGGATCAGTTTCGCGGGAGCATCTGGAAGGAAATCTTTCGCGCTTCCTTTTCCAAAAACAGCCATGAAATTGAGGAGGAAGGTCTTTACAATGTAGATGTCTGGATGAAAAAGTTTATCGAACAGCATCACATGGCCTGTCTGCAGCCGGAGCGGGGAATTCGGGTCATTCATCAATATTTTCCGGAAATTATGTATGTGCAGAGCTTTGGGATGTTTCTGGATACCTACCGCCAGAGGGGATATTCCCGGAAGGAATATGATGTCCGCCGGGAGCTGGAAGCGCCGCTGGATGAAACCGTGTGCGAGATTATCCGTGAGAGCAGGGATGTCAATATTTTAGCGGTTACTGAATTTGAAAAAGAAGGAGAACTGTTTCTGGTGATGGATCTGGGATGGCTGCCTGCAAGGATTATTATTACAAAGGATTTCCTGGTATCACGGGAGTCATACCTGGATCTCTCTTTTTTGGAGGGACCGGAAAAAAGCTTGTATGGCGGTCTTAAGGAGGACGGCAAAAAACTGGAGATTCTGGAATATCCATATGGCGGAATTCTGGAACGTTTTGCGGAAAAATATCCGTCTTTTATGCTTTCAGAATATGAAAAAGGCGGCGGGGAAAATCCTCTGGTACCGATGCTTTCTCCGATGTATAGTCATGCTCTGGAGCTTTTATCAAAAGCAGGCCTTGGCAAAATCTGCGGTTTCTATCGTTTATTAAAGGATCAGACCTGGTTTCATGCCCAGGAAACAGATATCCGCAGGATGCTGGGATTGCCGGTGAAGGTTTTAAAACGTCTCCAGTATCAGTCAGGGGAGGAATTTGTCCGTATGCTGCCCAGATATGCGGAGATTTATGCGAAAAAGCCGCAGTTTCTGCAGATGGAACAGTTTACCGCTGCTTATAATGATATGCTGCGATACAACGATGTCTGTCACGACGGAAAAGGATATACCTGGCAGGGAATCAATGGCGTCGCGAAATGGTCTGATCAGGAAATCCTGCGGACACTCCGGTATCTTTCCGGATTTTCCGGATCGGGAGCTTATGTTACGTACAGAGACTATCTGCAGATGTGCCGGCGAATTCAAAACTATCCGGACGGACGATTTCCGAAGAATCTGAGGGTGGCACATGATCATGTGCTTCAGTTATACCAAATCCAGGAGGATGAATATCGAAACAGACAATTCATGGCGGCTGTGGCAAAAGAAGAATACGCGCAGCTTGCCACGGATTCAGAAGAAAAATCAGAGGAGCCCTATGAGGTGCTTACACCTTCTGGTATGTGGGATCTGGTGAAAGAGTCGGAGAAGCTGCATCATTGTGTCCGTATGTACACGGAAGTGGTAACACAGGGGAGAACTTACATCTTGTTTTTGCGCCGAAGGGAAGAGCATGACAGACCATTTGCCACAATGGAGGTCCTTCCGTCCAGGGCTGCGTCCAGCAGAAACGGCGGGAGCACGAAACCGACCCTTATTCAGCTCAAAGCCGTCAATAATACGAAGGCACCGGCGGATGCACAGAGGTTTGTCTGCCGATGGGCCAGTGAAAAAGGGGTGCGGATTGATACCAGGGACATAGACGCGAGGATTGTGGGCGGCTGCGAAGCCGCCCATCCGGCTGCGTAGGTAAGAGAGGAAACGGATTTCATCTGATTGCGTGCAGAACCTGAGCACCTGTTGCCTGCTGCGGGGGCTCAGGCCGGATTGGACGTGCAGAGGCTGCCTTCGACTTGATTTTTTAGATTGCCTAATTCTTCCAAACGTTGTATAGTATGGGGCGGGATATAGAAATACCCCACCCTCGATGCGCAGAACCAGACGAGGTATCTGGCGGCCTTATGCCGTGTTCGCGCGGGGAAGGGGGGAAATTCCCCATCTAACCTGGGAGGTAAATGTTTTGGAAGAAAAGAAAGAAATCTGCCAGAAGCGTCTGACTGGCGAACGCGCCCTCTTTCAGGGGCATGATCTGAAAATAAGAGACACCATTTTTGACGACGGTGAGTCGCCGCTGAAAGAGAGCCGGAACATCGAGCTGGAGGGGTGCATGTTTAAATGGAAATATCCGCTCTGGTACGCGAAAAACATTTCCGTGAAAAACTGCACCTGGTTTGAAATGGGCCGCGCCGGCGTCTGGTATACAGACCACATTACAGTAGAGGACTCCGCGATCGAGGCTCCGAAAAATTTCCGCCGCTGCAGCGACCTTACACTTCGGAATGTCTCCTTTCCGAATGCCGCTGAAACCCTGTGGAGCTGCCGGGGGGTGCGGCTGGAGCAGGTGATGGCCAAGGGAGATTATTTCGCCATGAACTGCGAGAATATGGATGTCCGCGGCTTCACACTCTACGGCAATTACTCCTTTGACGGAGCCAGAAATGTCGAGATCCGCCATTCCCGCCTGCTCTCGAAGGACTCCTTCTGGAACAGCGAGAACGTGACAGTGTACGACTCCTTTATTTCCGGCGAATACCTGGGCTGGAACGCGAAAAACCTGACCCTGATCGACTGCACGGTAGAGAGCCTGCAGGGCATGTGCTACATCGACAATCTGGTGATGAAAAACTGCCGCCTGCTCAACACAACCCTGGCATTTGAATACTCGACCGTAGACGCCGAGATCGACAGCCACATCGACAGCGTCCTGAACCCCTCAGGCGGCGTGATCCGCGCAGAATCCATCGGGGAACTGATTCTGGAGCGCGACAAGATCGACCCGGAAAAGACGTGGATTATCTGTGCGCAATAGTCCTGTAAAGGCGTAGCTTTCATTATATTTGACGAGGAGATCCCGAAATGAAATATGATTTTGACACAATCATTGACCGCAGGAATACCAGTTCCCTCAAATGGAACGTAAAAGAAGAGGAGCTCCCCATGTGGGTGGCGGATATGGATTTTCAGACTGCGCCGGAGATTCGCTCGGCGATTGAGAAACGGGCTGCGCACGGGGTTTTCGGGTATACGGATATTCCGGACGCCTGGTATCAGGCATACATCGGCTGGTGGCAGAGCCGTCACAATTATACAATGGAAAAAGAGTGGCTGATTTTCTGCACAGGCATTGTTCCTGCTATTTCCAGTATGGTGCGCAAGCTGACCACGCCTGCGGAGAAGGTGCTTTTGCAGACGCCGGTTTACAACATCTTTTTTAACTCGGTTCTGAACAATGGCCGGCAGGTGCTGGAGAGTCCGCTGCGCTACGATGGGGAGCGCTATTCGATGGATTTTGCAGATCTGGAAGAGAAGCTTGCCGACCCGCAGACGACTCTGATGATTCTGTGCAACCCGCAGAATCCGTCTGGGAATATCTGGGATCGCCAGACGCTTGCCGCGGTCGGCGAGCTGTGCAAAAAGCATCATGTCACTGTGATTTCCGACGAGATTCACTGTGACCTTGTTGCCCCTGGATGCAGCTATGTGCCGTTTGCTTCTGTCTCTGAGACCTGCCGTGAGATCAGCGTGACCTGCGTGGCACCGACGAAAACATTCAACATCGCAGGCCTGCAGACGGCTGCTGTCATCGTCCCGGATCCAGTTCTGCGCCACAAGGTCTGGAGAGGGCTGAATACCGATGAAGTGGCAGAGCCGAACGCTTTTGCGGTTGACGCTGCCATAGCGGCGTTTACAGAGGGCGGACCATGGCTGGACGCTCTGCGTGAATACATCTGGAAAAATAAGGAGACCGTGAAAAACTATATTGCGGCAAATATTCCGGGAATCCGGGTTGTGGATTCGGACGCGACATACCTGATGTGGCTGGACTGCGGGACGTATTATGGAGCGAAATATGGCGTGGGAGCAGGCACCTGTGGCTTGGACGAAAAACATGGTACAGGCAATGCCGCTGACATTAATCATTTCGACCTGGCCGGATTTATCCGGGAGAAAACGGGCCTCTATCTTTCCTCTGGCAGTCAGTATGGAGGGAATGGCGCGCAGTTTTTGCGCCTGAATGTGGCCTGCCCCAACAGCGTGGTGCTCGATGGAATGAAAAGACTGGAGGCAGGGCTTCGGCATTAAAAGCGGTTACTATTCACGGGATGGGGATGATATCTACGCTTCGCTTCGGTCGTTGAATATCCCATGCGAAGCGTGGAATGCCCGCGCCCCACAATCAGAGATTGGGGCTTATCCCGTCCGAAGGACGAGGATGCCACCCCGGCGAGGGGGCATTATCCGGCGAGGGCTAAACGTGTGCCACTGGCACACAGCAACCGCGCGGCGAGTAGGATTCGGCAAGCCGCCTCCTACTCGATTACATGGGACGCGTAAGGAATTTTCCAGCTTACGCCGGACGCGGCCCGGCGCAGCGGGTATAAATATCCTCCAGCGTCAGCAGCGTTACTTCGCTGTTTTCCGCCAGATCAAGCAGAGACTGCGTAAACCCGCCTTTGGAAAAAATATAATAATGAAATACTCCGTTTTTCCGAAAAACAGATGCATATCTGCGAAGCAGTTCCAGTTCATCCACGCCGATCTTTTCATTGCGGTATTTGCAGGAACCGATCAGATATTCATTTCCCTCGAGCGGAATTCCCACAATATCGATCTGGATTTCTTTTCGGCTTTGGGCGTCATTTCCCCACCATTGGCCAACATCGTTCAGGACAATAGGCAGATCCTGTTCATAAAGCAGCAGGTAGTCCCGGCACATTTTTTCAAAAATGATGCCCATATAATCAGAAAGATTACACTTTACCGCCTGTTTGTAAACGGAGCGGATCCTCCCGGCATTGATAATCGACATATTGTGAGGAACGAAACGATACCAGAACCGAAAGAAATTATCATCGATTTGGTAAATTGTCTTCTTTCCCGGCTTTTCCCCGATCGGAAATTCTTTCCTGAGAATTCCCAGATCCAGAAGAACCTTTAAATATTTTGCGCAGATCCCGGATTCCAGCCCGGATTTTGTGGCGATTTCATTTGCACGGCTTGCACCGCCGGCAATTGAGGATATCACAGAATTGTAAATAGCCGGTTCCCGGAGTTCCTGTTTCAGGAGATTTTCCGGCTCTTCAAACAGGTAGGCGGATGGATCGAACAGGTTTTCCAGAAGAGCTTCCTCCAGACTATCTTCTACCTCCAGTTTGTTTATATAATGCGGGATACCGCCCGTGATTCCATATAGAAGTGCCTGATCTTCCGCAGACAGTTCCGGATGAAAGACTGTCATTTCTCTGTAATTTAACGCAGAAATCTTAAATTGAGCTGTGCGCCGTCCATACAATGGACTTTCATACCCCAGCACCTGATATTCCATAAAACTCATAGAAGAGCCACATAAAATCAAAAACAGCTGGCTGTTTTGCCACTTATGGTCGATTTCGTGCTGAAGGCGTGAGGAGATGGACTCTTCCGCTTTGGTGAGGTACGGATATTCATCAATGACAAATACCAGTCTTTTATTGACGGCCAGTTCACTGATAGCGTCCAGTGCGTCAGCATAGCTGTGGTAAGTGGGTGCATTCACGGCGCCCGGATTCTGGCAGGTGTAAATAGCCTTTGATAAGGCTTCCAGGTTTTCACGGGATGATGCGTTCAGTGCAGAAAAATAGATCACAGGCTTGTCTTTACAAAACTCGTTGATCAGCGAAGTCTTGCCAACACGCCGTCTTCCGTAAATGATAATACATTCGAAATGTCCTTTTTTGTATCGCTGTTCCATTGAGAGCAGCTCTTTCTCACGGCAATAAAACATCTGGTACTCCTTTTTGTATAGACCATCCGTGTGGATAGCGTTCGCGACGATACGCAGGCGGCAGAGAAATCTACTGACGGCGGTCGCTGTTTTGGAAAAACAGGGGACGGAATAATTACCAACTTACGAGTTGGTGTATTATGAGTTTATTATAAAGAGCTTATGAAAAATGTCAAGCGATAAGGTGATAAGGCAGCAGAATGAAAGGAAATGTCACGCCCAACAATAAAACCCACAAAAAACAACACAAATCTCCAGACAAAAACAACACAACAAACCAAAAAACAGGCACAGAACTCAAAAAAACCATCAAAAAATTTTCAAAAACAATCAAAAAAGGTTCCCAAAGCTATATATCTGTGCTACAATGTTCGAAATAGCAGTTTTTGGGGGAATCGTAAGATGAAAAGATCAAAGAGAATCGAGGCTCTGGATCAGCGGAAGGTGAATCTGGACGGTTTTATCGATGAGTGGTCGGAAAAAGGATTCGCCGCGATGGACAGTCCTTATGATCCGGCGCCGTCCGTCCGGGTTGAGAACGGACGGATCGTGGAGCTGGACGGAAAGAAGCGGGAGGAGTTTGACTTTATTGATCAGTTTATCGCGGATTACGCGATGCGCGTGGATCGGGTGGAGCGCTCCATGGCGATGTCTTCCGTAGATATTGCGCGGATGATTGTGGATATTCATGTTTCCAGAGACGAAATTCTGAAGGTCGTATCCGGCATCACCCCGGCGAAGATGAAAGAGGTCATCAACGAGCTGAACGTGGTCGAGATGATGATGGGCATGCAGAAGATGCGCGCGCGCCGGGTGCCGGGAAATCAGGCACACATTACGAATTTAAAGGATGACCCGGTACAGCTGGCGGCCGATGCCGCCGAGGGAGCACTCCGAGGCTTCCGCGAGGAGGAGACGACGATGGGAGTTGCCCGCTACGCGCCCTTCAGTGCGATTGCGCTGCTGATCGGCTCACAGGTGGGCGGACGCGGCGTGCTGACGCAGTGCTCCGCAGAGGAGGCTACGGAGCTGGAGCTGGGAATTCGCGGTTTTACGACCTATGCGGAGACCCTTTCTGTGTACGGGACGGAGAAGGTATTTATCGACGGCGATGATACGCCTTATTCCAAGGCTTTCCTGAATTCCGCCTATGCCTCCCGCGGACTGAAGGTGCGTTTTACCTCAGGATCCGGCTCGGAAGCGTTGATGGGCAGCACGGAAAAGAAATCCATGCTCTATCTGGAGTGCCGCTGCCTGTATATGACGAAGGGAGCAGGCTCTCAGGGGATTCAGAACGGCTCTGTGAGCTGCATTGGTATTACAGCGAGCGTGCCGGCCGGGATTCGTGAGGTGATGGGCGAAAATCTGGTGGCGGCGCTTCTGGGACTGGAGTGCGCCTCTTCCAATGACCAGAGCTTTTCGCATTCGGATATGCGCAGGACGGCGCGGACGATGCTTCAGTTTCTGCCGGGCACGGATTTTATCTTTTCCGGCTATGCGGCGGAGCCCAATTATGACAATATGTTTGCCGGGTCCAATTTTGACGCGGAGGACTTTGACGATTACAACGTGATGCAGAGAGACATGCAGGTGGACGGTGGCCTGCGGCCGGTGACGGAGGAAGATGTAATCCGTGTGCGGCGCAGGGCGGCCAAAGCCGTGCAGGCAGTTTTTTCGTACCTGCATGTGGCGGAAGTGACGGACGAGCAGGTGGAGGCTGTGACCTACGCGCACGGCAGCAAGGATACGCTGGACCGGGATGTGGTAGCAGATCTGATGGGTGTGGAGGATCTGATGAAGCGCGGCATCACGGGCGTGGATGTGGTGAAGGCGCTCGCGGAGACCGGCTATGAGGACGTGGCAGAAAGTGTCCTGAACATGCTCCGGCAGCGGGTTATCGGCGATTATATGCAGACCGCGGCGATCCTGGATGAAGACTTCCACGTGATGAGCGGTGTAAATACGCCGAATGATTACATGGGCCCGGGGACTGGGTACCGGGTGAACGGCGCGCGTTGGGAAGAAATCAAAAAGATCCCGCACAGGATTGACCGGAATAATTTCTAAGGAGGACACGGATATGGAAGTAAATGAAGCACTGGTCCGGCAGATTACGGAAGCAGTCGTCCGTGAACTCCAGACGAGGGATTACGGTGGGAAAAGTGGGACTGCTGACGGCAATGGAGCCGGAGTGGCAAGTCGAACTGTTGGCGGCAGTGGAGCCGGAGGGACAAGTGGAACAGCTGGCGGCAGTGGAACCGGGACAAAAAGCGGAATGGCTGGCGGCAGTATAGCCGCGGCAGGAAGCGATAACGACAAAAGTGAAAATAGCAGTAATGAGAATGGCACAATCAGGAATTACTGGGGCGAAATAGTAACAACCGCCCGCCCGGATGAAAATGAAACCGCACTTCCGAATAAAATAGATTATCATGGTTACCCGCAGGCGAAGCAGGGAACGGACCCGAAGGAGGTCGTGATCGGTGTGGGCGCTGCCTTTGGCACCGTGATCAAACATACGATCACCGGCATCCCGGTCGACAAGGTGATCAAGGCCATTATCGCCGGGATCGAGGAGGAAGGGATGACCGCGCGGGTGGTCAAAAACCTGAAGACTTCGGACGTCTGCTTTATCGGCCTTGAGGCCGCGAAGCTGAGCGGCTCCGGCTTTGGGATCGGCCTGCAGTCGAAGGGGACGGCGGTCATTCATCACAAGGCTCTTTATCCGCTCTCCAATCTCGAACTGTTTCCCCAGGCGCCGCAGATGACGCTGGAGACTTACTTCGCGATCGGAAAAAATGCGGCAAGGTATGTAAAGGGTGAAAAGGTAGTGCCGGTGCCTGGCACAAATGACCCGATGGTGCGGGCGAAATACCAGGTAAAGGCGGCACTGATGCATATCCGCGAGACAGATCAGATCTGTCCGGAGCTGAATATCATTGAATGGACGGTGTGAGAGTATGGCATATCCTTTAGGAGAGCATGAGGCGGAGCGAATCACCTCAAGAACAGGAAAAAAGTTATCTGAGATTACGCTGGAAGAAGTCCGGAACGGCAATATCACCGCCGATGATATTAAGATTTCGCAGGAGACGCTGGCCGCGCAGGGAGCGGTGTGCAGAGAACATGACAATCCGGCCATGGATGAGAATTTCGTGCGCGCGTCGGAGATGGTAAATATTCCGGATGATGTGATCCTGAAAATGTATAATCAGCTGCGGCCCAACCGTTCCACAAAGCTGGAGCTGGTGCAGATGGCGCAGACCCTGCTGGAGCAGTATCACGCGTCGCACTGCGCGAAGCTGGTGCTGGACGCGGCGGAGATTTATGAAAAACGAGGGATTTTACTGTAAAGAAGTCCTTAATCGTAATAGTCATCAGGCTAATGTTTTTGATTTGCAATGGATTTGCAGTGTGAACTGGGATTAAGAGTGGTGCAGTGAAAAACATTGCGTGGCCATTTGCAGCCAAGGACCCGGCGGCATACACGGTGCCTGGCCTGCTGTTTTGTGAGAATAAAGGAACACGGTGGAAGTATGGACATCAGGACGGTTGCGGGGATCGACATCGGAAATTCGACAACGGAAGTGTGCATCGGCACGTTTGACGAGAAGGGCAGACTCACCTTTCACGCCAGTGCCCGGACTCTGACGACCGGTACCAAGGGGACACCGGAAAATGTGCGTGGAATCCGCACGGCGTTGGAGATGGCGGTGGAAAAGACCGGGCCGCACCGGATTTATCCGGATGTGCTGCTGCTCAACGAGGCAGCGCCCGTGATCGGGGACACGGCCATGGAGACCATCACTGAGACCATTATTATGGAATCCTCTATGATCGGGCACAATCCATCCACTCCGGCGGGCGTCGGACAGGCAGTGGGAGAGATTATCCGCATTGATCATCTTTCCCGGGCGATTCCCGGGAAAAACTACATCGTGACGGTTCCGAAGGAGGTTTCCTACGAGACGGCAGCTTCGCAGCTGAACGCGGCATGGGACCAGATCCGGATGACCGGGGCGATCCTGCAGCGCGACGAGGCCGTTCTGGTATACAATCGCCTGCGCCACAAGATTCCGATCCTGGATGAGGTGGCGAAGCTGGAGCAGATTCCGGAATTCCGGATGGCCGCCATCGAGGTGGCGCCGGCGGGGCAGACGATCCGCATGCTTTCGAATCCGTATGGGATTGCGACTTTGCTGGATCTGAACGCGGATGAGACCCGTCAGGTAATGCCGATTGCCAAGAGCCTGATCGGGAAAAGAAGCGCGGTAGTCATCCGTACGCCCGGAGGCAATGTCCGGGAGCAGACGATCCCTGCCGGGGAAATTTACATCAGCGGGGAGCGTAAAACAAGTGTACAGATTGACGCGGGCGCGGAAAAAATCATGGAAGCTGTTCATGAGGCGGGCGTGATCACAGACGTGGACGGCCAGGAGAACAGCAACGTGGGAAATATGCTGCGGCGGATTAAAAGCGGTATGCACCGCGTTTCCGGCCAGCAGCCGGAAAACATTCGCATCACCGATATTCTGGCGGTCGATACGCTGGCTCCCGTGCGGATTTCTGGTGCGCTGGCGGACGAGACCTGTATGGAAAAAGCCGTCGGCGTGGCCGCGATGGTCAAGACCAGCCGGCTGCCGATGCAGGAGATTGCCGATCTGCTTAGCGAGGAGATGGGGATTCCCGCGCGCGTAGCCGGTGTGGAGGCAGTCATGGCTTCCATGGGAGCGCTGACGACTCCCGGGACAAAGCTTCCGCTGGCGATTCTTGATATGGGAGGCGGCTCGACAGACGCCGCACTGGTGACGGAGGATGGCAAAGTGACAGTCACTCACCAGGCGGGAGCCGGTGAGCTGGTGACGATGCTGATTCAGACGGAGCTTGGCCTGCACAGCCGCATGACGGCAGAACGGATCAAACGTTCGCCGCTGGCAAAGGTTGAGAGTCTGTTTCATATCCGGCTGGAGAGCGGAGAAATCCGCTTTTTCGAGGAGCCTCTGGATCCGCGGCTGTTTGGGTGTGTGGTGCTGCTGGAACAGAAGAAATCGATGGACAGGGATGGAGCATATGCTGCCGGGACGAATTCCACGGGGGCATATACCGCAGGGGCGAATTCGGCAGGGGGAAACATCACAGGTATGAATTCCACTGGAGCCTATACTACAGGGACAAATTCTGCGGGAGCAGGTCAGTCTTCCCAAGAAACATCGGATTCCTGGGAAATGGTGCGGATCGAGGAGGATCTGACACTCGAGCGCATCGCGGATGTGCGCCGCGAGGCTAAGCGAAAGGTGTTTGTGACAAATGCGCTGCGGGCGCTGGAAAGCATCGCGCCGGATCATGACCTGCGGAAGGTGCCGAATGTAGTACTGGTCGGCGGGTCTGCAGAGGATTTTGAGATTCCTGAGCTGCTTTTAGAGGAGCTTTCTAAATACCGGGTACTCTGCGGCCGTGGAAACATCCGCAAAACAGAAGGACCGCGCAATGCGGTGGCGACAGGACTGGTGATGTCCTGGTGGGGGAATCGTCATGGAAATGAATAAACCGGCTGTTCATTTGTATACAACAGACGAGCATCTGCCCTCTTTGCCTGAGATCTGCGCAGGTCTGGAAGAAGAAGGCGTGCCGTGGAAGCTGATACAAACAGAAGGAAGCGCGGAAGAGCTGGCCTGGCGTGCCGCGCAGGATTCTGTGCTGGAGACTGGAATCGGAGTGACTAGGCAGGCTGCGGCACTGCAGATCAGCCGCGTGCCAAAGGAACGTCCGGTATTTCTCTTTGCAAATCCGACCGCAGACCAGAGCCGGGCATTGGGAACGAACGCCGCCAGAGCGGTGAAGAAAAGACGGTTTGTAGAAACGTAGAGGCGCAGAAGTGCAGAAGCGTAAAAGTGCAGAAATATAGAGAGATAGAAGCATAAAAGTGCAGAAGTATAGAGGTATTGAAGCATAGAGACAAGGCATGCAGAACTCGTTTGAGAATGGAATCAGCAAAGAATCAGATAGTCAGGAATCACGCAGCAGACAGGGAAAGGAGTACGGCAGTGAAAATTTATACCAAAACAGGCGACCGAATGACGACCGGACTCCTAGACGGGACGCGGGTATCCAAGCATGATGAACGCATTCATCTTCTTGGAAACATCGACGAACTGAACAGCCAGCTCGGCGTGGTAAAGAGCCTCACGGCGGAACCGGCGCGGAAGGAAGAGCTTTCCGGCATCCAGAGAATGCTGATGAGGATCATGTCCGGAATTGCGGACGCTTCACAATCAGGAGATTATGAGAAGAAAACCGCTTCTCATAATCCTCCAGAATCTGGCGATTCTGTCGCTAACTTATCGGTTCCGAGTACGCAAGCGTCCTCTCCTTCCGATAAGTTAAACTATCAGGTGGATGCAGCTTCCATTGCGCATCTGGAGGCAGAGATTGACCGCATGGAATCTGCTTTTGAGCGGATAAAAGACTTTGTTCTGCCTGGCGGCTCCTTTTATTCCGCCCAGATTGATGTGGCGAGGACCGTGACCAGACGCTGCGAGCGCTGGTTCGCCCAGGTGGCGGAAGAATATCCCATGGATACAGAGGCAGCCCGTTACCTGAACCGTCTTTCTGATTACCTGTATGTACTGGCCCGGTATGTGGATGCTTCTGATCAGGAACAGACACAGCAGACGCCTGGAGCAGAACATTCACTTGAAGGGCAATCTTTGGGCGATTCTTTATCGATAGAGCAAAAAGACATAAAAGCCATAAAAGACACAAAAGACATAAAAGACATAAAAGATATAAAAGACGCAATAGGTGCAAAAGATTCATCAGATAAAAAAATCGCCCTTACTGCGGAAAGAGCACAACAGGCTGTTGACCGGCTCCACAGGCAGATCAATAATTCCTGCGGGACATTCTATACCTTCTGCGTCTGTGACGCCGAGGGAAAGCAGCTGGCGACAAACGCGCTGGCGCATTATTCAGTGGCTGTCTTTGAGGCACAGCGTTCCGCCACGAACGCGCTCCTGCGGGCTGCCAGAGCTGCTGTGGGGACAGGAGCAGATGCTGCGTCAGGGCAGACAGCAACATTCGGCTCAATCTCAACGTCAGGGCAGACCGTGTTATCTGCGCCGATAGCAGCACCAGGCCAACTGGCGGCAGCAGGATCAGCTGCGGTACCAGAAGATGGAGGAGCCGCTATATACATTCAGGGCCAGCTGACCGGCAGCGTGGGCGTGTATGGCTCATACAAAAAAGACATAAATGAAAAAGCACAGATGCTGCTGGATTTGCTTTGTTTTACTGGAAGGTAAGAGGTGAGCCGGGCGGAACTGTAAAAAAGCGGTCATTTTGAGAGTAATCACCTGGCGTTATAGAAAAATAGATGTACTCAGGAAGAGAAGCCCCCGATGCAGACATTGGGGGCTATTAATCTGTGCAGGAAAATCTTTTTTCGACTAGGAAGTTTTTTGATTGCTTTGAAACGGACTCTGTGGTAATCTGAAACTAAATGAAAGAATTATCTCGATCAGGTTTTCGATGGCTGTCATGGAGGTTGTTAGCGAATGGCAAAATATTTTAATGTGAACGGATTGTGCAGACCGGAAAAGCATTATATGGTTGATCTGAATTCCCGTCTGGAACAGATTAAGAGAATGGTGGACAACGGAGATTATTTTACGATCAACCGGGGAAGGCAGTATGGCAAGACAACCACGCTGAATGCGCTTGCGGAGTATCTGGGAAAAGAGTATGAGGTGGTGAGCCTGGATTTTCAGACTATGGATGCGTTGTCGTTTGACGGTGTCCAAAATTTTGTGACGGCGTTTGCGGAGGAATTACTGGATAGTGTAGAAACTTTTCCTGAAGGAATAGAGGCACAATTTCTGGAGTTTGCGGAAGGTACAGCCAGAATCAATTCTCTCAATGCGCTTTTCAGGGTTGTAAAGTCGTGGTGCGGGAAAATGGACAGAGGAGTGGTCCTGATTATTGATGAAGTGGACACTGCGACAAACAATCAGGTATTTCTGGACTTTCTGGCGCAGCTTCGTGCCTATTATCTGAAACGGCCGAAGATGGCAACGTTTCAATCTGTGATTCTGGCAGGGGTTTATGATATTAGGAATATCAGGAGGAAGATTCGTCCTGATGAGGAACACAAAACGAATAGTCCCTGGAATATAGCGGCCGATTTTAACGTAGCCATGAATTTCTCTGTTTCGGATATTAGCGGTATGCTGAAAGAATATGAGAAAGATTACCACACAGGAATGGACATTGAGGAGATAGCAGAGCTTTTATATGAATACACCTCCGGCTATCCGGTTCTGGTCTCACGCCTGTGCAAGCTGATGGATGAATATATTACTGGTACAGAGGAGTTCCCAAATCGGGAAAAAACATGGACAAAGGAAGGAGTTCTGGAGGCGGTACGAATTCTCTTACAGGAAAAAAATGCGCTGTTCGATTCTCTGTTCGAGAAATTGAGTCTCTATCCAGAGATGAAAGAGAGAATTCGTGCAATATTATTTAAGGGCGATCCGGTTCCTTACAATGTGGACGACCCTGTCACAGATTTGCTCCATATGTTTGGCTTTGTAAAAGCGGAAGATGGCAGGCTTCAGATAGCTAACCGGATATTTGAGACCCGTTTATATAATTATTTTCTGATGCCCCCGGAGGTCGGGCGAGAGGAACTGTACAATTATGCGGAACAGGATAAGAATCAGTTTATCCGGAACGGCAAGCTGGATATGAAGCTTCTGCTGGAAAAGTTTGTGCTGTATTTTGATGATATATACGGAGATCAGGAACAGAAATTCATCGAGGATGATGGACGGCGTTATTTTATGCTGTTTTTGAGGCCTGTTATCAATGGAACCGGAAACTACTACGTGGAAACGCAGACCAGAAACAGAGAGCGCACCGATCTGATTATTGATTATCGGGGTGAACAGTATATTATTGAGTTGAAGATATACCGTGGGAATGCCTGGCACGAGCGCGGAGAACAACAGTTGATCGAATATCTGGATCATTATCATCTGAAAAGAGGGTATATGCTTAGCTTTAGCTTTAATAAAAAGAAACAGATTGGAGTGAAGGAAATTACACTGGGGGATAAGGTGTTGGTAGAAGCGGTGGTGTGAGAACAGGTACATTAATGGCTTTCTTCTAAAGAAAAATGTAATTCCGCTGCCGGGCTTGCTTCACTGTATTTATTCCCGCAAAGCAATGAGCCAGGTAGTCAGAGTCAGTTATCGAATCACTTTTTGGCGATAATGTTGATGATCAATGTGCAACGTAGCTGCGAAGAAGTTATAAACAGGAAGAAAGGACAGATACAAGGGTGACCCGAAGCCTTATGAATTCCTCGGCGTAGCATTGAAGCAGATGAGCTACGGGGCTGTGAAACTGTCCTATGATCCGGAGTCTCTTGTAGACTAGAGGATGGCAGTGAGAATACAAATTTTTTAAATTTATGCGTTGCGTATTTATCCGGCATATGCTAAGATAGATACGCAACGCATATTTTGTTTTCGCATACGAGGAACACCGCCGGTGGTCGGTTTCGTAGCTGATTTTAATGGAGGAAAGATGAGACGACATGGAATTAAAAAATAGAATCAGGGAACTGCGGGAAAGTACAGGCATGAACCGAAAGGAATTTTGCGAATATTTTCAAATCCCTTATAGAACAGTTACAGACTGGGAACTGGGCAACCGGCACGCACCAGAGTACGTGATCCGGCTGCTGGCCTATTATATTCAAGCGGAAAACATTCACAAGGAGGCAAACGAACAATG
>JAJQFO010000009.1:0-27351 GCA_021201095.1 Lachnospiraceae bacterium
GCTTGGGCCGGGACTGTTTGTTCCGATCGCAGAGGAACTGATCTTTCGCGGGCTTGTCTATGCCCGGATGAGGATCCGGCTGCAGGTGGGCAGTGCTGCTTTTTTCTCGGCGCTGCTCTTTGCTCTCTATCATGGAAATCCGATTCAGGCGATTTATGCGTTTCCGATGGCAATCGTTCTCGCTTTACTTTATGAGCACGGAGGAAAGCTGATATATCCGATCCTGTTTCATATGGGCGCAAATCTGGCTGCGATTCTTACGACGTGAGAGAATTTTACAGTGTCTCCCACTTCTTTATGACAGGAATTTTACAGTGTCTCCCACTTCTTTATGACAGGAATTTTACAGAGCCTTCCGCTTCTTTATGACAGGAATTTTACAGAGCCTTCCGCTTCTTTATGACAGGAATTTTACAGAGCCCCGCCTCTTTTTACGGCAGGAATTTTACAGTGCCTCCGGCTTCTTTACAGCGGGAATTTTATAATGCCTCCTGCTTCTTTATAGTGGGATTTTTATAACATTTCTATGGCATAAACAGATCTGTCAGTTATTTTTAAATAGATACTTCGTTTCCATGGAAAGAATAGGAAAGTGCTTTCCTTATTGAATTGTGCGGGCGACGCCGAGATTCAGCGAAAATTCCATGAGATGGCAGAAAATTTTGTAATACAAAAATAAATGTCAAATTATCTGACAAATCAATGAAAATTTGTTCTTTACAGATGAGAAAAATAGGTGTATGATACAAAAGCATTCGTGAGGAACTGTGAATGTAGAATTACGGTTTGCGAGGCAAAAAGAGAACGGACTACGTATGGAGAAAGAGCGAGCGTACACTGGTAATGGAGTGGGCATTTGCAGAAAGGGAGGATGGACTTTCTCTGTATTCTTTGTACGGTCAGGGACGAATCATGAGGAGGATTTGAGATGGATTCTTTGAGACACTCAGAATCTGTCTGCAGGGAGCCCGGATTGTACCGGCCCGAGTTTGAGCATGATAACTGCGGGATTGGTGCAATCGTGAATATCAAAGGGATTAAAACCCACCAGACAGTAGCAGACGCACTCAGTATTGTAGAAAATCTTGAACACAGAGCAGGCAAAGATGCCGAGGGAAAAACTGGCGACGGTGTAGGAATTATGCTTCAGATTTCGCATAAATTCTTCTCCAGAGCCTGTTCGGACCTTGGCATTTTTTTAGGAGGAGAAAGAGACTACGGTATCGGTATGTTTTTCTTCCCGCAGGACGACCTGCAGCGCAATCAGGCTAAGAAGATGTTCGAGAGCATTGTAAAAAAGGAGGGACTGAAGTTCCTTGGCTGGAGGAAGGTACCAACGGTACCGGAGGTTTTAGGACATAAGGCACTCGAGAAGATGCCGTATATCGAGCAGGGGTTTGTGGAGCGCCCGAAGGATGTCGAAAAAGGCCTGGACTTTGACCGGCGGCTGTACATTGTCCGCAGGATTTTCGAGCAGTCTAATGAGACAACCTACGTGGTTTCGTTCTCGAGCCGTACGATTATATACAAGGGGATGTTTCTTGTCGGACAGCTGCGGACTTTCTTTACGGATCTGCAGAGCGAGGACTATGAGTCTGCGATTGCGATCGTGCATTCAAGATTCAGTACGAACACGAATCCGAGCTGGGAGAGAGCGCATCCGTACCGCCTGATGGTACATAACGGAGAAATTAACACCATACGCGGCAATGCGGATAAGATGCTGGCGCGCGAGGAGACCATGTCCTCCAGGTATATGGAAGAGGATATGCATAAGGTGCTGCCGGTAATCAATGCAAAGGGGTCTGACTCGGCAATGCTGGATAACACGCTGGAATTTCTGACCATGAACGGCATGGATCTTCCGCTGGCCGTGATGATCACGATTCCGGAGCCCTGGGCCAACAATGCGGTGATGTCTCAGAAGAAAAAGGACTTTTATCATTACTATGCAACAATGATGGAGCCGTGGGATGGGCCGGCTTCGATTCTGTTTTCGGATGGCGATATTATGGGCGCTGTGCTTGACCGCAACGGTCTGCGTCCGTCCCGCTATTATGTGACTTCTGACGGATATGTAATTTTGTCCTCTGAGGTTGGTGTGCTGGACATCCCGCCAGAAAAAATTGTGCAGAAGGAGCGGCTTCATCCGGGCAAGATGCTGCTCGTGGATACGGTAGCGGGCCGTCTGGTTGACGATGAGGAGCTTAAGAGCCGCTACGCGGACCGACAGCCTTACGGCGAATGGCTGGATCGTTATCTGGTCGCTTTAAAGGATCTGAAGATTCCGAATAAAAAGGTTGAGACCTACTCGGATGAGATGCGCATGCGTCTGATGAAGACCTTCGGCTACAGCTATGAGGAGTACCGCACTTCGATTAAAAATATGGCGGAGACCGGCGGCGAGGGGATCAGCGCGATGGGTATTGATACGCCTCTGGCGGTGCTTTCGAGCAAGCATCAGCCGCTGTTTAACTATTTCAAGCAGCTGTTCGCGCAGGTGACGAACCCGCCTATCGATGCGATCCGTGAGAAGGTCGTGACTTCTAAGACGGTCTATGTCGGCGTGGAAGGCAATTTGCTGGAGGAACATCCGGAGAACTGTCAGGTGTTGCAGATCCAGAATCCGATTCTCTCGAATACGGATATGCTGAAGATTAAAAATATGAAGGTACCGGGCTTCAAGGTGGCCGAGGTATCGATCACTTATTATAAGAATACCGGGCTTGAGAAGGCCATTGACCATCTGTTTCTGGAGGTTGACCGGGCGTTTCGCGATGGGGCCAACATCCTGATCTTAAGTGATAAAGGTGTAGACGAATTCCGTGTGCCGATTCCGTCGCTTCTGGCGACCTCGGCGGTAAACCAGTATCTGGTCAATACGAAGCGCAAGACCTCGATTGCTGTGATCCTGGAGACCGGCGAGCCCAGAGAGGTGCATCATTTCGCGACGTTGTTGGGCTACGGTGCCAGCGCGATCAACCCGTATCTGGCGCTGGATACGATCCATCAGCTGATCGACACGAATATGTTGGAAAAGGATTACTATGCGGCGGTTGAGGATTACACTAACGCGATTATCAACGGCATTGTCAAGATTGCTTCCAAGATGGGAATTTCCACGATTCAATCCTATCAGGGTTCGCAGATTTTCGAGGCGATCGGTATCAGTCAGGAAGTGATCGAGAAATATTTCACCAACACCGTGAGCCGTGTCGGCGGCATTACGCTGAAAGATATTGAGGACGATATTGACTATCGTCATTCAAAAGCATTTGATCCGCTTGGTCTGAAAGAGGATCTGACTCTGGACAGCATGGGCTGGCACAAGTCCAGAAGCGGCGGCGAACATCACCGCTACAATCCGTGCACGATCCATCTGCTGCAGGAGTCGACGCGCACCGGCAACTATCAGATGTTTAAGGAATTTACGGAGCTGGTCAATCAGGAAGAATCCGGCTGCATCCGCAATACGATGGATTTCATTTACCCGGAGCAGGGTGTGCCGATTGACGAGGTTGAGAGCGTGGATTCGATTGTGACGCGCTTCAAGACCGGAGCCATGTCCTACGGCTCGATTTCCCAGGAAGCACATGAGACACTGGCGATCGCGATGAATATGCTCCACGGCAAGTCCAATACCGGTGAAGGCGGCGAGAGTCTGGAGCGTCTGGTGAGCGGACCGGACGGAAAGAACCGCTGCTCCGCGATCAAGCAGGTGGCTTCCGGCCGCTTCGGTGTGACCAGCCGTTATCTGGTGAGCGCAAAAGAGATTCAGATCAAGATGGCGCAGGGCGCGAAGCCGGGCGAGGGCGGTCACCTTCCAGGTAAAAAGGTATACCCATGGATCGCGAAGACCAGACACTCAACGCCGGGCGTCAGCCTGATTTCTCCGCCGCCTCATCACGATATTTACTCGATCGAGGATCTGGCGCAGCTGATTTATGATCTGAAAAACGCGAACAGTCAGGCAGATATTTCCGTGAAACTGGTATCCGAGGCTGGTGTCGGCACTGTCGCGGCCGGCGTGGCCAAGGCGGGAGCACAGGTCATCCTGATTTCCGGCTATGACGGCGGTACCGGAGCAGCGCCGCGCAGTTCCATCCACCACGCAGGACTTCCATGGGAGCTGGGCCTGGCGGAGACCCATCAGACGCTGCTGATGAACGGCCTGCGCAACAAGGTCCGCATCGAGACAGACGGCAAGCTGATGAGCGGCCGCGACGTAGCGATGGCGATTCTGCTCGGTGCAGAAGAATTCGGCTTTGCAACCGGGCCGCTGATCTCGATGGGCTGCGTGATGATGCGTGTCTGCAACCTGGATACCTGTCCGGTCGGCGTGGCGACACAGAATCCGGAGCTTCGGAAGCGTTTCCGCGGCAAACCGGAATACGTTGTGAACTTTATGCGATTTATCGCGCAGGATCTGCGGGAATATATGGCAAAGCTCGGTTTCCGCACCATCGATGAGATGGTCGGCAGGAGTGATCTGCTTAAGAAGATGGACAACTGCGCGAACCCGCGTGCGGAGCGCATTGACCTGAGTAATATCCTGAACAATCCTTACGCAAGCGGCGGACAGAAGGTGACCTTTGATCCGGAGCAGGTGTTTGACTTCAAGCTGGATAAGACAAAGGACGAGACGGTGCTGATGGCGAAGCTTGGCAGTGCGCTGGAGCAGGGCCAGAAGCGGAGCGTGGAGCTCGATGTCTCCAACGTGGATCGTGCATTCGGTACGATTTTTGGTTCCGAGATTACCCGGAGATATCCGGAAGGACTCGAAGAAGATACCTATACGATCAAATGTCACGGTGCGGGCGGACAGAGCTTCGGCGCGTTTATCCCGAAGGGACTGACCCTCGAGCTGGTCGGTGACAGCAACGACTACTTTGGCAAGGGACTTTCCGGCGGCAAGCTGATTGTCTATCCTCCGGCGGGCGTGCCTTTCAAGGAGGATGAGAACATTATCATCGGCAACGTGGCGCTCTACGGAGCGACCAGCGGCAGTGCGTACATTAACGGTGTCGCGGGCGAGCGTTTCTGCGTACGAAACTCCGGCGCGATCACGGTCGTTGAGGGCGTGGGCGACCACGGCTGCGAGTACATGACTGGCGGACGTGCGGTGATTTTAGGCAGCGTCGGCAAGAACTTTGCTGCCGGCATGAGCGGCGGTATCGCCTATGTGCTGGATGAGAACAGTGACCTGTACACGAAAGTTAATAAAAATATGGTATCGATCGAACTCATCACATCGAAATACGATGTGCAGGAACTTAAGGAGATCATCAACGACCATGTGAAATACACGAACTCTAAGAAGGGCAAGGAGATTCTGGATGATTTCGGCGCGTATCTGCCGAAATTCAAAAAGATCATCCCGCATGAATACAAGCAGATGCAGATGGCGATCGTGCAGATGGAGGAGAAGGGCTTGAGCAGTGAGCAGGCTCAGATCGAGGCATTCTACGCGATCACCGAAGGTCAGGATGAGTAAAGGGGGCGCGAATCGTGGGAAAACCAACCGGATTTTTAGAGTATAAAAGGGAAAATGATATCGAGACGGCGCCGATGGAGCGCATTCTGAACTTTAACGAATTCCATACCCCGCTGCCGCTGGAAAAGCAGAGGCAGCAGGGAGCAAGATGCATGGCGTGCGGCGTGCCGTTCTGCCAGGCAGGCATGATGATCGGCGGCATGGCCTCCGGCTGTCCGCTGAATAATCTGGTGCCGGAGTGGAACGATCTGGTCTATCACGGCAGCTGGGAGGAGGCTTATTACCGGCTGACCAAGACCAACTGTTTCCCGGAGTTTACATCCCGGGTATGTCCGGCACTCTGTGAGGCGGCCTGCACGTGCAACCTTGACACGGAGCCGGTGGCTTCCAAGGCGAACGAGCGCGCAATCATTGAGAATGCGTTCGCGACCGGCCTGGTGAAGCCGAATCCGCCCGAAGTGCGCACCGGCAAAAAGGTAGCCGTTATCGGCAGCGGACCGTCCGGACTGGCGACAGCGATGCAGCTCAACAAGCGCGGGCATCTTGTGACGGTATATGAACGCAATGACCGTGTCGGCGGCCTGCTGCGCTATGGCATTCCGAATATGAAGCTGGATAAATCCGTGATCGACCGCCGTGTCGCCCTGATGGAGGCGGAAGGCATTACATTTGTGACCAATGCCAATGTGGGAGAAAATGTCAGTGCAGAAGACCTTCAGAAGGAATACGACGCGATCGTTCTCTGCTGCGGCGCTTCCAACCCGCGTGACATCAACGCGCCGGGACGTGAGGCAAAAGGCATTTACTTTGCGGTAGATTTCCTCAAGGCGACGACAAAGAGTCTGCTTGATTCGAATTTTGCAGATAAGAAATACATCTCTGCAAAGGGCAAGCATGTCATCGTCATCGGCGGCGGCGACACCGGCAATGACTGTGTAGGTACTTCCATCCGTCTGGGTGCGGCTTCCGTGACACAGCTGGAGATGATGCCGAAAATGCCAGATACCCGTGCGGCGAACAACCCGTGGCCGGTATGGCCGCGTGTCTGCAAGACCGATTATGGCCAGCAGGAGGCCATCGCCATGTTCGGACACGACCCGCGCATTTACACGACGACTGTCAAAGAGTTTGTCATGAATAAAAAGGGTGAACTCACCAAAGCTGTGCTGGTCAGCCTGGAGAGCAAAAAGGACGAGAAGACCGGCCGCATGATGATGGTGCCGATCGAGGGAAGCGAGAAGACTGTGAAGGCAGATCTTGTGCTCATCGCGGCAGGCTTCCTCGGCGCACAGAAGTACGTTACTGACGCATTCAAGGTAGATCTGAACCCGCGCACTAATGTGCTGACAGCACCAGGAAAATATGCATCCAGCGTGCCGAAGGTCTTCACGGCAGGCGACATGCACCGCGGCCAGTCCCTGGTTGTGTGGGCGATCCGCGAGGGACGCGAGGCGGCTAAAGAGGTGGATGCGTATCTGATGGGATATACGAATCTGTAAATGCAGATGGTGCCGATTCGCTGACTATCCTGCCAGAAGAATGAGAATGCTGTATGGCTTATGTGATGAGTATATGGAGTGTCAATCGGAGCTTTCAGCGCATCCGGCAGGTATTGTTGATGGGAAATATGCCATGAATATATGGAACGTCAATCGGAGCGAAACGCAGATATTGATATAGCCGGAATTTTTTATTCCCGCGGGCAAAACCGCAATATACATGGAACCATTCTGTACATGGAAAACCCGCCGCGCGGATTCTTGCGCGGCGGGTTTACATATTTTAATAGAAACGCGGAAAACTATATCCCAGCAAATAATCTTTTACCATCCAGACGATTTCTTCAGACAACTGGCAGATATATAAAATCTCTGGCTGGCCAATTATCGATTACAAAGGAGAGGAAGCTTATGCTGGGAAAATTTGAAGTACGAACGGATCTGGCACTGGAGGCTCATGAGAACTATGAGGAAATGGCGACGCCTCCGCATCTGCGCTCAGCGGCAAGCCGCGCTGCGGCTGGGGATCATAAAACGCGAAAGCATGGAGAAAACTCAGGGATTCATGGGGTGAGAGTGGAAGAAGAGGCTGATGAGGAGCGGGAAATCTATATTACGACGGTGACCATTGAAACAGAAAACGCTGCGAAAGCAATGGGCAAGGCAGTCGGCACCTATATTACGATAGAAGCACCCAATATGTCGACGCCGGATGAGGATTATCACAGGGAGATTTCGGAGGAGCTTGCAAAGCAGCTGGATGTTCTGCTGGACGGAAGAAAGGATTCTGTGCTGGTAGTGGGACTAGGCAACCGGGAGGTGACTCCGGACGCGCTGGGGCCGGACGTCGTGAATAATCTGCGGATCACACGACATATGATGAAGGAATACGGGCGGATGCCCTCCGGAATGGAGGCTTCCGGAGAAATCAGCGCGATTGTGCCGGGGGTTATGGCGCAGACGGGGATGGAAACGCTGGAAATTATCCGGGGCGTGGTCGGTCAGACCCATCCGGGAATCGTTATCGTGATTGACGCGTTGGCGGCGCGCAGTACCAAGCGCCTGAACCGGACCATTCAGGTCACAGACACCGGGATTCACCCGGGCTCAGGCGTCGGCAATCATCGGAACGCGATCAATGAGGAAACGCTGGGCATTCCGGTGATTGCAGTTGGTGTGCCGACTGTGGTGGATGCGGCGACGATTGTGAACGACACGATGGAAGAGCTGATCGCTGAGATGGACCGCCAGGATTCTATGAAGATGCTTGGCGGAGCTTTGGGGACTTTGGATCAGGCGGAAAAACACGAGATGATTTGCAAACTGATTTCCCCGTATTTGAATACGATGTTTGTGACTCCGAAGGATATTGATGAGACAGTAAAATATTTGAGCTATACGATTTCGGAAGCACTGAATATGACATTTGCCAGGGACTGCCACAGGGAGACCGGCTGTTAGGGTGATAAGATGTGAAAAACATAAAGAAACAGGATAAAATGGATCAGAGACCAAAAGCGGAGCATTAAAAGAAATGTGTCATGACAAGTCGCACCTGAAGATCAGGAAATACTGTAAATCTGTTCAGGGGTGCTTTTTATAACAATGAGGCAAAACCAGCGTGCATAATAATAAATTTGTGTCTTTACTTTTTCCATGAATTGCCCTATAATTTTATTGCATAAAAATACAGGAGGGTCATTAGAATGGCACGTGAAAGAAGATCTAAAAAGGAAATTATTATTGCTAAGATCGACGCGCTGGACGAGAAAATTACCGGCTATGCAAATAAAATCGCCGCGCTGACAGATGAGAAGGAAGCACTTCAGGCTGAGCTCGAGGAACTGAATGCCGCGCAGAAGAAGGCTGAGGAAGAGGCACAGATGAAGGAAGTCATCACCATCATGAAATCGAAAAACATTTCGATTGACGAGTTAAAACAGATGGTTGAGAATAAAGAATGATGCCGGATCGTTCGCCTGATGTAAGTACCATAAAAGGCTTTTTTCTAAAAGCTTTTTCCATCACAAGGTTTTTACAGCGGGCGATTTTTGGCGTTCCAATTATTGGGGGATCTATTTTATGAAGAACATTTTATTTGTCGCATCGGAGTCTACTCCATTTATCAAGACGGGCGGCCTGGCAGATGTGGTCGGTTCTCTGCCGAAATGCTTTAATAAAGAAGAATTTGACTGCCGCGTGATTCTTCCGAAATACCAGTGCATGAATGAAGAGTGGAAGAGCCAGCTGAAGTATGTCACACATTTTTATATGAATCTCTCCTGGAGATCACAGTATGTTGGCATACTGGAGCTGGAATATGATGGCGTTCATTTCTATTTTATAGATAACGAGTATTATTTTTCCGGACCGAAGCCCTACGGAAATATCTATCAGGATATTGAAAAGTTTGCCTTTTTCTCCAAGGCGGCGCTTTCAGCACTGCCATCCATCGGGTTCCGCCCGGACATTATACACTGCCATGACTGGCAGACCGGTCTGATTCCGGTGATGCTCAAGGATCGTTTCCAGGAGGGCGATTTCTATCGCGGCATCAAGTCCGTGATCACCATTCATAATCTGAAGTTCCAGGGCGTCTGGGATGTAAAAACAGTGCGGGATATTACAGGACTTTCCGCGGATTATTTTACCCCGGATAAGCTGGAAGCATACGGCGATGCCAATTATCTGAAGGGCGGGATTGTCTATGCGGACGCGATCACGACCGTGAGCGATACTTATGCGGAAGAAATCAAGATGCCATTTTATGGAGAACGGCTGGACGGACTGATGCGCGCGCGCGCGAATGATCTCCGCGGCATTGTAAACGGCATTGATTATGATGTATGGGATCCGCAGACGGATCCGCTGATCGAACATCATTACAATGCAAAGACGTTCCGCAAGGAAAAAATTAAGAATAAGAGAGCTCTGCAGAGAGAGCTTGGCCTGGAGCAGAACGATTCCCGGTTTATGGTTGGGATCGTCTCCCGTTTGACGGATCAGAAAGGCTTTGACCTGATCGCGCATATGATGGACGAGATGTGTCAGAACGATATTCAGATCGTAGTCCTTGGGACAGGCGAGGAGAAGTATGAGAACATGTTCCGCCATTTTGCATGGAAATATCAGGGCAAGGTTTCTGCGAATATTTTCTATTCGGAGGCACTTTCACACAAGGTTTATGCTTCCTGTGATGCGTTCCTGATGCCGTCTCTGTTTGAGCCGTGCGGGCTTTCTCAGATCATCAGCCTGCGTTATGGCACAGTGCCCATCGTCCGCGAGACCGGCGGCCTTAAGGACACGGTGCAGCCATATAATGAGTACGAGAGCACCGGTACCGGATTCAGCTTCGCGAATTACAACGCGCATGAAATGTATAATACGCTGAAATACGCGATGAATATCTACTATAATAAAAAGCGCGAGTGGAACAAAATGATTGACCGCGGAATGGCGGTGGATTTCTCCTGGAGCAGCTCTGCGAGAAAGTATGAAGAAATGTATAACTGGCTGTTGGGATGATTCTTCGGAATATCAGCTACTGGCTGGCAGCGCCGGACACACGATTTGCAGTGCCCGGTGCTGCTTTTTTTATGCACAAGGGCGCACAAGGAGTTTTGTGCCTTACGCCCACGTTATAAGGGTCTACGCTTCGCTTCGGTCGGCGCTAACCGAGTGCCGCTGGCACTCAGCGCCCTCCGACTGCGTCGGCAATCCTTATGGCATACCACGAAGGCCAGCAGGAGCCGACAAGCTGCCTCCTGCTCGATCGCTTATGCCTGATTTTTATTTACTCTGGGTGTGGCCCGTCTTCATCCGGACTGACATCCAGAAGCGCAAGGTATCCCTGCCGGTAGGCGGCCGGAGTTTGGCCTGTTTTGGCCCGGAAAAGGGAGATAAAATGTGTCACACTGTCTATGCCGACTGCAGCGGCAATTTCGTGAATGCGCATGTTCGTTGTTTCCAGCAGTGCGCATGCGTGATTGAGGCGCACATTGTTCAGATATTTTATGGGCGTCTGCCCAAACTGGCTGGCAAATTCCCTGCTGAGCCGATAGCGGCTGATCCCTGCCGTGGCTGCCAGCTCGGTGACGGAATAGTCTTTCTGATATTCCGTGTCAAACAGGAACTTGATTTTTGAAAGATACGGGGGGGCTGCTTTTACGTCTAAATGCTCCAAATGCAGGGAAAACAGCAGATCGGAGAGAATGTCCGTCAGCAGCCTGTTTTCCTCAATCGCATGGTGAGGAGAAGTGATCATGCCCAGCTCGATAATCCGGCGGAGCTGATCTGTGCAGGTGGATTTTTCCGGCAGCGAAAACACGGGGAAGCTGATCTTACAGATCTCCTCGTAATAGACATCCGCCGCTTCCCCGCCAAAAAACAGCAGAAAAATCTGCCATTCAGAGGTGACGGGCCTTAGCTGCAGATAATCCCGGCAGTCCCATAAAAGCAGACTGTCAGGTTCAAGAACACGGCTATCGCCTTCCGCGTGAACCGACCCGCTGCCTTCTTTTGTATAGAGAAGGAGATAACTGTCTACATCCTGCAGCGCGAAAAAATCCGGCCGACGGATTACACGTTTGCCGCCTGCGCATGGATAAAGCAGATGCTCCTGCAGCTCGGGCAGAGAGGTGTAAAAATCGGGCGAAAAATCGGCGATAGCTCCTTCCGAATATTGCAGCAGGGCTTCTTCTAATATGGATGGAAACAATTCTGTAACTTGCATTTCAATCACCATTTTGCAGGGCTGCCGCCCCGCTCTTTTCTGGAATTTCTTCCCGAATTTTAACATAAAAGAAACACAAAGTCTATTTGATTTTTAAAATGAGACAGCTATGAGACAGGTCTGGCCTTCAGACGTCTGTATCTTTCACCTGGAGCTGTACAGTGGCTAATGATTTTTAGTTACTTAAAAAATAAAAGGAAATTTTTTTCGGCATGGTGAAAAACTTCAACAGATAGAGTTGTGAAAAATTCACAAAATCGACACGATTATTTTGGCTATATAGCTGAAATTGCTGTTTGTTCGCACAAATAGACAATAAAAAGCACAAAACAATAACGACAGCAATTTTCTTTTTGAGTATACTGTAACCTAAATTAATTACTTAATTGGGGGAATCAGGCAGCTCGGCGGACGATTGAGGCAAAAGACAGGATTTGGGAGAATGATGAAAAGAAGGATTTGCGGGGGGATGTTCTGTGCTCTGACTGCTCTGGTATGTATGGCACAGACAGCAGCTGCGGAAGAAACGGAAATGTCCAGGATCAGTATGGTTTACGAAGCAGAGGAGGCGGCCTTTATTGGGAATGTTCATGCGGAATCAGAGGTGTCCGGCTACGATGGGACAGGGTATGCCACTGGCTTTTCGGAAGAGGGCGATGCATGTACGTTTACGATTTCCGTCGATGCAGACGGATTTTATGACCTCAATTTCGTCACAGCGAGTATGGGCGGTTATAAGGAAAATTATGTGATTGTGGATGGGGAAAATCTCGGCACGGTCACGATTGAGGAAGAAAGCTTTACGGATTCCATCTTAAAGCGTGCCTACCTCACCTCGGGGACGCACGAGGTAACCTATTCGGAATATTGGGGCTGGGTGTACCTGGACCGGCTGGAGGTGACTCCTTCCGAGGAAATAGATTCTTCTATTTATCAGGTATCTGCGGCATTGGTCAATGAAAACGCGACAGATAATGCGAAACGGCTGATGAGTTATCTGGCGGATCATTATGGCACATCGATTCTTTCCGGGCAGTACTCAGAAAATGGACAGTACGGCAAGGAATTTACAGTAGTTTACCGGGAGACAGGAAAATATCCGGCAGTTCTGGGACTTGATTTCATTGAATATTCCCCTTCAAGGGCGGAAAACGGCAGTACCTCCAACGCAACGCAGTACGCGATCCAGTTCTGGGAAAACGGCGGGATTGTGACCTTCTGCTGGCACTGGAACGCGCCGTCGAAATATCTGACCAGTGAGTGGTATAACGGTTTTTATGTGGAGGGCACAAATATTGATCTCGCGGCGATTATGAGTGGCGAAGATGAGGAGGGATATCAGCTCCTGCTGGAAGATATCGCGGCGATTGCGGAGCAGCTTTCTATCCTGCAGGACGCAGGAGTGCCGGTGCTGTGGCGCCCGCTGCACGAGGCGAGCGGCGGCTGGTTCTGGTGGGGCGCTTCGGGCGCGGAGGCTTATAAGCAGCTCTATATACTGCTCTATGATCAGCTGACGAATGTATATGGTCTCAACAATCTGATCTGGCTGTGGAACGGACAGGATGCTGACTGGTATCCGGGAGACGAGTATGTGGATATCATCGGCGAGGACATTTATCCGGGAGAACACGTATATACCTCACAGGTCGATACGTATCTGCAGGCGGTCAATTATACCAGCCCGGCAAAGATGGTAGTTCTCTCAGAAAACGGGTGTGTATTTGACCCGGATCTGGCCCTGAGAGATGGAGCTATGTGGGGCTTCTGGTGTACCTGGGGCGGCGAGTTTGTCGCAAAGAGCATGTCCATCTATACTTACAGCGACCAGTACACAGAGAGTGAGATGCTGGTGAAGGCCTATGAGAGCGATGCGGTGATTACGCTGGACGAGCTGCCGGATCTCACGGCCTATCCTATCCGGGACTGACTCAAAGTGTTTTCAAAATGGCTGCTCCGATAGACATGCTATCGAGGGACTTTACCCTGTCCGCGATGAATGATATGCGATTTGATTTACACATTCTGGAAATATTAGCGTGAGGGAGACAATGTCTGCTGTCTGTGGGTTGGGAGTGCCTTTTGAGCAGGCGCGATGGTAAAGTGCGCTGATCCGGATTGAAAGACTGCGCGTTGGCCCTGGTACTCAGGGCAGGCAGAAAAGGACTGGAGAAGGAGCAATAGGGCAGAAGGGAAGCGAGAGATCCGCATGCGCAAAAAGCGGGATGAAATCTTTGCCCAGGACGGGAAAGTGATGAGCTTTCTTTACCGGACGGGTGAATTAATTATACTGAATATTGTATTTTTGCTCAGCTGCATACCGATTGTGACAATCGGATCGGCTCTTACCTCCTTTTACTACGCGACGATCAAGAGTATCCGGCGGGAGAGGGGAGCTCCGGTTAAGGAGTATTTTGGCTCCATGAAACGGACAATGAAAAAGGGTATTTTGCTGGTGCTGGAGCTTGCGGTGTGGTTTGGCCTGCTTTATCTGGGCAGACGGTATTCGCAGGTGAATGAGCGGACTCACATGGTGACAGTCTACAATGTGCTGATGCTCTTAAGTGCAGCGGTGGCCATATATGTGTTTCCGGTATTGTCACGGTTTGAGATGAAGCTGACAAATTGCTGGAAGCTGGCGTTTCTGATGTGCATCCGCTTTTTCCCGTATACGGTTGTTATTATAGCGGGAACCGTGGGAATTGCATGGCTTTTGTTTTATATTTTGCCTATGCCATGTATCCTGTTTATCCCGGGACTCTGGTGTCTGGTGATCACGTTTATGGTGGAGCCGGCACTGCTGGCTTACATGCCGAAGCCTGAGGAGGGACAGGAGGATGCCTGGTACTATGACACTGGGAAATCGGATAAAGATCGTGCAAAAAGAGCTGACAGGAAAAAGACAGATAAAGAACGAAAAGGAAAGGAAAAGTGAGAGATGGCATCTACAATGGCAGTTCCTGAAAATAACAGCCGCGCTGCATCCGCGGCGGTTTCCAGAAGGCGTAAGCGGTCTGTGACATTTGTTAAGAACCGCAAATGGTCCTCGCGGCTTCATCTGCTGGTCGGAGTGATGGTGTTCACGTCAGTGATGGCGATCAATACTGCGGCGACAAACATGACGATGGATGAGTTCGATGATATCGTGAGTACCTATACCGTCGATGATTCGATTCCGGACTATAAGGAATATCTGACCCGGTATGAGGAAGTCTATCCGGATACAGAGATCGTTGTGACCGCAGATGACCTGGAGCGCTATGATGAGTCCGATGAGACGGTGGATCCGGTGATTTATACGGATTATGAAGGCCTGGAGGGGGACAGTGTATACACCAGCGAGGACTCTCTGGCGGAGTTTACGTTTACCGTGGAAGAAGAGGGTTTCTACAGTATCGTTTTGAACTATTTCCCGATCGAAGGAAAGGGCTCTTCGATTGAACGCGCGATTTTCATTGATGGCGAGCTGCCTTATGAAGAGCTGGCACTGGTTTCTTTTAACCGCGTATGGGTTTATGACGCGGAAGCGGGCGAGGCGGACGAGAGCGGCTCTGCTACCTATGACTGGGGCAAGGACAATCAAGGCAATGACAACAAACCCAGCATGACCGAGGCGCCGGAATGGATCAGCAGCTATGTCTATGACAGCGACGGCTACATCACTTCACCGCTGAAGGTTTATCTGACCGAGGGGGAACACACACTTTCTTTGCTTTCAGAGCGTGAGCCGATGGTAGTAAACTCGATCACCTTCTGCAAGACGGAAGAGACTGCCTCCTATGAGGAAGTGAAGGCGGAGCAGGATGCGGCCGGAGCGGAGGATACATCGGGCATCAGCATCACGATTGAAGGCGAGAACGCGACCAAGAGTTCTTCCCAGATGCTTTATCCGATTCAGGATCAGTCTTCGCCGTCCGTTTCTCCGTCGAGCGCAAAGGAACTGCTGAATAATACCATCGGCGGCAATTCCTGGAGGCTGGTCGGACAGTGGATTGAATGGGATTTTGATGTGCCGGAGAGCGGCTATTACAATATTTCACTTTACGATGCACAGAACACGGTGCGCGGTATCTATGTGTCGCGCCGGATTACGATCGACGGCGAGGTGCCGTTTGAGGAGCTGGAAGCCTACGGCTTTACCTACAGCTCCAGCTGGCGGGAGGATGTGCTTTCAGATGAGGACGGAAACGCGTATTCCTTCTATCTGGAAGAGGGACACCATACCATCCGCATGGAAGTGGTGCTGGGCGACTTCTCCGACATCATCAGTGAGGTGCAGGATTGTGTGACACAGCTGAACAGCATTTACCGCGAGATCATCAAGATCACGGGTGTGTCGCCGGATACCTACCGTGACTATCAGATTGAGAGTACGCTGCCGGGTCTGGTAGACGAGCTGACAGCGGTGCGCGACCAGCTCAATGACGCGATCGAGGCTCTGGAAGCACTGATCGGTGAGAAATCCGATAAGGAGACGGTGCTGATCACTATGCGCGACCAGCTGGATGACCTGATTAAGGATCCGGAATATTTTGTGCGTACGATCAGCTCCTACAAGACAAATGTCCGTGCCTGCGGCAACTGGATCACACAGGTCATCGAGCAGCCTCTGGCAATTGACCGGATCAACATCTATTCTGCAGATCAGACGATCACTTATGACAACACATCGGTCTGGAGCAGGATCAGCTATGAGTGCAGCCGCCTGTATTATTCCTTTGTTATTGATTACAACCAGATCGGCAACGTGGCTGAGGATTCGGACGAAGGCGTAACGATCACACTCTGGGTCGGTACCGGCCGGGATCAGGCGAACGTGATCAAGTCCATGATTGATGAAACGTTTACAAGTGAATACAACATTAATGTAAACGTCCAGCTGGTAGATATGAGTACGCTTTTGAAGGCGGAGCTTGCCGGAGAAGGCCCTGACGTCGCGATTCAGGTCGCAAATACAAATGGTATCGCCGGGGCGGTCTTAAATACGGGCAATGATACGCCGGTCAACTATGGTATTCGTAATGCGGTACTGGATCTTTCCCAGTTTGATGATCTGGAGGAGGTGACGGAACGCTTCTCTGATGCGGCGATGGAGGCTCTGCAATTTGAAGGAGCGACCTACGCGCTGCCGGAGACCACCACCTTCCCGGTGATGTTCTATCGAAAGGATATTCTGGAGGAGCTGGGATTGGAAGTGCCGGAGACCTGGGACGATGTCAAGGTGGTCATGACGGTGCTGGCGCAGAACCAGATGGAATTCGGTATGCTGCCGACGGAGCAGCTCTTTGCCTCCCTGCTTTATCAGAATGGCGGTTCCTACTATACGGAGGATGGCACGGCTTCGGCACTGGATTCCGATACGGCGGTCAATGTATTCAAGGAATTCTGCGAGTATTATACGGACTACGGTCTGGACTATGAGACGAGTGTGGAGGAACGTTTCCGTACCGGTGAATGCCCGATCATTATTGCCGACTATACTGTTTATAACAACCTGGTGGTTTCCGCACCGGATATCGACGGCCTCTGGAGCTTCACACAGATCCCGGGCACGGTGCAGGAGGACGGAACCGTGGACCACAGCGTGGCCTGCACGGGTCTTGCAAGTATGATTATGGCGAGTACGGATTATCCGGAGGAATGCTGGGAATTCCTGAAATGGTGGACTTCAGCAGATGTCCAGACACAGTACGGACGGGAAATGGAAAGTCTGATGGGTTCGGCTGCGCGAGTGCCGACCGCGAATCTGGAGGCCTTTGAAAATATGGCATGGCCGGTGGACGATATGGAGGCTCTGGAAGCAGCGTTTGAGTGGGTGGACGGCATCCCGCAGGTGCCGGGCGGCTATTATTCCTGGAGAAACGTCTACAACGCCTTCTACTCGGTGGTGACGAATCTGGATACGGCCTCGCCGCGTGAGGAGTTGATGGACAAAGTATTGTATATCAACGCAGAGATTACCTACAAACGCACCGAGCTGGGACTTACGCTGGCAGAATAAAAAGGCGTTCCGCCTGCCGGATGCAGCAGGCGGAACGATGGAGTAAAGCCAGTATAATCCTCATTTCGTTCGGAATGGGTTTTGAGTAAAAGATAAGGGAAGGAGTTCTAGAGTATGAGCAGAAAGAAAGATCCGGGTACTGCGGTGGTTCCTGCAAGTGCTGCGGAGATCGCGGCAAAGCAGAAGACGCTTCGCTACCAGATCAAAAAGAACAAGACCTGCTACGCGATGCTGGCACCGTTTTTTATCCTGTTTTTCCTGTTTACGGTGGTGCCGGTGCTGATGTCGATTTTCTTCAGCTTTACCTATTTTAATATGCTGGAGATGCCGACATTCAATGGATGGAATAACTACATCAAGCTGTTCCTTGAGGATGATATTTTCATGATCGCGCTGAAAAATACCCTGATTTTTGCGGTGATTACGGGTCCGATCAGCTACATCCTCTGCCTGTTGTTTGCCTGGATTATCAATGATTTCAAGGGACCACTCCGTACGTTCCTGACCCTGATTTTCTATGCGCCGAGTATCTGCGGCAATGCCTATATGGTCTGGAATCTGATCCTGACCGGCGACCGTTATGGCTACCTGAATGGTATTTTGCTGAGACTGGGCATTATTGATGAAGCGATCAGCTGGATGAAGACAGAAAAATATGTCCTGCCGATGCTGATTATCGTACAGCTGTGGCTGTCTTTGGGTACCGGTTTCCTGTCGTTTATCGCCGGTCTGCAGACTGTGGATAAAAATCTCTATGAGGCGGCAGCACTTGATGGTATCAAAAACCGTTGGCAGGAGCTCTGGTATGTGACACTTCCGGCGATGAAGCCGCAGCTGATGTTCGGTGCAGTTATGCAGATTACACAGTCGTTCGCGGTATCGGATATTTCCATTCAGCTGGCCGGCAACCCGTCCGTCAACTACGCGGGCGCGACGGTGGTCACGCACCTTTTGGACTATGGGTCCACGCGATTTGAGATGGGCTACGCATCCGCGATCGCGACCGTGCTCTTCCTGCTGATGGTGGGCACGAACCAGCTGGTGCAGAGAGTATTAAGGAGGGTAGGCGAATGAGCAGAGCAAAGACATCCGAAGAGGCTGCCCTCAGGAAAAATCTGCGGAAGATTCCTTTCTGGAAACGTCCGAGGGAGAAAAAACTCAACCGCTCCATGGCAGGCAACTCGCTGCTGTTTGTGATCATGGCAATCTGCGGCGTGTTTATGGCGCTGCCGCTGGTGATGATCGTCAACAACGCTTTAAAGCCGCTGGATGAGCTGTTCCAGTTTCCGCCGAAAATTTTTGTGCGGAATCCGTCGCTGGATAATTTTACGGATCTGTTCGTGATCATGAACGATTCCTGGGTGCCGTTTTCGCGGTACATACTGAACACAATCATCATTACCGGCGGAGGTATGGTGGGGCATGTAATTTTTGCTTCCCTGGCGGCCTACCCGCTGGCAAAGCATAACTTCCCGGGTAAGACAATCCTGTTCAATATGGTTGTGTTGTCGATGATGTTCTCCTGGCAGGTGACGCAGGTACCACAGTATCTGATCATCAGCTGGCTGCATATCAACAATACCTACGCGGCGCTGATTTTACCGGCCTTTTCCTACGGCATGGGTCTTTATCTGATGAAACAGTTCATGGAACAGATACCGGACGCCCTGCTGGAGTCGGCCCGGCTGGACGGCGCGAGTGAGTGGAAAATCTTCTGGAGTATCGTGATGCCGAATGTGAAGCCGGCATGGCTGACACTGGCAATCTTCCAGTTCCAGCAGATGTGGGGCAATACAGGAAGCCTGTTCCTGCGCAATGAGGAGCTGAAACCGCTGCAGTATGCGCTGCAGCAGATCTCGGCAGGCGGTACAGCGAGAGCGGGCGCGGCTGCTGCGGTGACCTTTATCATCGCCATCGTGCCGATCTCCTTCTTCCTGATCTGCCAGAGCAACGTACTGGAGACGATGACGACCTCCGGTATGAAAGAATAACGGGAGGGGATGGAATGAGAGAAAGTACAAAACAGCACAGAACATCCCGCCCGCGGCGCGGTTTTCAAAGAAGAGCTTTGAGCCTTCTGACCGCTTTGCTGATTCTGGCTCTGGTGCCTTTGCAGGCGCTGGCGGATGAGCTGCCTTATGATTCTTACAATTATACATACTGGAACGATATTGTGTATACACCGGCTCCCTATGTGCCGGCCGGATCCGTGACCGGAGATTCGCTGGGGATCGGCAATTTCGCTGAGCCTCAGGACCTGTACGTGTCAGAGGCAGGCCTGGTCTATGTGGCAGACACCGGCAATAACCGCATTGTGGTACTCAATTCTGACATGGATGAGGTACTGCAGGTAATGGAAACCTTTGACAACAATGGAGAAGAAGATACGTTCAGTGCTCCTTATGGGGTGTTTGTATCGGAAAATGAAGAGCTTTATATTGCGGATTCAGGTAATAAGCGAATTGTTGTGCTGACCCTGGATGGCGAGTTTGTCAAGATTGTGGACAATCCGCAGTCGAACATTCTGGAAGACGGTTTTGTCTTTACCCCTCTGAAGGTGGCGGTCGACTATGCAGACCGTGTTTACGTGATCTGTCAGAACGCGTTTGAGGGTATTCTGGTCTTTGACGACGAAGGCTCCTTTATCGGATATTTTGGAACCATTGAAGTAAAGATTACGCTCTGGGAGAAATTCTGGAGAAGGCTGGCCAGCAAGGAAGAGCGGGCGAACCAGCAGCTCTACATCCCGACCGAGTTTACCGGGATTGATGTCGACGAGGACGGCTTTGTATACGCTTCTAACATTGATTCGGACGGAGAGCAGGGCGTGCGGCGCCTGAATCCGAGTGGCGAGGACGTCATCCAGAAGGGTGAAAACGGGAACGTCGGCGGTGATCTTACGACCGGTACCTATGGCACCTATGCCGGTCCATCAGAGTTTACAGATGTGACTTACCGCGGAAAAGGCATTTATTCGGTGCTGGACCGCAAGCGTGGCCGCATATTTACTTATGACCGAGAAGGCAATCTGCTCTATATCTTTGGCGGACTCGGCACACAGGAGGGAACCTTTAACACGCCTGTGGCAATTGATGAGTGCGGCAGCAACCTGATCGTACTGGATTCTTACTATGGTTCGATCATGATCTTTTCGGCAACTGAGTACGGTTCCCTGATCAATGAGGCGACCGGGCTTCGTTATGACGGCGACGAGACGCAGGCCGTGGATCTCTGGAAACGGGTACTGGAGCTGGATGAGAACAACGAACTGGCGAACACCGGTATCGGCAAAGCCTACCTGACGGCCGGTGAGAATCAGCTGGCGATGAAATACTTAAAGCTCGGCATGAACCAGAAATATTATTCCATCGCCTGGAAGCGCTACCGAAACGAGATCCTGACGGAAAATGTCGGCTCTGTGCTCACGGTGATCGTTGTCGTGATCGTACTCTGGATGATTGTCAGGCAGGTGCTTAAAAGACGGAAAAATCCGAAGCAACCGGCAGAAGGAGGGCTTGCGTAAATGAACAGTTTATTTTCTAAAGAAAAATGGAAATACGCATTTTACACGGTGAGCCATCCGATGGATGCTTATTATGAGATCCGCCACCGCGGACGGGGAAGCGTGCCGATCGCGGTCGTGCTGGTAATGCTCTTTTCCTTCAGCTTTTCTGCCAACCGCCTGCTGGCGAGCTTTGTAGTCAATGACACGGATCCGAGGACGGTGAACAGTCTGACCGAGCTTGGAGCGGTTCTGCTGCTGTATCTGTTGTTCTGCATAAGCAACTGGTCCATCACCTGCCTGATGGAAGGCGAGGGGCGGATGAAGGACATTGCGATTGCGATCGGCTACGGGATGACCCCGATGATCTTCTGCTTTAATCTGGCGACGATCGTCAGCCAGTTTGTGGCGGACGGGGAGCAGGCGTTCTACTGGATGATCCTGGCGATTGGTGTTGCCTATGGGCTGATTATGATACTGATGGGAATTATGACAGTGCAGAACTTTACGCTGGGGAAAACGCTGATCACACTTTTGCTGACGTTTCTGGCCATGCTGATTATCATCTTCCTGATTCTGTTGGTGGCGGATCTGATCAATCAGGTATACAGCTTCTTCTACAGTATCTATCAGGAACTGATTTTCAGAACATAAGGGGGAGGAGAGACAATGAGTAAAAGCAGAAAAATCCTTCTCGTGCTGATCGGAATCGTCCTGATTACGGTGGTATCCTTGCTGGGATGGTGGTTTTTTCATTATTATTCGTATAATGCATACCGGGAATATCTGACCAGCAATGAATACGAGGAAGGAACGGAATTCACAGCTCTTTCGGAGGAAGAGAGCGACGTGGACGGCATGGTGCTGGCGGCAGAGAATGACACGCTTAAGCTCTATGCGAACCTGGAAACCGCTGAAGTGGCGGTCGTGGACAAGCGCAACGGGGAGATCACTTATTCCAATCCGACAGGCGTGGACGACGACACGGTAGCGAACGAGACCAATAAGAATTACATGAGATCGCAGCTGATCGTGGATTATTACAATACCTCGAGGACTACGGGCACCTATGATTCCTACAGCTACAGCACATCACTGGGGCAGCTGGAGGTCGAGGCGATCGAAGACGGGATTCGTTTTATCTACACCATCGGCGATATGACGGCATCGACGGGCATTGTACCGGAATACATCAGCGAGGAAACTCTCAATGAGGTTATGTCGAAGCTTTCCGAGGATGACGCAAAGCAGGTGGCAAAGAAATATACGGAAGGCACAACGAGCGGTCTGGCGGACGGCTATCTGGAGCTTCTGGAATCTGCGAAAACGGGTGCTTCCCAGATCCGTAAGCTGAACAAGTATTTTGAGGAAGCCGGATTTACAGAGGAGGATTACCTCCGCGAGATGGAAGGCTCCGGCATCGAGGGAGCAGTACCGATTTCCTTTGAGATTCCGCTGGAATACCGTCTGGTGGAGGATGGCGTAGAAGCGACGATACCCATGAGTCAGGTCGTGGAGAATGGCGGCGGTACGATTTACCGCATCCAGCTGCTTCGCTATTTCGGCGCGGCGGGAACGGAAGAGGACGGCTACATGCTGGTGCCGAACGGTTCCGGATCGCTGATCTACTTTAATAATGGAAAGAACGGAACGTCGGTCTCGAATTATTCGGAGTATGTTTACGGTATTGACCCGCTGATGGCGGAGTATACCGTGCTGGAAAACAGTGAGGATGCCAGGATGGCCCTCTTCGGCTTGTTCCGCGAGGAGGAATCAGGTATCTTTGCTACGATTGAGGACGGTGCGTCGCTGGCTTATATTTCGGCTGGCGTTTCAGGGAAAATCAACAGCTACAATTACGTGTACGCGACCTTTGTCCTGCGGGGAAATGAAAAGCTGTCCATGTTTGGTACAACAGGCAACGAAGCAGATCTGCCGGTGGTGGAGGATGAGTATTACGACTCGAACCTGACTGTACGCTATACCATGCTGACGGAGGAGGACGCGACCTATTCAGCGGCGGCGAATTATTATCGAAATCGTCTGGAAGAGGAAGGAGTGCTGACGGCACAGGAGGATGCCTCCGGCGAGGATATCAAGTTTTATTACGACATCCTGGGCGGTGTGACGACAACAAAATATTTCCTGGGAGCACAGTACAACGGCACCTATGCAATGACGACCTTTGATCAGGCACAGGAGATATCAGAAGATCTTTCATCGAATGGAATTACGAATCAGGTGATGAATTTCCAGGGCTGGATGAATGGCGGATATTATCACAGCGTGGTGGATCAGATCAATGTCTCGTCTGTCCTTGGCAATAAATCATCACTGGAAGATTTAAGTGAGACGCTTACGTCATCGGGCGGCACGTTCTACGCGGATGTGGCCTTCCAGAAGGTGACAGAGATCAGCAAACGGTATTCATTTAGTAATGAGTCCGCGCGGTATTATGGCTCCGGCTATATTGCGGACTTTGGTCTGGTGAATCCGACCACGCTGCGGCAGACGTCAGGCCTGGGCTATGATTCGAACCTGTACGCGCTGATTTCACCGAAGTTCCTGGTGCGCTATATCAGTAAATTTACGACGAAAATTGAAAACTATGATATCAGCGGTATTTCATTAAGAGATCTGGCCAGTGAGCTGCATTCCGATAAAAGACGGACGAACGTGATTGACCGCGAGGAAGCGCTCGATGTGGTGCTGGGTTCTCTTTCGGAGATAGAGGAAACCGGAAAGAGCGTGATGCTCAACGATGCGAACGACTATTCCTTTGCCTACGCGGACGACATCATCAATGTGCCGCTGACAGGAAATGACTACTACATTATTGATGAGAATGTGCCATTCTACGAGATGCTGCTTCACGGATATATTGATTATTCGGGCGATGTGATTAACTTAAGCGACACCAGTGATGAGACGGATATCATTCTGAGCCTGATTGAGAATGGCGCTTCCCCTCACTATATGTTCTCATATCAGTCGTCCAGTGAGATTAAAAATACCAGTGTAAACTATTTTTACTCTACGGAATACAGCACCTGGTTAGACGATGCTCTGTATGTCTATAATGAGGTGAACAATGCATTGAAGTACGTAAATGGTGCGGAGATGATAAATCATGAGATCTTAAGTGATAATGTCCGGGCAGTCACCTACTCAAACGGTGTGACGATTTATGTCAATACCGGCACGAAGAATGAAACGATCGATGGCGTGACAGTACCGGCAAGAAGCTACACGGTGGAAGGAGTGTGAGAAGGATGAAGACGAAAAAGAAATTTCTGACGCTGACAAGAAAACGAAGCATCGCCGGATTCTTCTTTATCCTGCCATGGCTGATCGGTTTTATCTGGTTCTATGCGAGAAGCCTGTTTATGTCCGTCCAGTTTTCCTTATCGGATCTGACGGTCAAGACAGGCGGCGGCTATTCACTGGAATTTGTCGGACTGGAAAATTATATTTACGCATTTCGCGTCCATGCCTCTTATAAGCAGGTGCTGACGACGTCGATCGGAAATATGCTGATTGATGTGCCGCTGATTACTTTTTTCAGCCTGTTTATGGCAATGCTGCTGAATCAGAAGTTCCGGGGGAGAACGCTTGTGAGGGCGATCTTCTTCCTGCCGGTAATTTTAAATTCCGGTGCGATCGTGGATGCGATGGATCTGGCGCGGAGCATGATGAGCGGCGGAATCACCAGTGCCAGCGCCGAGATGGCTGCGGAGTCGTCAGGAGGAGTAGGCATCGCCTACTATATCCAGATGTTCTCCTCGCTTGGCATTCCGCAGGTGCTGATTGAATATGTCTCAGGAGCAGTCTCCCGGATCAGCGATATTGTGAACGCGTCCGGCGTGCAGATTATCATTTTCATTGCGGCACTGCAGTCGATCCCGTCCTCGTATTACGAGGTGGCGAAGATGGAAGGAGCGACCGCGTATGAGACCTTCTGGAAGGTCACCTTCCCGATGGTTATGCCGCACATAGTCACCAACGTCGTCTATACCGTGGTCGACAGCTTTACGAATTCAGAAGTAGTTGATCTGGCTTATACCACCGCTTTTACGGAGATGAATTATGGATTGAGCTCTGTGTTCAGTCTGTGCTCCACGGCAATCACATGTCTGATCCTCGTGATCGTGTGCGGATTCATTCAAAAGCGGACGTTCTACTATAACTAGGCGGGAGGGAAAAGACATGAGCGCAAGTGCTAATGCAAATGCGAAAACACGGAAAAAAGCCGATGCGAAATCTTCAAAGAAGTCATTTTCAGGATCTTCGTTTGTAAAAGGCTTTACGCAGGATGCGCAGTTCGTCAATGATATGACGCGCTGGGTGGGAAACCTGAAGAAGTTTGTCCTGTTTGTGTTTAGGTGGATTCTCATCATCGGTGTCAGCTATGTGATACTGGGTCCGGTGCTGGGCATCATCAGCAGTTCTTTTTTCTCCAACTCGGATTATTACAATCCGATGGTATACCTGATACCGCAGGAACCGACACTGGAGCGCTATAAGCTGGCGTTTCAGTATCTGAAATATGCGACCACGATGAAAAATTCTCTGATTTACTCTCTGACACTGATGGTGATTCAGGTATTTATCTGCTCTATGGTCGGCTATGGATTCGCAAGATTCAATTTTCCATTTAAAAATGTCCTGTTTGGCTGTGTGGTGCTTATGATCGTGATCCCTACCAACACGATCATGCTCCCGCTGTATATGACATTTGCGAAATTTGATATCTTTGGAATTATAAAAGCAGTCACAGGATCGGCAGTGAACCTTCTGTCTACTCCCATACCGATGTATATCATGACGGCATTCGGGTGCGGCTTAAGGTCGGGCTTGTACATTTATATTTTCAATCAGTTTTTCCGCGGGCTTCCGAAGGAGATCGAAGAGGCGGCGCTCGTGGACGGCTGCGGGATCTGGTACACATATTTCCGTATCATGCTCATAAATGCGCTGCCCTCTGTTGTGACGGTGGCAATCTTCTCTCTTGTATGGCAGTATAACGATACGTTTTACGCCAAGCTGTTTCTGATCAGTGACAACATTGTGATCAGCAAGAAGATTTCTACGATTGAGGCTTCCATCTCAAACGTGGAAAAGATCTATGACCCGAGCATCCTGGAGCTGTATCTGGATGCGGGTGTTGTGCTGGTCATGATACCGGTGATAATCATCTATGTCCTGCTGCAGAAGCAGTTTATAGAGGGAGTGGAACGAAGCGGTATCGTCGGGTAGGAGACGGGCTGCTTACAAATCGTAACTTTTCAGTATCTTTAAAGCAAGTGCAAAGGATTGTACTGAATCGTTACAACCATTTCTGTTTTGTAGCTGTGCAATCGTTTCACAGTTACACTAAATTTTCTTTCAAGGAGGAAAAGAGATGAAAGCAAGAAAACTCATCGCGCTGTCCATGACAGCGGCAATGGTACTTGGCCTTTCTTCGGGCGCGGTGTACGCGGAAGAAGCCAGTGCCGCGAGCATCGACTTCGAAGACGGCCTGTACGGGTTTGTCGGCAACGACAAGACGATCAACAGCGCTGCAGCAGACGCAAGCCTGTCGCTGGTGGAGTACAATGGCTCTACGGCGCTTGAGATTGCATCCGATGCAAGTGTGAAGTATGTGGCGATCCAGGTGGATGCGCTTCTGGGAGATCAGATTTCCCAGCTCTCCACAGTACAGATGACAATCGGGATGACAAACCCGGGCGGAACCTTCTATTCAGCTGCCGGATGCATTTACGCATTCCTGGGTGAGAATCTCGACAAGGATTATTCGGAGTGGTCGATCTATATGGAGAGCGGCAATCCGAAGACCATCAGCTACACCGTGGACCCGGATGACGGCCTGTCCTTTGTAGAAGGAAGCTACCTTGTACTGTCCGTAGAGGATGATACGGGAAAGGATTACAAGGGCGATGACGCGGCAACCTTCTACATTGATGACATTACCTTCCTGGATGCGGACGGCAATGTCCTGGCAGCGGATACCACAGCGGAATACACATCGGCAGCTGCGGAAGACCGTTCGAACCTGTTCGCAGTTTCCAATGCAGTAGAGTTCGAAGGCTTTGCAACGAGCGGCGACGGCTGGTCACAGGATGGCTT
>JAJQFO010000009.1:27451-38172 GCA_021201095.1 Lachnospiraceae bacterium
CAGTAGAGTTCGAAGGCTTTGCAACGAGCGGCGACGGCTGGTCACAGGATGGCTTCGATATGCCGCAGGAGATCATCGACGCTTTGGTACCGGGTTCTGTAGTAGAGATTACCTACTCCAGCGAAAACGGAGATATCTGGATCGTAATGCCGGATGCGGCAGCAGGCTGGATGCGTGTAGGTGTCGGCAACTATGACGGCAGCGGCTCTGACAGCGCTTACTACAATGGTTCCGCGAATATCGCGCAGATTACTTATGAGCAGATCGCGGCAGTTTGCGGTGATGATGTGAGCACCTGGGGCGCAAGAATGCAGTGCGAGGCTTCCGGCGCATGGGAAGTATACAGCATCAAGGTTGGCACAGCTTCCAACCAGATCGTAGCACAGAATGCGGTTGAGTTTGAAGGCTTTGCGACAAGCGGAGACGGCTGGTCACAGGATGGCTTTGATATGCCGCAGGAGATCATTGACGCTTTGGTACCGGGCTCTGTAGTAGAGATCACCTACACCAGTGAGAACGGCGAGATCTGGATCGTAATGCCGGATGCAGAAGCAGGCTGGATGCGCGTAGGCGTAGGCAACTGGGACGGCAGCGGCTCTGACTCTGGTGTTTATGACGGTACCACCTGCTACATCACTTACGAGCAGATTGCGGCAGTATGCGGCGACGATGTAAGCACCTGGGGCGCAAGAATGCAGTGCGAGGCTTCCGGTGCATGGGAAGTATACAGTGTGAAGGTCGGCACAGCTGCCGAGCTGAAGGCTGTAAAGGACACTGTAAACTTTGAAGGCTTTGCGACGAGCGGAGACGGCTGGTCTCAGGACGGCTTTGATATGCCGCAGGAGATCATTGACGCACTCGTTCCGGGCGCAGTCGTGACCATTACCTATACGAGCGAGAATGGCGACATCTGGATCGTAATGCCGGATGCAGAAGCAGGCTGGATGCGCGTAGGCGTAGGCAATCTGGACGGCAGCGGCAGCCTTTCAGGCGTATACAATGGAAGCACCTGCCAGATCACTTATGAGCAGCTCGCAGAAATCTGCGGCGACGATGTGAGCACCTGGGGTGCAAGAATGCAGTGCGAAGCTTCCGGCGCATGGGAGGTTTACAGCATCACGGTTGGCACAGCGGCAGAGTGATTGCGGCAAGTCACACCCTGACCAGATTTCCGGTATGTCCCGATTTACAGGTGTGACATGTAATGAGTGATTTTATGTGACGTAATAGTTCCGAAGCAAGTTATCGACTATTACAAAAAGTATGCAGTTCCGGACGGCGGCAGCTTTACCGCGCCGCCCGGATTAAAGGAGAACAGAGAAAGCGGTAAGAAATATAGTTGGACGATGCATGACACGGGAAAGCCGCGCAATAGAAATTGCCTGTCGGTAATGGCGCGGCAGCGTTTTCGATTCACAGTACGAATCGAAACATAGCCTGCATCAAATGATGACGCAGGACATGACATGTAAAAGGAGGAATTACAAAATGAAAATGAAAAAGGCCCTTGCTTTGGCAATGTGCGCGACGATGACCGTCGGTATGGCCAGCATTACCTCAAGCGCATCGGATTCTGAGACCAGAACCATCACGATCGGCACATGGTATGATCATTATTATGACAGCACCAACACCGACATCTACGATGATCCGAGCGTATCGGATGAAGAGCTTGCGCAGATGCACTTTGATGTAGTCGCAGAGGTTGAGGAAGCCTACAATGTGACGATTGAGTTCGTGAACCTGACCTACAGCGGCGTACAGGAATCCATCAATACCTCTGTACTTGCAGGCACACCGGACTGCGATATCTATGAGGTAGACTTAAGCTTCGGTATCCCGGCAGCTCTGAATGGCTTCGCTACCAATCTGGAAGAGGTTCTCCCGGAGGATGCGGATGTATTAAGCGAAGAGATGGTTTTCTCCCCGATTGATATTGGTCTGGATGAGGGTGTTTATCTGTTTGGCTCCAACAGTGGTGAGTCTGTGCTTTACAACACCTACATGCTTGCCTACAATCAGCAGATTCTGGATGCGGCAGGTCTGGAGTCCCCGAACGATCTCTATGAGAGAGGCGAGTGGACCTGGGATAAGTGGAGAGAGTACATGATCGCTCTGACCCAGGATACAGACGGCGACGGCGTCATCGATCAGTATGGCTATGGCTCTCGTTATGACTTCCTGCTTTATCTGATGCTGATGAGCAATGGTACAGGAATCGCGATGAGCGAGACCGAGAATCTCTCCAGCCCGGAAGTGACGGAAGTGCTCGACTTTATCTACAATATGTATAATGTTGATAACGTAGCGATTCCGTGGGATGCGGATGACTTCGACTCCAACATGAACAACTACATGGACGGCAACGTAGCATTCTGGATTGATGCGGCATGGATTTCTTCTCAGAATGAAGACTACGCGCTTGACTTTGATGTAACCTGGGTACAGTTCCCGGTTGGCCCGAGCGGCGATCAGGAAACCAACTATACCAAGAACGTTTCCTCCGGTAATGCGTGGATGATCCCGACTGGTGTAGAGGATCCTGAATTTGTCTATGAAGTATTTGAAGCATGGCAGAACTGGTATCACGGTGATACCGAGGTTCGTGACGGCGATCTGACCTGGTGGGAAGACTGTGCGGTTACGGAAGAGAACTACGAGGTAATGGAAGCTGTTGGACAGAAGGGCGGTTTTGACCTCTGGAATTCCTTAAGTCTTGACTGGGATTGGACGGCTCTGCTTGACGGCACCATGACAGCAGCTCAGTTCCAGGAGACCTGGAAGCAGAGCGTACAGGATGCTCTGGATGCGTTCTACGGCTGATCAAAGCACCAAAATGCTGCGATTCGGAGCAGGAATCTGAAAGCTGTAATTTGATTGTTATGATTGCTATGGTCTGAATTTAGTGGCTTGAATGGCGCGATTTGTTTACTGTGACCGGGAGCAAAGCTCCCGGTGCAGTAATCGATGAATGGCTGTCCAAAGTGGATGAACGAATACAGATACGCAATCAGGGAGAAATGCAGCAGACCATTTGGAGCTGAACGACTGGACGATAAAGGAATTACGAGGGATCTTGGCGTGTGCAAAGCGTGAGTCAGGCTGGCGTATCCGGATATCATCTGTCGGGATCCAATAGGGCTGCAGTATGAAAAAGATTTTGGACACGAATATGCGCCCGGTTTCCGAATACGAGTCTCGCCGTACTATCCAGAGGGCGTGCGGCGGCAGGTATATCGCGCATCTGCTATGGCAGATACAGGATATGATTCGAAACCGGGCGGTTATTAAAGAAAATGATTGGTAACTGTTCAGAACAGGTCTTCGCACTTGCTGCGAAGACCGTATGAAAACATATAGCATGTGGGGGAAAGCCCTCGCCGGGTGGCATCCCACACTTCGTGCGGGATATTCCCCATCGCGCAGCGATTTTAAATGGGCTTTCCCCCTCGCCGGGGCGGCATCCCGCACTTTGTGCGGGATAAGCCTCGTAACTGTGAAGGTACTGAACAGTTACAATGATTGAAGATCGTTTTCTTTCATAACTGAAAAATGCGTTCATAGCCGAAAAGAGATAGAGCTACGGCGGTCCCTCATTGACAGCTTTGCGAAAAGCAATTTCACGAAGACAAAGGCAGGAATAAAATGTATGGCTAAAAATATTACAATGCGGGATATCGCCGTGAAGGTAGGGGTCAGCACAGTCACTGTGTCGAAGGCACTCGGGGACCGGGAAGGCGTGGGCAGCGAGCTGCGCACACTGATCAAAGAAACTGCGGATGAGATGGGCTATCAGTATAATCTGGAGGCCAGAACATTTCGGAAGGGAAAGAGCTACAGCATCGGCGTGCTGATGGAAGAACACTTTACAAATAGTGGTACCTCAGCGCTTTCCTTTTATATGAAGCTGTACCACAGCCTGGTGCTGGAGCTATCCCGGTTCCATTACTCTGTCTTGCTGGAAATGATCACGCCGCAGATGCTGGAAAAGATGCAGCCGCCGAATGTGATTTCTGAGCTGAGAATGGATGGACTGGTCGTGCTCGGAAAGGTGCAAGAGGATTATCTGGAGCTGATACGGGCCTCCGGAAAGCCAATTGTGTATCTGGATTATTATGACCGCCATATGGAGATTCCCGGGGTGATTCCGGATAATGTGTACGGCTCGTATATTCTGACGGATTATCTGATCCGGCTGGGACATGAAAATTTTGCATTTGTAGGCAGTATCCAGGCAACGCCCAGCATCATGGATCGTTATCTGGGATTTTACAGAGCTTTGACGGAGCATGGACTGCCGCGCGGAGAAAATAAAATCATCCCGGACAGAGGGGAGGACGGGCTGAATATTCCTCTGGAACTTCCGCGGGAAAACATGCCGTCTGCTTTTGTATGCAATTGCGATGAAACGGCATACATCCTGATTGAAAAACTGAACAAAATGGGATACCGCGTGCCGGAGGATATCTCTGTAGTTGGATTTGACAATTACGCCTGGGGTGCATATGCGCTGCCAAAGCTGACGACGATTGAGGTAGATATGGACGAGATGTCCAGACAGGCCGTGGAGACCCTGATCCGGCTGATCAAAGGCCAGGAGAAGGTTTTCGGCAGAAAGGTAGTCGGCGGAAAGCTGATCATCAGAGAATCAGCCGCCGAGGTGAAAAAATGAGAACGAGGATACAGATCTTTGCAGCGGCTTTTGTGGGGGTAGTGGCGGTCTGCGCGGGAGCGGGCGCTGTGCATATCAGTGCTGCTGCCGCTGAGGCAGACACCATAGCCGCCATGCAGGAACTGACCGCGGCAGATGTAGTCAGCGAGATGAAAATCGGCTGGTGCCTGGGCAACACGCTGGACGCTACCAAAAGCAGCGCCTCCATCGATGACGATCCTTCTAAATTTGAGACCGCCTGGGGAAATCCGGTGGTGACAGAAGAGCTGATCGACGCAGTTCTTGACGCGGGCTTCAATGTCGTGCGCATCCCGGTCACCTGGACGGGACATTTTGGAGAAGCTCCTGACTATACGATTACCGATAGCTGGCTTAATCGCGTACAGGAGATTGTAGATTACGCTTATGATAAGGGTGCCTATGTGATCATCAACATGCATCACGAGGACTGGAACGATCCCTATTATGACAGTGAGGAGACCATTTGCGAAATGATGTCTGCGCTTTGGTCGCAGATCGCGGAACGGTTTGAGGATTACGATGAGCATCTGATTTTTGAAGCGCAGAACGAGCCTAGAAAGCAGGGAACCTCTGTCGAATGGACGGGAGGCGACCAGGAGGGATGGGATGTCGTGAATGCGGCAAACCAGGCCTTTGTGGATACGATCCGCGCCGCGGGAGGCTGCAATCCTTACCGGATGCTGATGATTCCAGGCTACGCCGCGAGCAGCTCCTCCAACGCTCTTTCTCATATTGAAGTGCCGGAGGATGACGATCGCATTATCGTTTCTGTGCACGCCTATACACCTTATAATTTTGCACTGAATATTTCAGGCACCGATACATGGAACAATGATACCGGCGACATCGATTCACTGATGTCTACTCTCAAAAAGCTGTTCATCGACAACGGTATACCAGTTATTATCGGAGAGTTTGGCGCGCTGAGCAAGGACAACGAGTCAGAACGTGCTGAGTGGGTCCGATATTATATCAGTGCCGCTAACGAAATCGGCGTTCCCTGCCTTTGGTGGGACAATGGCCTGGTCACTGGAAGCGGAGAGCGTTTTGGACTCATTAGCCGTTATACGTATAAATGTGTTTTTAACGATTTGCTGGATGCGATGATGGAGGCGGCCGGGGCGAAGTAGTGAGAGTTTTACGGGCAGTGTCTGTTGTACCTCTTATGAAATGACAGCAAAAAAGGATAAAACAAAAAGGAAACGACACGAAAGCGTTTCCTTTTTCTATGCACAGAGCCGGGTAAGGAAATTTTGCGGGTAAAGCTGCCCCCGGCTTGCGCAGCGAGCAGGGAGAAATTCTCCCTGCTCGATTAATAGTTATTAGTACGCAGAGTCAGGTGAGAAATTATGTTGCACTTGCAACCTGCCGCAGTGCTGCCTTCAGCACCGGATACAGTACGGCAGAGATGATCAGTCCGCTCACGCCCTGGACACAGTTCGCCGGTACGCTGGAGATGGCCGCCGCAAAGCCATACAGGAAAATCTCGCAGAAGCAGTAGCCGAGCGCCACGATCAGGATATCAAAAATACCACAGATAATGACGGCTGCGTACTGATTCATTGCCTCAGCCGCCTTGCTGCGGAAAAAGAGACCGCCGCAGAGAGCGACCAGTCCTTTGATGACAAAGGTGATCGGTACGTAGATAAAATAACCGCCCAGAAGATCTGCCAGAGCGGAGCCGATGCCTGCCGCAAAGAAGGCGACGACAGGATCCAGAAAAATACCGCACAATATGACAACGGCATCGCCGGGATGGATATAGCCCTGCGTCCCGGGGATCGGAATGCGGACGGACATGGTCATTACACAGGTGAGTGCGGCGAAAAGAGCCGCGATGACAAGGTTCTTTGTAGTCAGTTTTTTCATAATGGGTCCTCCTCGTAGATCAATCCTGTTTCCATGCGGCATACGCGAAATGGTATGCGCGGAAACCGTTATTCACGCGAAGTGTAGCAGGGATGCCGCAAGAGACATGTACTCTGTTGCTTGCTTCGGGATATTTAACTGGAGCCCATAATAATGCGAAACTGGCATTTTTGAAAGTGCCAATTGCGGCAAATTTAATAATACCAGTTTACAACAATTCTTTATAAAATATTAATCAGATGGCAGTGCCTGCTCTGTTATTTCGGTTGTTTCTTTTCGTTTTTCCCGAATTTCCGCAAAGCATAGTCCTAAGTTCGAATGCCGTTCCAGAGAGTGTTTTTCTGTTCGGATGTACTTCCAGGATGCGCTGAAGTCATCGCATACCGAGAATTCGGAATCTGAAATGAACACCAGGAAATCATCCAGTCTGTTTTTGTAGGTTCTGGCGAAGACAAGCGAATCTTCTTCTTTTTCAGCCTCCGTACTGTTCAGTTTGTCATATAATACATGATCCAGGTTGGCCGACATGTAATATGCCCGGTACGGGATGGAATTCCAGATTTTCCCCTGGAAACAGATCCGATCGATGTTTTCGCGTTTTTTATGATTTCTTATAATTATATTTTCCCGTTTTGCCGTCCGGATCTCAGTTGCTGAATAATACGGAGTTTTTTGCGTCTCATCGCATATAACCGCATCATCCGGTATATACGCGCCGTCCATGTCAATGAGATGGATGACCTGCTGGAAATCAGACACTTTGTAATGGGTGGACGAAGCATACTTTTTCACAAGGTCTCCAATCTTCGAGACGATGTTGCCCGGGGATACGTTTTTGTCCGTTGTGATGTCCCCATGCATGATTTCCACATATACTTCGTTTTCATCAAACAGACGGGAGAGTATCACGCCCAGTGCTTCATCGTCAGAAGGACCTTCGACTATAATGAATACGATTTTCTTTTTGCTCTTATGGGGCAATGATCTCACCTGCCTCCCGGAAGGCTAACGCGATTTCGGCGTTGTGGGTCGGTTCATACAGCTGTTCATTCTGGCTATCCGTTCCCAGAGTGATGTCCCTGTAATAATAATCCCGCAGATTGTTATTGTCCTTGACGTTTGTCATCCGAATATATCGGCGGGACGGGTTCGTCGTTGTGAAGGCGACAAAGCCGCGGTCCAGTGTTTCAAGCATGCGCAGGTTATGAGAAGTAAAAATCAGCTGGCCTTTTCCTTTTTCAGAGACAATCCGTACCATTTCGCCGAGCAGGTATTCGAAAATGCCGGAATCCAGTTCGTCGATCGCGACGGTAACAGAATCCTGGTTATACATAGCAATTAAAAGCTGGAGGATCATTACGATTTTCTTGATGCCATCGGATTCGTATTTCAGCGGGATTTCCTTGCTGTTCTTGCAGGAGAGCAGCTGGATACGCTTTCCGTCCCTTCCGTTTTCCATGATTTCGTCGCCCAGATCCTTCAAGCGGATTGTCAACCCTGGGACCATCTGTTCCAGGACGATGTTCATGTTTTTAATTACATTTTCTACAATCCCGACGGTTTCCTTTAGTATTACAGAGGGTGTATCCAGAGGAAGGACGGTAAGACCTGCAGCTTTTGTTTTTCTATCTTCATATTTGAATGCCAGCGGGAGAAAATTCATGCTGATCACGCCAGCTGTTGCCTGGTTGATGACGAAAAGTTCATAATGCCCGTAAAAGATCAGAATTTCGAGTAAGCTCATATGGCGGCTCTACTCGGTGTCTGACATCTGTTTCCCACCATGTTTTCTTGCCGCATTCAGCAGTTCCCTGGAGAAAAGGAAGGAACGGGATGTCTGTTCTGCCATTTTCTTTGCCACGAGCAGGTTCACCCTTGTCTCTTCCTCGTTTCCGATCAGGAGTCTGTATTTGACGGCAGGGACGAAAATTTTTGCCGTACGGGTATCGATGAAGCGGCTTTTCCGTATTTTGGTGTCCGTGTTTTCAAAGGAGAAGCTGAGTACTTCGTCAAAAATCACGGTTTTAGACTGTTTGTCTCGTGAAGTATCATGATCCAGGTTCTGTTCGGTATTCTCGTAATCCTTCCGAATGCAGCATTCATAATAAGCTTTGTAATTTCCATCCGACGTGGAAATATCGAATACGTATTCCAGGTCTGCGGATTCTGCGTCCACGTTGATATAATCGGCGGTCTCTGATTCCAGTTTTTTCCCGCACAGGATGTTTTTCAGGATCTGCAGGGCGTCAATCAGTGCGGTTTTGCCTGAACCGTTCTGTCCGTATAGTCCGAGTACGCTTGCCCGGTATTTTTTTCGTGGATTCTGGAAGCTGATCCTTCCATTTTTGACGTTCTTGAAGTTTTTGATTGATATTTCGGATAATCGGACAGTGGCATTTTTCATGGCAGTAATCTCCTTTTATTCCCGCGAAGCAACGAGCCAGGCAGCCAGAGTCATAAGGGATCCGTCGGCTTTGCCGACACCTTATGGCATAGCTTGCACGGATATTTGACTTGCTATTAATATAGCATTTTATAGCGGGAAAGTCAACACGACCAGCAACTTTCTCACATTTTGTTCCGATCTCGAGATTCAACAACAGTAACCGCTTCTGCCCGAAATATCGTAAGAAACGGCTGGGCGGAAAGGTAGGAGCCGGATCGCCGAGCGTTGGTGCATATCAGAAACCATACACCGGGATAAGGTGCATAGTCGGTAAGAACAGAAAATATGAAATGAGCTGCTTATCACAAAAGCGCTTCATCATAAACAGCTCTGGCGCCCCCGACAAATTTATACCGGGTGCGTGCACATACGACATGTGCGGAGCCGATGGCTTTCTGGCTGATGCGCACTGGCACCGCCACTTCGCGCAGATGCATCCCGATCAGAGTGTCGCCGATGTCGATCCCGGCGTGCGCGCGGATATGCTCCACAGCCACTGGCTGTGAGAATTGCTTCCAGGCTGCCGTGGCAAACGATCCGCCGGCTTTTGGCTGCGGAACGACATTCACCGGCTCATAGCCGTACTTTTCCGCTGCTTCTTTTTCCAGGATCAGAGCCCGGTTCAGGTGCTCGCAGCACTGGGCAGCAAGAAAGACGCCCTGTTCTCTCGCTGCAGAGTCAATACCCGCGAATACAGCCTCCGCCATCTGGGGACTGGAATAGGAACCGATGCGCTCCCCGGCGACCTCGCTGGTGGAGCAGCCGACGACAAGCAGATCGCCTTGCTTCAGATGTGCTGTCTGCAGTAGTTCCGTTACTGCCTGATGGGATTCCCAAGTCAACTGTTCGAGATATTCCGGGGCTGTTTCATTTTTATTTAATCCGTCTTTGGACATTTTACTTCCTCCTTTACATGTCCCACATCGCCTGCGATGCGGGATGCAGGCCGTGCCCATCGCGCGCATGCGCGATTTCTAATGGCGCGGCTCTCCACTTTACGCGTTCCTTATCATAGGCGCGTTTTTATGCTATGTCAAGCCCTGGAATTGCTGCTGGGAATGAGATTGCCAGAGTGCAATACGCGGACGATTTTTCCAGGGCGATCATAGCGGCGGTAAATCACAGCGGCGACAGCGACTCTACTGGAACCGTCACCGGCAATATCGTCGGAGCGTCTCTCGGATATGAGGCGATTCCGGAGGAATGGAAGGATCATCTGGAATGCCTGGATGTCATTCTGGAGGTCGCTGACGATCTGTGCCATGACTGCCAGATGAGTGAGTCGAGCTCCTGCCGGGCTCCGAAGTGGATGGCAAAATAGTAATAGTGTGCTAAAATGCTAAAACAACTCAAATATGGGGGCAGGATGAAAAGCATGGGATAGTTCAATTGTGTAAACGTGTTCTGTATCCTGCCCATTGCCGTAGTATACCAGCGCAGGGGCCTTTGCTGACTTTAACCGATCAGCACTTCCTTTCCCTTAAAAGCAAATCCATATTTGCGGATGCTTTCAGGTAATATCCCTTTTGCAGTCAGAGCAGCAGCGTATTTTTTATCTTCGATCTGCTGCAGAGCTCTTTCTACCGTGTCAGACAGAGTACTTTCTTCTTCAGGGTCAAAGACTTTAAATTCTATAATAAATGCCAGGGCTCTCTTTTCTTTTACTGTGAAACATAAACTACCGGATAGCAAAAAAAGCGCATACTACCCCCA
>JAJQFO010000164.1 GCA_021201095.1 Lachnospiraceae bacterium
CCATCAGCATCCACCCGTTCCGGCAGCGGCGCAATGACTTTCCTGATATCACGCTGCAAATTGGCGGCGGCTTTTTGCACCGCTTCGCTCACATTCTCGTTTTCACAGCATTTCCCTGCGTGAACCACATGAGAATGGGCTATCATGCTTATTTTCGTATCATTTCTGATAATCATAAAACTTCTCCGCCTCCAGCTTCAGCCTTAATCACATATAACAGCCTGTCATTAAAATGTTTTTTCCCCAGCTCCTCTGGCGGCGGACAGCTTGCAGGCGGTTCCAATGGGATTGGCTCAATAGCGTCTATTCCCTTATGCTCATAGGCATATCTCCATTCCATAAGTCTGTCGAACTTGCCTACACAACCGCTTCAATTAACAGCTTATCGCCAAGGATAATCTCTTGAATCCCTGTTTTTTTCTTCTTATTAAAATTGAAACTCAGCATATATCCCTTTTTCATATGGAAATAATCCAGATATCCAGAAAGCTGTGCCTCTCCGCGCTGATTGTATGCATTTCCCCGCCAGAGCTTGAGTTCGAGGATGTTTTGCTCTCCTTTATAAAAAATCACCAGATCCATGCGCTCGCTGTTACGGGTCTGCGGTTCAATGCTATAATTTCCAACACCATTAATGATTGGTTTGAGAAAAAGAAGAAAATATTTTCTTCCCACATTTTCCAGAAACCTCTCATCTTCCTGACTATATAGCTCTTCAAATGTCTCAATAAACTTTTCCAATATTCTCCGAATGTCCAGATGTCCATCCACAAAAAAATAGTTTCGTTCCCGCTCACCAGCATCATACATCCTGCTCGTCACAAATTCTTCCGCGATAAAATTATTGTACAGCACTGTCTCAAATATCCTGTTTGATATCACCGCGCGTTCGTTATCATTGCGAATAAACCCAAACATAGCTGCATCTTTAATATAAGAGTTTGTCGCAACATAAGGAATGGATTTGCCGTTAAACAACAATTCATAAACTACTGTCCGCAGTTCCGGATAAGCTTCCAGTTTTCCCATCAGAGATTCATAAAGAGGATTGTCTTCTTTTACAAGTCTTTTTTCTGCCTCGTAAAATCCGTCCTTCGTCCAGACACTGTTTTTGTCCGGGAATTCGCCGCTTCCCACAATTTTTTCATCCATAAACTTGCAGATACGTGAAACCAGCACTGGATACCCTGATGTATAGCTATATATCAGCTCAGAAAGCTTTTGAATGTCCATACCCGTATGATAATCGTTTTCATACTGAGCAAGCATATTTTTAATATCTTCTATAAGAAAAGCTCATGTCAATATCGAAATCCGCAGCAATATTCCAGGGACTGTTCATCTTATGTTCTTCGTCAGGTCGAATTTTTCTCTTAATACTTCGGACATCATAAACACCCGCGAGAATCACTGACCAAAAGGCAGCTACTTCCGGACGTTTCAGATAATAGGCACGCAATTGCGCCAGAAAATCCAGGAACACCTGATTATTAGTAGCAGTATCCACCTCATCAATCAGTAATACAATCTTTCTGTCTGCCTTTTGGCACCACATCTTTAAAACTCTGAACAGATCCTGCAGCGAATAATTCTGCTCTATCGGTTTTTTCCCAAGTGCTTTAAGTTTCTCTTCTATTCCATTTGGAAACGAAGGAACATTATCCAGAAGTTCATTCGCAAACGCCGCTACAAATGCAGAAATATTCTGAAAGCACCCTGCATCCAGTGTCTGAAAATCAAGGCTTACCACTTCATAATCTCTTCTTAAATATCGCGCCAGAGCACGCAATGTAGTTGTTTTACCGTACTGTCTGGCCCTGTTAATCGTAAAATATTCTCCCTGGTCTATCATCTCCCGGATTGCTTTTAATCTGGAATCCAGATTCACCATATAATGTCGGTTTGGGTCGCAGGCACCACTTACATTAAATCTTTTCGCCATTTAGAATCTCCCTTTAGTCGTCCGCTTTCATACAGATTTCTACATACATGGTTTTCTCATGCACGATCCACCAATTAAATCTGACATTTACTATAGCGCACTATAACACATGTTTGCATGAAAATCCATGCACTTTTGCTCAGTTTCAAGGTTGTTTCAAGATTATTATACGCTTCATATGGGATATTCCTTTTACAAAACGGCCTTCCATTGGCAGTACATTTTCCAATGAGCTTCTATACTTTCATCTTCCGGCACAGTTTGGCCGCCTCGCCTCGGGTGACGGCCTGATGCAGATCATCGCTCCCATCTCGCTCCAACAGTCCCAATTCGCAGGCTGCCCGCACATAGGGCCTCGCCCAGGGTGCACAGGTTTCGTCATATGCGCAGGGTGTCTGGGGCGGCAGCTCTCTCCGGCTCTTATAGCCATTGATCGCGAAAACCAGAAATTCCTCCACTGTCACTTCTTTTTCCGGATAAAAATATCCATTTTCTACAAGATGTTCGTCAATAATCCCATTCTGGTACGCGCACTCGACAGCGCCTGCATACCATTCGTGACCGATCACATCTGCAAACATGTCATTGTAAACGTTCGTGTAGAAAAAACGCACCGTTTTGATGACCATGTCCAGCACATCCACCCGGCTGGCCGGGTGCTCCGGGTCTGAAATCTCTGCAAGGAGCTGCGCGTCCCCTTCCGGATTTGAGACATGCTCATAAGCTGCTGGTTTCACAGGCAGTGTGATACAGGCGGGCGGATTCCATTCGCCGAAGCCGCCTGTCACACAGGCCGCCAGAAATTGATAACCCGAACTGTCACTGCATATGTGTGCCTGCGGACGATCGTGTGAGCCATCCTCGCGTGCGTGCGCCTGCGGCTGGCCATCTGTCCAATTCCGGCACACGCGAACCAGCTCGTCCGCCACGAATCCTGCCATCCGGTATGCGCCGTAATCGTTCGTGTGCGTATAATCGTCCGGGAAAAAGCTGGTCCGGACGGCTTCCCGGCCATTTTGCATGATCCACTCCATACTGCGCCCATGCAGATCCGCCACCGGCACCTGCAGCTCGCTGCCAATTTCTTTGCACACCTCGGCGTATTCCGCCAGAAGGTCGTTGTAGCTGCCGTCCCCGCCCTTCCAGGTATTCCGCGCAAGCGGCGTGACAAGAATCGGATACGCGCCCTTTTCTCGGCATTCTCGGATGTAGCGCTCCAGATTTTGCCGGTAGCCGCCCTGCGCTTTCAGATGATCCAACTTCTGATCATTGTGAGCAAACTGGAACAGGCAGTAGTCTCCCTTGCGAATATATTTTTCCACAATCGCATAATGCCCTTCCTCGCGGAAGGATTCCGTCGTAAGGCCGGAATGCGCGTGGTTGGACACCGCCACATCGCCGGTCAGATACGCTGAGAGCATCTGGCCCCAGCCTGAGTAGCTCGTGCCGGGCGCATAAGGGTAATCCGCGCTCTGATCCGTCACCGTAGAATCGCCAGCGATATAAATGGTTGCACAGTCAACTTCTTCTATGGTAAGTTCGCTGATGCGCGGCTGGCCGGCGAGGATTGTGATATCGAGAGTTGTATCGCTGTATGCGATTGTCTGGCCGCGGGGGATAATATCGCAGACGTTGACAGTCATGGTGTATGTCTGTTCTGTCCATGGTTCTTTTGAAGATTCTTTGGCGTGTTCTCTGGATGATTCATCTGATAAATCATTGGATGTTTCTGTCGAGGATATATTTATAGAGTCTGCTCCAGAAATCCCGTTCTGAGCCCCTGAGCTCTTTGCGTAAAATACTTCGCCAGAATCCACAGAACCGTCTGGTCGAAGTATTTCCTTTGCAGAGCCAGAGTACTTCACAAGATATCCCAGCCGTCTCCGGCCGGTAAATATCATCAAATTCGTATCTGAAGTATCTGAAAGGACCGAATCCGTACACGGGTCTTTATACAGCCGGGGTCTGCGGATTTTTACCGTCACCTGGTAATTTCCCTGATGCGGCACATCCAGCTTGAAGGAAAGCGGAATCCGCCGGTGCTCTTCTTCCAGCGGTCGAGTTTCTTCTGCGGAACCTTCTCCGGCTAAGTTCTCTCTGGATGAACCTATATGCTCCGAATCTTCTGCCCAGTTTTCTCTTTCTGTAATTTTTTTATCTGAGCCTTCATCGTCCGATTTTTTTATTGTATCTACAACCTTTTCATCAGGATTCAAACTTTCCCTGCGCTTCAGTTCCGCCATTATTCCATCCGAGTCCAGATAACAGCCGTACTCATCCTCCTCTATACGAGAAAGGATCTCATCCTGATACCAGTAAACCGTGTCAAACCCAGAGTTCAGTTCCGGCAATTTCAGCAGCTCCTGCTCCCGCCTGTTTTCTTCCGTCACGAAGCCGTAGCCTTTTTCCGGCTGATACAGATCCTGTGCGGATACATGGACGATATTTTTGAGTTCTTTGCCGTCCGGCGCCTCTGCCCTCCCGGGCGAATAAAACGCATCTGTCTCAGCTGCTGTTCCAAATACATATGTTCTGTAAAACACGCTGTTCCTTCCATCCTTTCCATCAATGACTATGCTGGCTTTCGTATCCGTAGTGTAATATTTTTCCTCAATATTTCAACGGGGAACGCCACATTTTTCCACGATAATCTATTTGCAGATACCACATTTTTCCACAATACTTCCTCAGGATATTCCGATTCAGGATTTCTCTGGTTCGTATCGTACATCTATTTCTATTCCTCAAACCGCACGTCCTTGCACAATTCGACAGCCACTCCCAGGCCGCCGGTGATTTTGACGTTCTTAAACAATATATTGCGGACAGGATGTGTCTCATCAAAGCCTTTAAATTCGATCGCTTTACAGTCTGTCCAGTTCTCGAGAAGGCTCCTGCCTGTGACAGTCACGCGCTCATAGGTAAAATTCTCAAAATGCGGCGGTTCCGGCGCCGGAATGCCGTCATCGTTGTAACCGACAGAAACGGCCTGCAGACAGGAGACCATGCAGTCCTGCACATGCAGGCCGCGGACATAGCCGCCGCGTTTTGGCGTACCCTTTACCTGAATACCGACCATAGAATGTTCAAGGTCGCAGTCCCAGATTTTCACATCCTCGACGCCGCCGCTCATCTCGCTGCCAATGCACAGCCCATGGCCGAAGGCACTATAGCAGTCAAAGATGCGGATATGCCGCGTAGGGCGGTTGATTTCGTTGCCCTCCGGATTCTTGCCGGACTTAATAGCAACGGAATCGTCTTCTGTATGGAATGTACAGGCAAAAAGCGTGCAGTCCTCGCTGGAATCCGGATCCCAGCCATCCCCATTCCAGGTGCCTTTCGAGCTGAAAAGACAATGATCCGTAATAATATGGTCACTGTAGACCATGTGCAGATTCCAGCTGGCGCCGTCCGCAAGGGTCAGGCCGCTGATCCGGATATGGCTGCAGTTGCTCATATTGATGAGACGGCCGCGCACACGCCCGGGAATCGTATTATCATTCTCGCAGGTCGCCACGTAATCGGCGTTGGCTGCCAGGTAATCCTTTAACCGCTCCTTCTCAGACTGAATGGTGGCCCAGGCCAGCGCAAACCCGCCGCCCCTGATGGCACCTTTGCCGCGGATAATCACATTTGTACAGTTGGGGCCGGACGTATGATCGAGATCGCCCAGATTCAACAGACTCTGATAACATTCCATCTCCGTCCCCTCAAACCGGCTTCTGATACGCGGCAGGTAATCTGCGGGGTCAGCCGAGCCCTGCAAAACAGCACCCTCATCCAGATACAATTCCATATCACTGTGAAGGCGCAGCGCACCGGTAAGATAGGTGCCGGCAGGAAGATAAACCGAGCCGCCCGCAGGGCAGTCATCGAACGCCTTCTGCAGAATGGCCGTGTTCATCGTCTGACCGTCGCCTTTCGCAAAATAGGGAGATGCTGTGACATCGATACGCTTTCGCGGCATGGGTGTTTGAAATGTGACAGAAACGCTATTCTGAGATAAAGCCCCGGCAGGAACCGCTGCAACCGCTGCGGCTCCTCCAGCAGAATGGTGCTCCTCCATATGAATGCTGCCCGGATATGCAGGATAAGCAGCAGTACTGCCATCAGAGGGTTTCTGCCCGGTTGACTGTATCGCAGAAGTCTGTCGGTCAGCAGACAGCACAGCTACCTGTATCATATACTCCCGGCCCGCCTCCAGATTTTCCACGGTAAAATGCGTCCTGTCCGTCTCTCCTGCGATCGCACCGTCCAGGAAAACCTGATAACGAGTGCAGGCGCCTGCGCCTTCGGGTTTTTCCCACCACACTTCGGCCCTGTCCGGGTCGGTGTAATAATCTATTTGCCGTATCTGTTCCATAATCATCCTCCTGCCAGTAATATCAAGATTGTAACTGTTCCGTATCTTCACAGTTACGAGACTTTTCCCTGCTTGCTATATGCTTTCATACGTACCTCGCAGCAGGTGCGAGGTACTGTCCTGAATAGTTCCCGTCATCAGATCTTCTGCGTTTTCCTGATATAACTCCGGTACTCGGTAGGCGTATACCCGGTGTACTTCTTAAACATGCTGCTGAAATACTGCGCGTTATTGCCATATCCGCATCTGCGGGCAATGTCCTGAATCGAGCTCTCCTGTTCTTTGACCAGCAGCTGCATGGCAAGCGTCATTCTCCGCTCCAGCAGGTAGGCGGAAAATTTCTTTCCGACCTCCTTGCGAAAGGTTTTGCTGAGATAATTTTCCGTCATAAACATGCGGTTCGCGGATATCCATTTCAGGCTCAGATCCTCGTTGTCAATCTCTTCTTCAATGTAGCGGAGAATCTCGTTGACGGTATGCGAATAGGAGTAAATCTGCACAGAGCCGGACGCGCCATCCTCCGGATCCAGTTTTTCCCGAATCGAATCCATAAATTTTCTGGATTCTCTCTCTTTTTTGCACTTTTGAACGGCCTCCAGCAGGCTTTCTTCATTGACCGGCTTCAACAGATAATCCTTTGCCCCGCACCGCATGGCCTCCTGCGCCCAGGCAAACTCCGCGTAGCCGCTCAGAACGATAAAATCGGTGTCCGGCCGAAAGGAACGGACTTTCTTCTGGAGCTCCAGGCCATTCATCACCGGCATCTGAATGTCCACCAGAATCAGGTCGACCTCGTTGTCCTTCAGATAATCCAGAGCCTCCAGTGCGTTGCCCGCTGCAGCGGCAAGCGTGATCCCGTAGTCCTCCCACGCGATCCCGTCGGCAATCGCTTCACGCACAATCCGCTCATCATCCACTACCATGATCCGATATCTGTCTTCCATTATGTCCTCTTTTCCTCCACAGGAACCTGCCTCATCCGTACCTGCACGACTGTAAATTTGCCTTCTCTGAATATGCGGATTCCATATTCCTCTCCAAATACGGAGCGGACTCTCTTTTCGATATTCAGCAGTCCAATCCCGTTTCCACGAGGAAGCAGCGTTCCGCTGCGCAGCTTTTCCATCAGGTTTTCTTCGGGCTCCGGCCCATTGTTGCGGACCTCACAGATGTAGTCGAGAGCTCTCTCGGGGGCATTCTTTTTCTTCGATTTCATCTGTTGTCCTTCTGCCAGTTCCTGCATAAGCGACATCTCCGGTTCTACCTGACCATCTGCCTGTTCCTGGATTGACAACGTCTCCGTCTTTGCCTGGTCATCTGCCTGCGCCCGGATGGGCAACATCTCCGTCTCTGCCTGGCCATCTGTCTGCTCCGGATTGGGCATCATCTCAGGCTCCGCCCGATAGACCCGCACCTCAATCGTACAGGGCTCCAGCATCTGCTCCAGGCCATAGTTAATCGCGTTTTCCGCGAGAGGCTGTATGGTGAATTTGGGGATTTGCAGATGCCGGCAGTCGTCCGCGAGATCCATGCTCACATTCAGCCTGTCTTCATACCGGTATTTCTGAATCACAAAGTAATGACTGACAATGTTCACTTCCTTTTCCACCGAAATGAGGAATTCCTGGTTGCTGATTGTCTCCTTCAGCATGATGCTCAGGCTGCTGATCATCTCCGCCGCGTTTTTATGGCCAGCAGTCTTCACCATCCAGTATACAGAATTCAGCGCATTATACAGAAAATGGGGATTCATCTGCGACTGCAGGGCCTGCAGCTGTGTCTCCTTAATCAGCAGCTGATTGGCGTAATTATCCCGAATCAGTTCGTTGAAATTGCGCGACATCTGATTGAACGCGCATTGCAGTTCGTAAGCATCCTTGTCGTGTACTTCTTTTTCATACAGGGGCAGCTGATCGGAATTCGCGTCCGGCACCTGCTGGATATAGTGAATAAACTGGCGGATATCTTTTGTGATCCACCGTGCAAAAACCATCCCGACAGCTAAAGCGGCCACACCGCTTAAGATCAGCAGAACCATATAAAAACGGTAGGCAGCCTGCGTTCCATGAAAGAGATCAGAATAAGGCGTCAGTACCACATAAGAAAACGTATAGTCTGACTGTATACGCTCCACCAGAAAATAAGCTTCTCCATGGATTTTTTCCACATGAAATCCGTTTTCCCCCGGCGCAGAAACCGTTTCTGAGTCGAGCACACCATCACTGTCGTTCAGGATGTAATGATAATTTCCATCCGTATCTCCCAGTATATAGATCCCGTCATGACTGTCTGTCAGTGCTTTCCCCAACGTATTAAGATCTACAAAAAATACAATCACGCCCAGATGGGTCAGGGAAAGATCTTTCTTTTCCTTGATCTCCATCGCCATGATCAGCACATTTTCCGCCCCGGTCATTTCCGTTCCGTCCAGCAGGATGATTTTCCCGCTCGCACGGACCGCCTCATCGATGACCGTCGCGGCGTCTTCTTCCGAAAGCTGATAATAATGCGTCATTGCAATGCTTCGTCCGGAATTGCCGCGGTCAAAAAAGCTGGCGCATACGATTGAGCTGTCCGAACGAATATTTTTCTGAATGCAGTCCGCGATCATATTATAGCTGGCATTTTTTTCAGAGCTGGAAACTGCTCCCTCTTCTTCCGCCTCCAGCAGATTGCCGGCCGCATTCTGCACATCGTCCGATAACACTACATTATACAGAGTTGTCTGAATGGCATCCAGATTGTCCTCGAGATTTTCGACAGAAGAGTCAATGAGTTCCCCGATCAGTTCGTAGATATACTCCATATTATGCTGCTCCAGCCGGTACAGAGAAAAAAATCCGCCGCCGGAGCATAGTAAAAGTGTAATAATCAGAGTTGCGGCCACCTTCTGCACCATGCTCCATCTTTTTTGTCCTTTTTGCTTCATTTTTTCTCCTTATATACCGTAAAGCAGGCTGCAGCATTTTCCGTATGCTGATGTATTCGGGCAATTTCCCGCACTACTGACCGCTCTCCAGTATCTGCCAAATCCCTTCTTCTACAGACAAATCTCCATACATGATGGACTGATATGCCTCTTTCATCACTTCGATCACTTCCGCGGAATTTTCCGGATCCGGCGGGGTCACGGCCGACACCATCCCTCCTACATGATCTACAAAGGCGAAAACATTTTTCGTATATACATCGGTTTCTTCCGACGCAAAAAACACACTGCGGATATCAGTGGAAAGAGACACTCCTCTGTCCATTCCAATCGTCAGTGCGGCATTGGGATCGTTAATCAGATAATTGATCAGGGACGCAGCTGCTTCCGGATCTTCACAGCCGGAAGAAATGCACCAGTACATGCTCGGAAGCGCATACATGCCGCTCTCGGTGCCATCATTCATTTTAGGAAGCATCGCCAGACCCAGTTCATCTCCGAACGCATAGCAATAGGTCGTATAGTAATTATTCAGAATAAACGAGGTCGCAGATTTTCCCTGTATAATATAGTAATCTTCTGTCGCGGACCAGGATATCTGCGTCTCCGGATCGATAAAAAAGCCTTCCTGAATCCCGTCATAGATGTCGGAAAGGACTGCCGTCAGTCCGCCAATTACCGTCTCATCCTCTGCCCAGGGAAAAAGGTTCCCATCCGGATCGTCATCGGAAGAAAAAAACTCATAACCGTAGCTGCGCACCATGGATTCCAGTATCCAGCGCGCTTCTGTCAGAAACGGAATATCCGATGGGATCCCGGTCTCCTCATAGATGGTCTTCACCGTCTCCAGATAGTCACTCCAGGTCCAGTCATCTGCGGGCGCGTCCACTCCTGCCTCTTCAAAAACAGCCTGGTTGTAAACGACCGACACCGTATTGAGTCCGGTCGTAAACCCGGTCAGCACTCCATCAACCTCGCCTCCGCTCAAAACGTCCTCGGAAATCCCGGTTGTGTCTATCACGCCGCTGTCTATATAGCTTTGCAGATCCAGAAACTGTCCGCTTCTGGAAAAATCAATCAGATCCGTAGTCGAAATCTGGATCAGATCGGGAAGATTGTTTCCCGCCGCCTGCGTCATCAGGTTCTCCACATAACCTGTCCAGACCGTATATTCGTACGTCAGCTTTGCTCCTGTCAGCTCGGTATACTCATCCAGTACCTTGATGGTTGTATTATTTCTCTCCTGATTGCCCCACCAGGCAACCCGCAGGCTGACAGTTTCATCTGTTAAATCGAAAGCTGCGTCAGAGATCTGCGGCAATGCATTTTTATCTGCGGCTTGCTGCAAAGCAGCGGTATCCGTATCATTTAGATCCAAAGCCAGAACACTCTGAGAAGCTGCCATCATCCCCATGAGCAAAGTAAAAACTAGGGACAGTATCTGGATTTCTTTTTTCTTCATATTCCCTCTCCAATTAATCGGATAGGGGGAGTCCTCTCCCCCCTATCCGCTGCGCGAGCCGGGTGCGGCTTTAGCCGCAAAATTCCTTACCCGGCTCTGTGCATCATTAAAAATGGCAGTTATAGTAAACGACGTAAGTCCGGATTTAAATGACTCGTCTGGCTTTCAGTCGGCGTTCCAAAATCCGGCTTTCTGACCATTTCTTCCTATAACAGACTCTTCTGCTCTCCTCCCTGAATCTTCACGATCTCGCCATCCACAGAAAGCCACAGATCCATAGCGGTCGGATTATACACAAAGCTCTCATCCGCGGCAAACTGCAGCAGTTTTGACGCTTCCATATAATCATGAATTTCGATGTTCGTGGCATACCAGATATCCTGCTGCCCTCCCATCATTTTACAGAATTTCTCTATTGTCTCCCAGTTTTGATACATGGTAAACTCGTAGGAATGGCCCCAGACATACATGCATTTTAAATACTGAGTCTTTTTGAAATTCAGAAATTTCTCTCCCAGCTCAAGGAGATTGTGATTGTGGTGGCAGGTTGCCTTCCAGTTCATCCACTCGGCCGGCAGTTCAAAGCTGCCTGTCTCCTCTACGGTACGCCCATAGGCAATGCCGCAGTCCGAGAAAATACGCTTTACCTGATCGCTTACTGAACCGTTCGGATAGGCGTGCCCTCTCACCGGATAGCCGGTGATTTTCTCCAGTGCCTTCCTGTCTTCGACGATTTCCCTGTAAATCTGCATCGCCGGGCAGCGGGCGATGGTGGGATGCGTGAGCGTGTGCGTCGCGATCTCATGTCCCCGGTAAACCTCTTTGAGTTCTTCTTTATGTATCCGCTGTTCCTGATCCATCAAACCCGAATTCAGGTTAAAAGTGCCTCGTATTCCATATTCATTGAAAATAGAGACCAGCTTTTTGTCTTCCGTTCTGCCGTCGTCATAGCTCATGGTGAGCGTTTTCGCTTTCCCCTCCGGGAAACAGATATAGATTTTCATTTTTCCTCCCTCTGACCCGCAAAAGCGCGGGCTCCGCAAATTATTTCAGATCACGTTCCTGCTCGCAGCTTCGTTGCCGTTGAGCATTGCGAAGCGATTTTAGTTTCGCAGCTTTCATTATACCGCACTCTAAAATGAATGGCAATGAAGTTCCGGAAGATGAATCGCAGAGATAATGAATCCCCACGGTCCGAAAGCCAGGAGCAAAGCCCGGCGGAGGTATTTCCTTCCAATAAGTTAAAATGCGAGAAACGGCGTCCGTCCTTTCCTTCGCCTTCGGCGATGACGGGTGCCGTTTCTCTTTATAAGTCTATGTCCGTACTAATAGCGCGTGCTGTAATCCCATGTACATTCTGCCTGTTTCGCCGATCGCACGATGCAAAATTCTCGGCGCAGCTTAGTCCGGAGTTCAGGCGATTGTAAAATGTACGCTTTCATACGTACCTCGCAGCGAGTGCGAGGTACTGTCCAAAATAGCCGCAAACGATTTTACTCTGCCTCAAAGGTCGTCGCCACTGCGTTCTCGTAGGTCGGGAGCTTGGTGGTCATGCCCTCATTGTAAAGCTCCAGGCGCTCGTCAATGACTTCCTGATATCCGGCGTCGAGATAGCGCTGCGCATATTCCTCATACAGAGAGTCAAATTCGTCCTCAGACGCTACGACCAGCTTATCGCGGAGCTCGATGTAAAGGTTGACCAGCGTCTCCTGATATTCTGTCACAGACTCCAGAGAGTCGCCAAACATGCAGTCGGTCACGGCCCAGCCATAGGAGGCCACCTCCACCTGATTGTAGTAGTTTTCAATCACTGCATCATTGAAATTCTGCGGCAGATCCTGCGGCAGGGAAGCGGTGATGGTTTCCTCGATCGTGCCGGTGCTTCTGGATGCGGTCACGATGCACCAGTAGTCAATGCTGTTGTTGTAGCCCTGCTTATAATCAGAGGACTGCTCGCTGTAGTCGATGGATACTTTGTTGCCATCCTCATCATAGGTGAAGTTTTCACCCTCGATGCCCCATTGGAATGTTTCAAGGACATCATCCTGGCACATCCACTCCATGTACATCATGGCAGCGGTGATTTCATCCTCTGTCGCCTGAGAAGAGAAGCCGATCATCATACCGAACGGATTGTTCGCGCGGTAAGCCGGTGCATAGCCCTCTTCATTCAGTTCTGTAGACTGAACCAGTACGGCCAGCTCCGCGTCCGGATTCTGCTCATAGAAGGAAGTCAGCCAGTCCATGGAAGCGGAGATATATCCTCCATAAGAGAAGGTCTGACCATTGATGAAGTTCGATTTCTGGGTCTCCGTATCAATCGTGTAATACTCCGGATCCAGGATGCCTGCGTTATACTTCTGGTTAATGAAGGAAAGCAGAGCATAGTTCTCATCACTGCCAAGGGACGGGATCTGATAATCACCGTACATTACCCAGTTTTCTTCATCCTGCGGGAAGGCACGGAACGCATAGGTCTGATCGGAGCCAACGCCTGTCAGCATCACATTGTTCACACCGTCCGGATACTCAGCGAGTCCTGCTTCCTTGATCGCCAGCATCGCGTCGATGTAGTCCTGTGAATCCATATCCGGGATGTAGTCATAGCCTACTTCCTCGAGCCAGTCCATGCGGACAAAGGTAATATAAGTATAGTTTGTCTCGTAGTACGGTCTCTCACTCAGCACCAGATAATCGCCGCCGGCGATTTCCACATACTGCAGCTGGTCGCGGTCTACCATGCCCTGATAATAGGTCGGGGCAATTTCCGCAAACTGCTCGATGTCATACTCGGTCAGGTACCCCTCGGTTGCCCAGGTTGCGAGCTTGTCGTAGTCATACTCCATCAGGATCGTCGGAAGCTCTCCGGACGCACCCAGCAGCGCATAGTCTGTCATAACATCTGTACGGGTAATGCCGACATATTCTACATTAATGTTGTACTTGTCGCCAAACTCGCTCTGCACCCACTGAGTCCAGTAGTTGTCCGTCACATCCGGAACACCCTCTGCGCCTCTGTCGTAGACCGGGATCTTAAGGGTCACGGTCTCGTCAAACGCTTCCCATGCGTCCATGCCAGCCGCTTCCTCGGCGCCGGCGATCGCCGGAACACTTCCGAATACCATCGTACCGGCAAGTGCCGCAGCAAGAACTCTGCTCATTTTCTTAGTCATTTGTAATCCTCCTTTTTAAATACCTGACTTGATACAAGCGAGTCACGGAACAATCCGCAATATCCTATCTTTTTCTCGCTCGAATCATGGTTTATATGCACCCAAAGATTCGTCCATTCAAAGTCACTTTGTGAAGGGAATATCCAGGCAAAGCGAGACTGAGCCTTCGGGATACAATCTGATAAAACTACTCTGTTTGTCCAGTGACATTTTTCCATTAAGCAGTCACATCTGCAGACAGATAACAGAACATCTCTCAGCCCTTCACTGCGCCGAGCATCGTACCCGATACGAAATATTTCTGCAGGAACGGGTAAATGCAGATGATCGGAATCGTGACGAACATGATCGCCGCCGCCTGCAGCACCTCCGGCGTGCTTGTCACGGCAGCTCCCTCGGAAAGTGTCGTCGTCTGTGCCTCACTTGCGGAAGCCACCATCTGATAAAGCTTGTACTGTACCATCTTCAGACTGTCCGTGCGGATATAGTACATGTTATCCGCGTAGGAATTCCAGCGGCCTACTGCGTAGAACAACGACAAGGTCGCAAGGATCGGCTTTGAAAGCGGAAGCACGATCTTCGTCAGTACCTGGACATTTGTCGCACCATCGATGAACGCAGACTCTTCCAGGCTCTCCGGAATATTGGACGTGAAATAGTTTTTCATAATCAGCATGTTATACGGCGAATAAATCAAAGGCCAGATCAGCACCCACACCGTATCCAGCAGTCCCAGATCATGCATCAGCAGGTAGGTCGGAATAATACCGGCCGTGAAGTACATCGGAACCATCAGGACAAATGTAATCCACGAGTGTCCTTTCAGCCTCTTCTTAGAAAGCGGATAGGCCGCGCAGGTACAGGCCACCATACCCAGTAACGTAAAGACCAGCGTCACGCCCAGACTGTAGACAAACGAATAAACCAGGCTGCCGTCCTTAAAAATCGAGATATAAGCGTCAAAATTGACTCCCTTCGGCCAGAAGGTCACCTGCTTTGCCAGAACCGCACTGTTGCTGGAGATTGATTTGACAAACAAATGCAGAAACGGCAGCACACAGGTCGCGCAGAGCAGCACCAGGATGATCATCATGACCGCGTCGCTGACCTTAAATTTCGATATTGCATGGCTGCCGCCGGTACTGAAATCGCCCTCGCCGGAACCATTTTTCTTTTTCTTAGCCATATGTACACACCCCCTTAGAGCAATCCGTCTTCGCCAAGCTGCTTGGCGACACGGTCAGCCAGCAGCACCAGCACCACGCCTACGAGCGACTGGAACAGGTTCACCGCCGTCGCCATACTGTACTTGCCGGCGGAAAGACCTTTTTCATAAATGTACACCGCAAACTGATAGGAAAAATCACGCACCATGGAGTTCTCAAACGCAGTCAGGCGCTCCAGATTGCTTCCCATTATGCGGCCAAGGTTCATAATCAGCAGAGTCACGATCGTCGGCCGGATGCCCGGAAGGGTAATGTGCAGCATTCTCTTCCAGCGGCCGGCGCCGTCGATCATAGCCGCCTCGTAAAGGTCGCCGCTGATACCGGTGATCGCCGCCAGGTACATGATCGTACCCCAGCCCATCGTCTGCCATACGCCCAGCAGCAGATAGGTCACTGCCCAGTGCCACTTCTCCGTCAGAAATGGAATGCCGTTCTCAATAATCCCTGCGTTCATGAGCATAATGTTCACAAGACCGGTTGACGGACGGAACATGGTATAGGCCACGCTGCCGATGATCGCCCAGGATAAGAAATGCGGCAGATAGAGAATTGTCTGTGTCACCTTTTTAAACTTCGGATACCGCAGCTCATTCAAAATAAGCGCCAGAATAACCGGAAGCGGAAAGCCCACTATCAGATCCAATAAGTTAAATACAATCGAGTTTCTCAGCGCGCGGATAAAGTCGTTATCATTGAAAATCTTTTTAAATGTCTCCAGGCCGACCCATTCACTGCCCGAGTAGCCCTTCATCGGCTTGTAGTCCATGAAGGCCATCCGCAGGCCCGGATACGCCGCGTAGCTGAACACAATCACCAGAATGATCGGAAACGCCAGCATCACATAGAGCTGCCAGTCCCGCTTCATTGCTTTTCCCAATGGAACATCGTTTTTGGGAACCGCAGGTTTCTTCTTCTTTGCCATTTCTTTGCCTCCCTTGTCAGATTTGAAAAAAAATCGGAATAAAGCTCCGTCACTGCAGCAATTATTTACATTTTAATGTCTTTATCCGGAAAATTTAATAAAGAAAAGTGGGGATTTTGTTCAAAAAAATGGGGGATTTTCTTTTTGAAATGTCATTATTGCCGGAGCAGTCTTCACGTTATACACTGGAAAATATACTTTCTGGCAAGTCAGATATCTGTGCAGGCTATGCCATAAACTGTCGGCTATGCATCAAGATTCCCTGTTAATACTGGCGGGCAAAAAAGCCGGATGCGCAGGAAGGTTATATTCCCCTTTCCTGTACATCCGGCCATTCTGCTGTAAGCCTTCTCCAGAGTATTCGATTTTTGTCTTATACAACCGCCTCAATCAGCAGCTTATCCCCCAATACGATTTCCTGTATCCCCGGCTTTTTATTTTTATTAAAGTTAAAACTCAGCATATATCCCTTTTTCAGGTGGAAATAATCCAGATACCCGGAAAGCTGTGCCTCTCCGCGCTGATTGTATGCATTTCCCCGCCAAAGCTTAAGTTCGAGGATGTTTTGCTCTCCTTTATAATAAATCACCAGATCCATGCGCTCACTGTTCCGGGTCTGCGGCTCAATACTGTAATTTCCGACACCATTGATAATTGGTTTAAGAAAAAGGAGAAAATATTTTCTTCCAACATTTTCAAGAAATCTTTCATCCTCCTGACAATACAGTTCTTCAAATGTCTCGATAAATTTTTCCAGTATTCTCCGGATATCCAGATGCCCGCCAACAAAAAAATAATTTCTTTCCCTCTCACCGGCATCATACATTTTGCTTGTCGGCATCCACCATATCCTGAATCTTCTGTAATCTTTCGTTCAGATTCACCATATAATGTCGATTCGGGTCACAGGCACCATTTACATTAAACCGTTTTGCCATCCTCTTGCTTCTCCCTTCTATGATTTTTACCCCTTCTGTCTTCCAATAGAAGTCAATTATTCATCTATGCACCAGCACCCCCGTAAACCGCGGCACCTGAAAGTTTCTGCAAAACATTTCACATTTACATAGAAACAGGAAATAAATATTCTTCTCACAGAGCCGCAGCGTCTCATAGTTTGCCTGCCCCTTGGCGATGATCACGTCCGCTTCTTCCCAGATGGTTTTCGCCTGCAGGGACAGCTCCGGCAGCCAGGTTCCGGCAATTCCGTTGCCGTTGTCATACACCTCGGCCACATTTTGCAGTCCGATTTCCAGGGCGTCCTCCATCGTCACATCGTTTAAGACGGGTTTGCCCCTGACCAGCACCCTGATGTTCAGCTGAGGATACATTTCCCGGATCACTTCCAGAAGCAGCTTATCCAGAACGCCTTCGCCCGCATTGTCTGTCAAAAACAGGAGCTGCTGTTTTTCGCGTAAATCCTGCTTTAATTTTTCAAAGCTCTCTTTTGAAATCCCATTTTTTTCGGGAGATTCGATTTCTTCCAGAAGCTTCTCCAGATAAGCCTCCTCTACGTTCTCGACCGCGGAAAAATCAATGTAATTTCCCACCAGAGAAAACCGCAGTGCCTTTAGCAGGGGATCCTCTGCGTTGTGAATCTTCTCCCGGATGGCCTGCTCCTTTTGCAGCATAAGCTGATTGTAATGAGATTTTTCTTCCGCATAATTCTTGGTTTCGCCGAACATCTCCTGATACAGTTTATTCAAATCCCGCACAATCACCGGAGCGCAGGTCTCCTTCGGAGCTTTGGACAGAAGTTCAAACATTTTCTGTAAAAAGATAAGCTTCTCATCTTCTGCCGCATCCGCCGGAAGTGCGTGCAGCTGCTTGTTTGTCAGGCACTCGAGGCATTCCGAGCGCAATAATGTATTCATGCCAGGCTGTCCTTTCCTTTTGAAATCCGCTGTGAACAATCCATTATCCTTAAAAATCATGCAAAGTATAAACACAAACAGAGACATTGTCAATTATTTTACTTCCTGCCGCTGCCCTTGACTCATCAGAAATTCCATCGTCAAACACTTACTTGAAGAACAGATTTTTCATTTTCGTGATTTTTTCAGTAAAAACTTTTTCATTTTTGGGGATTCTTTCAGTAAAAACTTTTTCGATTTTCGGGATTTTTCAAGGAAACGCCCCCTCACTGCGTCTCCGCTACCGCTCCGGTCGGTGAATATCCCATCCGTTTTTTGGATGGGATGCCCACATCCACAATCAGAGATTGTGGACATACCACGCCCCTCAATCAAAGATTGGGGGCAAAGCCCGGCGAGGCGTCAGGTCGGTTCGTCCATATTAAGTTCGCTTCGCGAAGGACGAACCTGCTAAGGAAATGCCCCCTCACTGCGTTCGGCGGCTGGTCGGTTCGTCCATATCAAATTCGCTTCGCGAAGGACGAACCTGCCGGATTGCCAGCAGTACCAGGATCAGCAGTACAAACGTAACCGGTGTCGCTGCCAGCGCTGCGCCGGTTCCTGCGAGCGCGCCCAGGATGCCTGAAATCAGGAATCCTACGGCGCTTACGCCTGCCGCTGTCAGGGCATATGGCAGCTGTGTGACGACATGGCTGATGTGGTCGCATCCGGCTCCGGCGGATGACATGATGGTCGTATCGGAAATCGGGGAGCAATGGTCTCCGCAGACCGAGCCGGACAGGCAAGCGGCCATGGAAATCATAAGCATGGTTTCATTGCCCTCGAACACGGTACAGATAATAGGGATCAGAATCGTAAATGTCCCCCAACTGGTGCCCGACGCAAAGGACAGTCCGACCGAAATCAGGAAGATCATAAATGGAAGAAACATCCAGAGGCCGCCCGCAGTCGCTTCCACCAGGTCATGGATGTAGACGGCAATTCCCAGAAGCTGCGTGATCCCGGAAAGGTTCCATGCAAGAATCAGGATGATCATCGGGCCGCACATCGTCTTCAGGCCATTGGGGATGCATTCCATAAAGTCGCGGAAGCCCATCACGCCCCGCAGCATATAAAGTGCAAAGGTAAATAATAAGGAAATAAATGCTCCCGTTACCAGCGCTCTTACCGCGTCGCAGTCCGCGAAGGCTTCCATCAGGCTCGCCCCCTGGAAGAACCCGCCGGTGTCCAGCATCCCCCAGATGCTAAATCCGATCAGAACCAGCAGCGGCAGAACCGTGTTGCTCACCTTTCCATTTCCGTCGTTTTTCGCCGCGGCCGTCTCATTTCCGGTCGGAACCGTGAACAAATCGCCATTTTGAGCGTTAGCCTCATACTTTTTCATAGGGCCGTAATCCAGCCGAAAAAGGACGACAAGGAACAGCATCAGCAGAGTCACCAGCGGATACAGATTCAGCGGAATCAGACGGATGAACATCTGAAAACCGTTGATCCCCATCTCCTCCGGCACCGAGGTCGTCACCGCCGCCGCCCAGCTGGAGATCGGCGCGATGATGCAGATCGGCGCTGCCGTGGAATCAATGATATAGGCCAGCTTGGCCCTGGAAATCTTTTCCCTGTCCGTGAGCGGGCGCATGACCGAGCCCACCGTCATACAGTTGAAACCATCGTCCACAAAAATAAGCAGTCCCAGCAGAATCGTTGCCAGCTGCGCTCCCGTCCTTGTTTTTACATGCGTACTCGCCCACTTTCCAAAGGCCTCAGCGCTGCCCGACTGGTTCAGTATGTAGACAAGCATAAACAGCATGCCGCAGAAAATCAGCACACCGGAGTGCCCGATGGTCGCCACATTCGCCACCAGGCCGCCGGTTTCATCATACAGCATCGTTTCCAGCGCAAGCTCCAGATTGCCATTCGCGTAGAGCAGCGCACCCACGATGATACCGGCGAGCAGTGAGCTGTACACCTCCTTCGTGATCAGAGCCAGCACAATTGCCAGAAGCGGCGGCACGACAGACAAAATCGTCGCATAGGCCGCCGAGGTATGTTCAGAGCTGTCTGACTGGCCGGAAGTGACGGTCAGATAAAGCAAAATTACGCCCGCCGCCAGCAAAAGTACAGCAATGATACGCTTTAAAAGAGTTTTCCTGGATTCGGTCATTTTTTGATCACCCTTTCTTTTCGAAGTTTTCTTTTTGAGGTGTCCTGCCCTGGAATGTCTGCAAGCTATAAATGATACCAATTTCTTATCTTTCACGTTCCTTTACTCACAGCGATTCTATCATGCACGATTTAAAATAACAAGTCAAACTGAGCCGTATGCAAAAATCATTTTTTTCACTTTTACAAAAAAATGCTTGCATTTTAAAAAAGCCTGTACTACCTTCTTTGTTGTAGTTATTCAGTTTTATGATTGGAGATCCGCATGATTTTCACAATTACCTTAAACCCGGCACTCGACAAAACGGTCGAGATTCCTTCCTTTCTGACAGATGCCGTAAACCGCGTCGCGCAGATGCGGACCGATCCGGGCGGGAAAGGCATCAATGTTTCCAAAGTCATCCAGAAACTCGGGGGCAAAAGCGTCGCCCTGGGCATCCTCGGCGGCCATACCGGACGGTCGATTCAGACTGCGCTTGCCCGCATGGGGCTGGAGACGGATTTTGTCTTCACAAACGGCGAGACACGCACGAATCTGAAGATCCTTGATCCGGAGGCGCACACCACGACCGACATCAATGAGCCCGGCCTTGTGGTTTCAAAAAAAGTTCTGGACGATCTGCTGCAGCGCCTGCTTCATCGAATTACACCGGGCGATATCGCTGTGATTTCCGGGAGCCTGCCACAGGGCGCCCCTGCTAACACCTATGCGCTCTGGACAGAAGCACTCTCCCAAAAAGGAGTGAAGGTTTTTCTCGATGCGGAAGGGGTGCCGCTGAAAATGGGCCTTACGGCCGCCCCTTATCTGATCAAGCCAAATGAGCAGGAGTTCTCAGACCTGATCAACCGGACGCTGAAATCTCCCGGGCTGCCTGGCCAGGTACGAAAAACTCCCCATGAGCTGGCCGCAGCTGCCCGCAGTCTGATGCAGCAGTATCCGGTTCAGAAGCTTGTGGTCTCCATGGGAAATGCAGGCGCGCTTTTTGTGACAGCCAGGGAAACCATCTACGCAGAAGGGCTGAAGGTACCTGTCGGGAATACCGCCGGGGCCGGAGACAGTGTCGTCGCCGCCCTCGCAGTTGCGGAGGAACGGGGGCTTTCTCTAAGTGAAACCGTTTCACTTGCTGTGGCGACCGGTGCCGCAAATGTGATGTGCAGCGGTACCCAGGCTGCAGAGTCTGATGTCATTTATAATCTGTCTGTGAAAGTGGTCAGCCACAGACTGCCATAGCTGTAAGGCAGTCCGACAACTATCGTACTCGCTGCACACGCCAGCAGCCTGTCATAGCCGCAAGGCGATCCAGAGTCTGCTCTCGCAATGCCGCAGCCGTCTGCTCTCGCAGACATAGTCTTTAACAACCATGCTCGTTTATGCAAAACACTTTCCTCTGTTTTGCCACAGAGCTATAGAAAGGGACTTCTTCCATGGAACAATATCAGGGAAAAACGGTTTATCCCAAAATCGCCATCGGTACCGTATTTTTTTACCATAAAAAGGAAACGCCGGTGCAGAAACGGCACATTGACGACCCGGAGGCGGAAATTGCCCGCTTTCAGGCGGCAAAAAAGACCGCTCTCTCCCATCTGGATGTGATTTATCAGAAGGCGGAAAAGGAGATCGGCAAAGACGATGCGGCCATCTTCCAGTTCCATAAGATGATGATGGAGGATGAAACCTATCTGGAAGCTGTCTGTAATATCATTCGCTTGGAAAAGGTAAATGCGGAATATGCGGTTGCAGCAACAGGAAAATCCTTTGCCGGGATGTTCGCGCAGATGGACGATGCCTACATGCAGGCGCGCGCCGCGGACGTAAAGGATATTTCCGGACGGCTTGTCGCGGTACTTAGCGGTGGCGGGGCAGATATGTATCTGTCCAGCTCGGATCTGCGCGCCCTGGCATCGCCAGTTATTTTGATAGCGGATGATCTGACGCCCAGCGAGACGATCCAGATGGACAAATCCAAAATTCTGGCCTTTGTGACCCGCCAGGGCTCCGTCAACTCTCACACCGCCATCCTCGCGCGCACCATGCGGATTCCCGCTGTAATCGGCGTCGGCATCCAGGAAGCATGGGCGGGAAGAACTGCGATTATTGACGGCCATACCGGCACCGTGATTCTCGACCCGGACACTGAAACCCTGGAACAAATGACCGCGAAAATGCAGGAGGATGAGAAAAAGCAGCAGCTTCTGCAGGCGCTCCGCGGAAAAGAGACTGTCACAAAGAGCGGGCGGAAAATCCATCTGTATGCCAACATCGGCAGTGTCTCTGATATCGCAGAGGTATTGAAAAATGACGGTGAGGGGATCGGTCTGTTCCGGAGCGAGTTTCTCTACCTGGATTCCAGCGACTTCCCGACCGAAGAAGCGCAGTTTGCGGCCTACAAAACGGCCGCCCAAAGAATGGGCGGCAAAAAGGTGATTATCCGCACGATGGACATCGGAGCTGACAAGCAGGCGGACTACTTTCATCTGGAAAAGGAAGACAATCCGGCCATGGGCTTCCGCGCCATCCGCATCTGTCTGGAGAGGCAGGACATTTTCCGCACACAGCTGCGCGCCCTGCTGCGCGCAAGCGCTTTCGGAAACCTTTCCATCATGTTCCCCATGATCATCTCCGTGCAGGAGGTGCGGGAAAGCATGCGCATCCTGGAAGAGGAAAAAGCCCGGCTGCGCAGGGAGGCAATCCCTTATAAAGATGTAGAAACTGGCATTATGATCGAGACGCCGGCTGCCGTCTGGATCAGCGGGGAGCTGGCACGGGAGGTCGATTTTTTCAGCATCGGCACCAACGACCTGACACAGTATATACTGGCAGCCGACCGGCAGAATCCCAGACTGGACGGCATCTATGACCCCCGCCACCCTGCCGTGCTGCGGGCCATACAGACTGTGATAGAAAACGGCCACAAGGGCGGCGCCTGGGTCGGCATCTGCGGCGAGCTCGCCGCAGACACTACATTAACAAAGACCTTTCTGGAAATGGGGATTGATGAACTGTCCGTATCCCCCTCCTTTTTGCTTCCCGTAAGAGAGGCCGTGCGGAATCTGGACTAAAGTCAGAGAAGTAATGTCAAAAGCCTGGATGCAGTACACTGCCAAGGCCAGATCATGCCGCATAGGCACACAGGAGAGCCAACCATACCGGCTAGAGGTTTTCTCCTGTGTGCATTCGACCATACTGCTCAAATCCTCCATGAAGGCGCACCATCCACATCCGCTTCACCCCCGCAGCCTCTCATACATCGCCATGTAGTCCTCATCCGATTCCATAAAGTCCATCAGAAGATCATAGTCCTCCAGATTCGTGCCCACGCCATTTAAACCGATAAAATAGACATCCCTCTCGTTAGTCACATCATATCCGGCATCCGTCATGATTCTCTCAATCTCATCAAGATTTGCCTCATGAATGGCGATCACTTCCTGATATTTGTCATCTATCCAGCAAAACGCGGAGACAAAATTCTCATTTTCCATAATCTCATCATACACATCGGAATGATTCGATGCGGCATACAGCAAATAGGTCAGAATATAATAGCGAAATTCCGCATAAGCGCTGGATGTACTGCAGTTGCTGACATAGGCCAGCCAGGTTTCCGGCGTCTGCTCCTGTGTTTTGTAGTAATTAAATAAAGAAACACATGTACTGGTTCCCCAGCAGTAAGCGGTAAATTCGTCCAGTAGTCCATAGATACCTTCGACATTTGAAGCAAGATTTTCATCCGGCTCACCCACGTAGGTGGAAAAGCGAAACGTCCGCAGCTCCTCCGGTATCATCTCAATCATTTCCTGCGATTCATACACGTCAGTAAAATCCATGTCCAGGCTGTATCCTTCCCCAACATATACGCTTTGAGCCTTCCCATTGCGGAACCTGGTCACTCCATCTACAAATTCCCCGGCATTCGCAGTCGTAAAGTGGTGGCACATCTCATGCACCGCCGTAGAAACATTCTGAACTGCGTCGCCGCCATAAAAGTAACACATAAAATCCTGCTCCTGATTCAGCGCGTAATTCAGAAAAAAAGCCCCGTCCAGGTCATAGGCATACAAAAGTGCCAGCAGATTTTCCTCTGTCGCGTCGTCTTCAAGCCCCGGAATAACGGACAGGTCGGTCAGCTCAGCAACCGCGCTTACCGTTTCCTCCCAGATGGCCGCAGCGACCGTACTCTGCGCAGCATCCGGACTCCTCTCTACGCTCTCTCCGGCAATGATTTCTCCGGAAGACACGTAGGATTCCGATACCGATCCGTCAGCAGAATCTGCCTGGGCGGAGTCTGTTGAAGTGGAGCCTGCTAAAGCGGAGTCTGCTGATGCAGAGCCTACTGCGGCGGAGTCTGCTGAAGCGGAATCTGCTGCGGCGGAGTCTGCTGAAGCGGAATCTGCCGCAGCGGAATCTGTCGCGGCGGAGTCTGCCGTTGAGGAATCTGCCGTGATGAGCTCCTCCGCAGAATCCTCATTTTCTCTCTCCTGTGAAATGCCCAGCTTTTCTGCAGTCTCTGAGACCAGGTTCTGCGCCTGTTCCGACACATTCGACGCCAGCTTCTGTGCCAGCTTCGGCACCTCTGATATCGCTCCCGGTACCTCCGATACCAGATTCCACGCCAGTGTTGGCACTTCCCGGATATCATCCACAAAATGGAAACGCAGATTTGCGATACAAATCGCTGCTACAGCCACGATCAGAACCAGTAATCGTTTCAAAAGTGTATAAGTCTTTCTCCTTCGCTTCTTTTTTCTTCTGGCGGAAGCCTGTGCAGCCGCATCTGCAGACGTACGCGCGCCCGTACTCCGACTCCCGTAAGAATACGCCCCTGCGCTCCTGCCTGAGGATGCTCCTGTACTCCTGCCTGAAGATGTTCCCGTGCTCCTGACAGAAGATACTCCCGTACTCCTGCCTGAAGATGCTCCCGTCTTTCCTGGATATTCCCACGTTCCATTCCCGGAATAGCTCCCCGTTCCTTTCGTGCTGCTTCCTCCGGAGCTCAAATCGATATCAGAAAGAAGATCATCCCAAAAATCATCATCCCAGATGTCCCCGCCGGTTTGGCCAAAGCCCTTCGCCTGATGATTTCCTTTACTCTGATTTTTCCCAGTCCCTTCCATAGCTTCCTCCCCATTCGTTTTCTATTCATAGCCGTTCACTGTATTCACCGCCGCAAGGTTTTTTCTCTGTTAAATATACTTTTTCATACGTACTTCGCAGCAGATGCGCAGTATTGTCTCAAATCAGTTCCTTCTATTTATTTAACTATCTTACTTTGCTTTCCTTTTTCTGTCAACGCCGCGCATTTCAAAAAATATTTATTTTCCTCTTCCACAAATCCACAAATCATGATACCTTAATAATACACATCAATTATCTAAATCAGGAGGAATTTTATCATGAATCGGGATCTGAAATCTCTGATCAGCCAGATGACGATTGAAGAAAAGGCCGGCATGTGCTCGGGGCTGGATTTCTGGCATTTAAAAGGAGTGGAACGGCTCGGCATTCCAAGTGTGATGGTCAGCGACGGCCCTCACGGACTGCGCAAGCAGGATGATCAGGCGGATCATCTTGGCATCAACGAGAGCATTAAAGCGGTTTGTTTTCCGGCAGGCTGCCTGACCGCATGCTCGTTTGACCGGGAGCTGCTGCATACGCTTGGAGACGCGATCGGCAAGGAGGCGCAGGCCAATGACCTTTCGGTGGTGCTTGGGCCGGCCGTCAACATCAAGCGCTCTCCGCTGTGCGGGCGCAATTTTGAATATTATTCAGAAGATCCGTATCTCGCGGGCGAGACGGCGGCTGCGTTTATCGAAGGTGTGCAGGAACACCATGTCGGCACATCGATCAAGCATTTCGCGGCGAACAGCCAGGAGTTTAACCGCATGAGCGCCTCCTCCAATGTGGACGAGCGCACGCTCCGCGAAATCTATCTGCCGGCATTTGAGACGGCAGTCAAAAAAGCACAGCCCTATACGGTGATGTGCTCCTACAACCGCCTGAACGGCACCTTTGCCTCGGAGCATCCCTGGCTGCTCACAGATGTGCTGCGCAAAGAGTGGGGATTTGAGGGCTATGTCATGTCAGACTGGGGCGCTGTGAATGAGCGCGTGGACGGCCTGAAGGCCGGCCTGGAGCTGGAAATGCCTTCCTGCAACGGCGTGACAGACGCCGAAATCGTGGAAGCTGTCAAAAACGGCACGCTCGAGGAATCGGTCCTCGATGCAGCTGTAGAACGGCTGCTGAAGATTATTTTCGAATATGCGGACAACCGCGAGGAGCAGGAATTTACCCTGGAGCAGGATCACCAGCTGGCACGCCGGATCGCCTCGGAATCCATGGTTTTACTGAAAAATGACCCTGATGCTTCGGGAGAGTCGCCGATCCTTCCTCTCAAAGAGACAGAAAAAATCGCCTTTATCGGCGGGTTTGCCGAAAAGCCCCGCTTCCAGGGCGGCGGCAGCTCGCACATCAACTGCTTCCGGATTGACAATATCCTTGAAGAAGTAAAGGGCAACGCAAACATTACCTACGCAAAGGGCTTTGCGGCGGATACCGATGTCTACGAAGAAGCTCTTGCCGCAGAGGCAATCGAGGCAGCAAAAGCCGCTGATAAAGCGGTCCTGTTCCTCGGTCTGCCGGACAGCTTTGAATCAGAAGGCTACGACCGCCGCCACATGCAGCTGCCCCAGTGCCAGAACCGTCTGCTCGAAGAAATTTTAAAGGTACAGAAAAATGTGATCGTCGTCCTGCACAATGGCTCACCTGTGGAGCTGCCCTGGGCAGATGATGTCAGGGGCATCCTCGAAGCCTATCTGGGCGGCCAGGCAGCGGGCGGCGCGATTGCGGATATTCTGTTCGGAAAGGTGAATCCGTCCGGCAAGCTTGCAGAGACCTTCCCGCTTCGCCTGGAAGACAATCCTTCCTACCTGAACTTCGGCGATCCGGTTGATGTCGACTACACAGAAGGCATCTATGTCGGCTACCGCTATTACGATGCGAAAAAAATGCCCGTTGCTTATCCATTCGGCCACGGACTCTCCTATACCACCTTTGCCTACAGCAATCTGCGTCTCGGCTGCGGGGAGACCTGCTTCGCGGACGGACAGGCTGTAATGACAGAAAAGGATACCATTACCGTTTCCGTGGACATCACCAATACCGGCGACTGCTTTGGAAAAGAGATTGTCCAGCTCTATATCGCCGACAAGACCGGCGCTGCCCGCCGTCCGCTGATGGAATTAAAGGGATATGAAAAGGTAGCGTTAAATCCCGGAGAGACCAAAACCGTCACGATGACAATTGATTACCGGAGTCTCGCCTGGTACAGCACCTCCCTCCACGACTGGTACGCCGCTTCGGGTACCTATGAAGTCTGCATCGGCGCCTCCTCACGCGACATCCGCCTTACTGCCGCTCTGCAGCTTTCCAACAGCCGGCTCCTGCCATTAAAGGTGACCAGAAATACCACTCTGGGCGAGCTGCTGGCAAATCCGAAAACGGTTGCATTTGTCCAGGAGCAGCAGAAGAAAATGCTCGCCGTCTTCGCCGCGCCGGAGGATGCGGACGATAGCTCAGCCGGGGATTCCGTTGATGGTGCTGCCGAAAATCCGGTTGATGGTACAACAAAATCCGGAAAGGAATGTGCAGCGGATGCCGGCTCGGCCGCGCAGGTTTCAAATGACAATCCGGCAGCGGAAGCAAAGGAAGCGGAGCACTCCGCCTCCGCAGAAGCGGTATCTGATGAGATGAACAATGCGATGATGATCTCCATGCCGCTGCGGAATCTCGTCACCTTCGGCGTATGCAGCAGAGAGCAGCTGAATGAAATGATCCAGGCGCTGAACCAGATGCAGGAAGCTTGATGGAGTACTGATAGACTTCTCTTGCAGCCCTGATCGAGCAGGAGGCGGCTTGTCGGCTCCTACTCGCCCGCGCAGTTGCTGTGTGCCAGTGGCATCCTTGTCCGGCACTGCGCATAAAAAAAGAATCCAGGGAAACGCTTTTCCGTCTCTCTGGATTCTTTTTTATGCCCACGCCCCACAATCGGAGATTGGGGGCAAAACCCGGCGAGGGAGTTTACCGACTGAAGCCCGACGCTGTCTACGCTTCAAACACAGCTCGCGCAAAGATTATTTTAGCTTGCGATCACACAACCAGGTCAGGAATCACGGCCTCAGCTCCATCTTCACCGAGATCCCATTTCCTTCTACGCGCACCGTCGCATAGCTGCCGGTCACCAGCGGCATCGCAGGCGGCAGATGCCCCAGATCCACATCCATCACAACCGGGACACCCTTGCGCCCCGCCACATCAAGCACGGCCTGATATCGATCCAGCCCCATCATTGGCTCCAGAGCGCCAAGCGGCCGGCCGATCAGAAAGCCTTTCACATAGCGGAACCAGTCCGCATGCTCCATCTGCCACATGGCGCGGCGGATAGCAAACGCATTCAGGTCGCAGGCCTCCAGAAACCAGATGATCCCATCCTCCCGATACCTTTCCTGAAAAACCTCCGTATAATCATAACGTGTGCCCAGCAGATTCACAAGGCAGTCCATGCAGCCGCCGAGAAGCCGCCCGGAAAAGGTGGTCTGGGGGATCTCTTTTCCGGACAGCACCTGAAATGCTTCCGGCTGAAGCAGTCCTTTTGCCGATCCGTCATAAAATTTCAGCACCTTCCGCTCCGTCAGGTTGTAAGAAGCGAGCGGATTTTCCTCATTCTTTTTCCCTTCGAGCTCCCATTTGGGGTAGCCGCTGACCGTAAATGTCGGATAGCTTGTTTCTGAATCACGAGCCACCTCACTTTTCACATCGTCCGCGTCATAGTCAGTCTCAGCTTTCACATGATCTGCAGCATAGTCAGCCTCACCTTTCGCATGATCTGCTGCACAGTCAGCAGAGTTTGAGGCAGCATCGTCCCCGGGAACCTCCTTCCACCCAGGCCCTTTCCCACTGATCAGCGCAAATGCATCCCTGATGGCCTGGTGCTGGCGGCTCATCCCAAAGGCGGCCGCGCAGGGACCGTAAATAGAAGCCGTATCGCAGATCGTGGCCAGCAGATAGGTCATATTTGTATTATCTGAATACCCCATAAACCATTTCGCCGGAGCCGCCGCAATCTGATCCCAGTCCATGTAATCCAGAATCTCGCACATCAGCTCTCCGCCCCCGCAGGAGATCAGGCAGTCATTGTCTTCCTTTAAATAATACGCCATCAGCTCCTCTCCGCAGAGACGGGGCGTATTGCTGATCCCGATACCGGCACTTGCATAGCAGTTCGGCCCCAGATCCAGATGGTAGCCCTGCCGTTTCCAGCGGCGCAGTGCATTTTCAAATGCAGTCTTGTATGGTTCAATGCTGCATCCAAAGGATGGCGCGACTAAGCCAATCGTGCCATGTTCCGGTAGAAATTTTCCATATTTCATATCGCCGTATCCTCATTTCTGTCATCCTTCAGAGAAGGAAGGCATTCCTTCATTCCTTTTGACATTGTTCTTTTTGTTGTATATACCACGCATTCTTCTGCTCTGTCAATCTCTTTTTATACGCAGAACGTTTGAGTCACACGTATTTCTCGTTGATTTTGCCAGTGGCGGAATCAGAATGCCTATGCTATACTCTGGTTTGGATAAAGAAAAGAAGCTTTCATTCACTTATAAGTACTACGCATTTACAAGCCAAAGTGAGGTATTTATGCTGACAAAAAACGAAACAAAAACCATCTACGATCTGGTGCACGGCGCCGGAAGAGAATACAACAGCAGGGTTTTCCTGCGCTATGACTGGCCGACTACTGCGAGGAATCCCTGATTCCGGCCGATATCCGGTTTCATGAATAAAAGCCGGTGAATGAGACGCATGATACACTCCCTGTACAAGCACATTTGCAGAAAGGAATAAAACAAATCTATGGATAACGAACGCCTCCGGCAGCAGTTTGCCTTCTGCCTGGAAATGGATAAAGAAAAAGAAATCGGCCGTCAGACCTACCTGGCAGACGGCACTCGAAAAGAAAATGACGCGGAGCACGCCTGGCACATGGCCATCATGACGCTGATCCTCGGCGAATATGCCAATGAGAAAATAGACCTGCTGCGGACGATCAGCATGCTCCTGATTCACGATGTTGTAGAAATCGATGCAGGCGATACCTACGCCTACGATGAAGAGGGCAAAAAGACACAGCACGCGCGCGAGCTGGCCGCGGCCGACCGGATCTATGGGATGCTCCCGCCTGATCAGGCCGCAAAAATGCGCGCGCTGTGGGATGAGTTTGAGGCCTGCGAAACCCCGGAAGCCCGTTTTGCCCGCACGATGGACAACATCCAGCCCGCCATGCTGAACGCGGCCGCCGGCGGAAAGGCCTGGAGTGAAAAAGGTGTCCGCCTCAGCCAGATCCTTGACAGAAATAAAAATACCGCGGGCGGCTCCCAGGCTCTCTGGGACTACTCGCGGAATCATTTCATTGAGCCAAACCTGGAAAGCGGGCAGATCCAGCCTGAATAACCTGTTTTTTGAGCCGATGCCGCATCCGTACTTCAAATTGTGCACATTGTGCATCTACGCTTCAATCCGGTCGGTGCCTTATGGTTCTGGCTCCCCGGCACCTTGCTTCGCGGAAATAAACTCACGCAGGTGGATAGAATAAAGAAAGCTCTCTGTAACTGTGAAGGTACTGAACAGTTACAGCTCTCTCATCTGTCTGCCTGCGTGAGTTGTCTTTTCTCTTTTTACGCCCTTATGCATATTGAGATTTTAAATCTTTGGACGGCTCTCCCTGGCCCAGATATTTTCCAGAAGAATACCACAGCTCTGACAGATCTCTGCCGGAAATCTGTTCGATCCCCCGCACCTCTTTTGCAAAATAAGTTTCCAGAAAAGTCCTTGTTTTTGGCAAAACCTTGCTTTTATCCTCATCGGGAACAATCGCTTCGTCGCGCTGTCTGTCATAATATGCTTTGAATTTCTGGTAAGCACCCGGGAGCCAGTGCGGCAGCATGACGAACTCATAAAACCCGTAATAAAAGCCCTTCAGAATCTGCTGTTTTTTGGCGGCTTGGCTGGAAATAACGCGCTCGTTTCCCTCGTTTGCCCGGACAGAGCCGCTTAAGGCTTCATCCTCGCCTACCCCGATAAAAGCAAAGATCTCTTTGCAGGCGGCTTTTTCATCCTTGACAAATTCTTCAAAAAAAACAAGTTTGATGTTTTCCTGTGGAAAATGCCCCAGATATTCCCGAATACAGGTCGCATAACAGCTCTGTGAAAACACCAGATATTTCAGACGTTTTTTCATGATCTGCCGCTCGCTGGCAGGATTATCCAGCACAGAATGCACATACCGGTCAAATGCCTCGGCATGTCCGTATTTCTGATCTTCCTCCACCAGCCCCTTCTCCAGAAAGCCTCTGGCCAGAAAATATTTATAAGAAGAATACGCCCGGTCCACCGGGTTGCGCATCATAAAGATCAGCTTTGTATCCGGGGAAAAATCATGGCAGATTTTTTTCGCGCAGCCGGTAAACGTCAGTCCCGCGTTTACCTCTCCGCACCGTCTGGTATCATCCGCGGCGATGTGTCCATAATAACGGTGCTGATAATACCATCTGCGTCCGAAAAACCACAGTCCGCTGACGCGATAGTACATTGGTTCCTTCACATCACGGCAAAGCACCACGTCTTTATGCCGCCGAAGAATCTCAAATAAAGACGTCGTCCCGCATTTCTGAAAGCCCATGCAGAGAAACTCCGGATTACGACCACGCTTAGACCCCGAACCACGTTTTCGGTCAGCTCTTCCGGCATCGAAAGCATCTGCCGGAGACTCCTTACAGGCAGCGTCTTTTGCATCCTGCGTCCGGCCAGTTCTGGGTTCACTCTCCCTGCCATCTCTGTCATCCATATTACATCCTCCGTCATTTGCCCGTGTACGGTCAAAATATTCCGAAGCAATATTTGTATATCAACCAGCGCCTGGCGCCAATTGCGAAGAATGTTCCGATTTGCGCAGCAAATCGAGAACGATACCGTGCCAATCGCCAGGCAATTTTCTTATGCACAGCTTTCCTGTCACAGGAAGGACTCCCACAGCATCATAAGTCCCAGGCAGAACAGCACCACACCTGTCACGCGGTTCGTCGTCTTGTCCTTCATATGATTGGAAAACGCCGCAGCAATCAAAGCTGAAATCAGTGTAAACACAATGCAAAGCAGCAGCGCCGGGATATAATTCGTCACATCTCCGAAATAAAAATGAGAACATGCGCCTGTAAAGGCGATAAAGGTCATCACAAACACGCTCGTCCCGACCGCGGTCTTTAAATCATACTGCAGGATGGTCGTCAGGATAAACAGCATCATCATGCCCCCGCCAAGTCCCATAAATCCGCAGTAGAAGCCGATAAAAACCCCGCAGATCACAGAGAGCAGCATGCGCCGGTTCGGCGGAATCGCCACCCCCAGCTTTGCCTGCTTCGTCGCGGGCAGAACAATAAAGCGCAGGCCCATCAGCGTCGTGAAGATAACGGAGAGACGCCCCATCTCCAAATCCGGCATATACTGGGAGAAATAGCTTCCCAAAACTGTCATGAGCAGCACTGCCGCCACCATGATCGCCCCATGCTTGAGATCCAGATTTCCATTTTTCTTATACACGAATGCGGAAAATACCGACGCCAGCACATCCGACGCCAGTCCAATCCCCACGGCTTCATACCATGGCACCCCGAGAAATGTCACCAGCATCGGCACAATCGCCGTAGTCGCCGACATCCCGGCAAACCCAGTCCCAACACCAGCCGCGATCCCTGCGGCGGCGCAGACGATAAACAGTTTCCACATATACTTTATCCCTTGTCTGTAAACTCTTTGTTTATACTAATACAAAATGCGTGTAATGGCAAGCAGCAGAGAATTAAAAAAGAATAAAATCGAAGGAATTCCTTAATTTTTTCCGACTTTATCATTATAATTTCCCCGTCTGATTTGTCAAGCCTTTTCGCCTGCTTAACAAACAATTCACATTACCATAGCTGGCATAACGATAAGTCAAAGTCCCCGATGCCAGCTATGTCATAAAGGATACCATATGCTCTGGCAGTCTGACCGACTGTAACAACGGAACCGCAAAAGAGCAGGGAATCCTCTGTTCCCCGCCCTTCCTGTTGTGACACGCGGCGCACGCATCCCATTCCGGCAGCTCTGCTGCGCGTTCTTTTGATGTACAGTTCTCCTCCGGCACCGATAAACAGGTCAATTTTGCGCATCATCAGCGCATGGCACCTGCTGGTCTATACTCCTGCCAGCATCAGCACGTAGCTCCGCCTTTTACTGTCTTTTTCAATATGCTTTCCTTATCAATCCGGCCTTCCAGCAGCTTTTGGCTGACAACGTCAAATCCCAGCCGGGTCACGGTATCTGCAAAGCGCTCTCCCGTCTGTCCCTCATCGCGGAACAGCAGGATCGCTTTTTCGACCACATCCATAACCTCTTCCTCGGAAGTGAAGATCCGGGGCAGCGGCTCGCCATGCGCAACCTTTTTACCCCAGCGTCCGCCGATATAGATGCGGTAGCCGTCCTGATAATCGATCGCCCCGAATACACATTTAACGGAAAGCCCTTTTGCCATCAGATTTTCCGCGATTTCCAGCCCGATAAAACCAGCGCCGACCACAACCGCACTTCTGCAGGAATTCTGCTCCACGTAGGAACGCAGCCCGGCAGCGTCGTCCGGCGTGCGCATGGTAAAGACGCCACTCAGGGAAGGCCCCGGCACATTCGGTATGAACGGCACCGCTCCGGTTGCGATGACCAGCTTATCATAAAAGACCGTTTCCCCATTTGCAAAGCGCACGGTCTTATCCTGCGGAGCGACTGCGACCGCTTCCATGCCCGTTTTTACCTGCACCCCGGTCAGCCCTGTATATTTCTCCGGCGTATTGACAATCAGCTCCCCGCGGCTTTCAATAGCCCCGCCCACATAATAAGGCAGACCGCATCCGGCGTAGGAAATATCCCCGCTCTTCGTATAGACAGTCACCGAAGCAGAGCTGTCCTCACGTTTCAGCTTTGCTGCGGTCTTCGTTCCGGCAGCTACGCCGCCAAGTACAACAATCTTCATAGTTTTCTCTCCTTGTATCCCTGTTTCTCAGCGAGTAACCGGCAAACCTTTTCTATCCTTTGTATCTTACTATTAAAAATGGCATATGTCAATTTATAAAACTGACATATGCCAAAAACTCTGTCTTCGAATCAATATTTTTATACTATAAGCAACCCAGATATCCGGACTTTCCCATACGCTTCTGATTTTCACCGTTTCTCCAGCGGCAGATACGGCACGTGGTGGCCGACATATTTGTAAGCTGGACGGATGATCTTGCCGCCGTTTACCAGTTCCTCCATACGATGGGCGCTCCAGCCGGCGATTCTTGCAATCGCGAAGATCGGCGTAAACATCTCCCTGGGAATGCCCAGCATGGAATATACAAAGCCGCTGTAGAAGTCCACATTGCAGCAGATCGGCTTGTGCAGATGCTTCTCGCTCGCCAGCACTTCTTTCGCAATCCGCTCAACATTTTCGTAAAGCTCAAACTCCCTGACCAGGCCCTTTTCCTCAGAAAGAGACCTCGCGTACTCCTTCAGGATCACCGCTCTCGGATCGGAAAGTGTATAGACTGCGTGTCCCATCCCGTAGATCAGTCCCCGGCCGTCAAAAGCCTCCTTGCGGATGATTTTCCGCAGGTAATCGGCGAGCTGCGCCTCATTTCCCCAGTCGCTGACATGCTCACGGATGTCGGCAAACATCTGCTCGACCTTCAGGTTCGCGCCGCCGTGCTTCGGGCCTTTTAATGAACCCAGAGAGGCAGAGATCGCCGAGTAAGTGTCTGTCTCCGTGGAAGAGACCACGTGGGTGGTAAAGGTGGAGTTGTTGCCGCCGCCATGCTCCGCATGGATCACCAGCGCGATATCCAGCACCCGAGCCTCCAGCTCCGTATACTGACCATCCTCCCGCAGGGTGCGCAGAATATTTTCCGCCGTGGAAAGCTTCGGATCCGGATAGCGGATGAGAAGACTCTCGTCATCGTGGTAGTGCTTGTGGGCATGATAGGCGTACACAGAAATCAGGGGCAGTGTGGCAATCAGAGAAAGGCTTTGTCGGAGCACGTTCGGAATCGAAATGTCATCCGGGTTTTCGTCGTACGAATAGAGGGTCAGCACGCTTCTCTGCAATGCGTTCATCAGGTTCTCGCTCGGAGCTTTCATGATAACGTCGCGCACAAATTTATTCGGCAGCTCCCGGTACTGTGCCAGAAGCTCCAGAAAGGAATCCAGCTGCTGGCGGTTCGGAAGCGCGCCGAACAGCAGCAGGTAAACCACCTCTTCATAATTAAATCTTCGCCCTGCAAAACCATTTTTCAGATCCATGACATTGTAGCCCTGGAAATAGAGCTGACCATCCGCCGGTATTTTCTTCCCCTTCTCAGTCCGGAACGCAACCACGTCCGAGATCTCCGTCAGTCCGGTCAGGACACCCTTGCCGTCCGACTCACGCAGACCGCGCTTCACATCATATTCCGTATAAAGATTCAGGTCAAACTCGCTGGAAATCAGGCAGTATTTTGCCAGCTCCTCCAGCCTGATATCACGAATCTTTTTTTCTTTCTCACTGATCGCCATAAGTCTCCTCCTTTGAAAAATGATCTTTAAAAAGAAAACGGACGGCCTGGCATTCGCACAGCCGTGTGCTTCGCCCGCCATCCTCGTCGGTTGTTTTGGTTGTTGTAATAATTTTTATTGTGAAAGATGATTCCTGGAACCATCCAAAGAAGCCTGTATTCAGCTTCCTTCTGCTGATGCCGATTTCATCAAATTCCATTATACACAGATGAAAAAAATTTGCAACCGCTCTTTTTTCAATTTTTCGCAGCTGTTTAGGCTGTTTGAACGCTGTTTCGCTGTTTAAGCAGCATCGGCCGAAACAGCAGTGCAGATCTTCAGTCAGCTGTCCTGAACAGCTGCAATTCTTAACCTGTAAAGAAAATAACTCCCATCCCAATCAGCACGGCAAGTAAGAGCACAATGAGAATGAGCAATACAATCTGAACTGGTGTAACACCATTTCCCTGTTTCTTTTCGTCCCGCTCCCAGGAATCCTCCCAGTCATTTTTTATTTCCCGTTCATATCGGTTCATCTGTTTTGCTTCCTTCCCGTCTGGAGGTTTTCCAGTGTCTGATCATGTTTTCCAGCTGCTCCATCGTATCCTGTCGTATCGTATAGCAAATCCGTTTTCCGTCCCGCCGGCAGCTGATCAGCCCGCTTTCATTTAGTACCTTCATATGGTGAGACATTGTGGACTGAGCCACTGCAACGGATTGAAGCAATTCGGCGGCACACATCTCCCTCTCCGAAAGCAAATTCAGTATTTTCAGGCGGTTCTCATCAGAAAGTGCCTGGAAAACAGCGGGCAAGTTCCAATTCCAATCTCCTGAAGCAGCGTTATGAGAGAGCGTTTCATCTGTGGAAACCATCTCCCGGGGGCTTTTCTTGGAAGTGTTCGCCTTTGATAAATTCTCTTTTGAAGATTTCTCTATGAAAGGTTTCTTCTTTGAAGGATCCTCTTCTGAAGATTTCTCCTGTAAGGATTTTTCTTCTGAAAATTCCTCCTGCAAAGATTTCTTCTTTGAAGATTTTGCTTTTACAGATTTTGAGGACTTTTTCTCTTTTTTCTTCTTACCCATATGAAAATCTCCATTTTTTCTCAAACGATCCGGGAATATACCGACCTGCCGCATCGCCTGCCTGATCATACACCTGTATGCATCTTAACAGAAAAGTAAAGATTTGACAATTATTTTTAAAAATACTCTGGATAAGGCTTTCCCCCTGTCTGGCTATATAAAACCGGACAGGGGGAGATTGCACAAGCTGCTCTTGCCCACGTCACTGCTTATTCTGTCTCAGTTTCTTCTGTTTCTCCCTCTGTTTCAGAAGCATCTGCCATTTCTTCTGTTTCAGCAGCCGTATCCGTCAGCTCCTCCGTTTCGACCGCGTCTGTCAGTTCTTCTGTTTCAACTGCGTCTGTCAGCTCCTCCGAGTCGGCCACATCAGGGTATTCTCGGACAGCCGCCTCTTTCAATCACTACTAAT
>JAJQFO010000213.1 GCA_021201095.1 Lachnospiraceae bacterium
TCCACACAGTTTTTACATCCGATGCATCGGTTCAGATCAATTCTTACCACGCTCATTTTCGCTCCCCCTTTCCTTTCCGGCCTCTTTCGGGCAGCTGGAAGCCCATTTTTTCCGGCTCCCCGGGGTAATAAAATACATAGCGGGACTGATAGGCTTCCTCTCTGTCGCCAGCCCAGGCGTCCGGAACCGGCACCTTATCAAACGTACTTTCTCCGTTTTCTGCCTTTCTCTGGGTAATATAGCATAAAAAGTTCTCATCATCCCGGAACGGATAATCCTCGCGGTAGGTCGATCCGCGGCTCTCCTTCCGTTCCAGACCGGCGCGGAGCTTTAATTCCGCGGAGAGTACTTTGTGTTTCATCTCGATACACAGTCTTAAATCGTGGCTGGTAGCGGCCTGCAGCTTCGGAACAACATGATCACGCATATATTCTACCTGCACCAGTGCCGCCTTCAGGGTCTCCTCGCTTTTGACCACAGTGATCCAATAAGGCGCCATGATGGAATGCAGTACATCGCGCGCCCAGTTCGGGTCAAAGCCATTTTCACGTCCCAACGGAGCAAGGATTTCCTCTTTTTTCAGCTGAATATCTTCTTCCGGCAGCGGTGCAAAGCTTTCGCCGGCCGCATAGGAAGCTGCCGCCCGGCCTGCATGATCGCCATCGATCGATGTAAAGCAGGACGTAAATCCCACACCGCAAGGATAGGCGGAACCGGACGGGGAGGTCGCATGAATTCCGTCTCCGGCTACATAAAGTCCGGCAATCTCCGTTTTTCCGTCCGTCTCTCCGAGACCGCAGAACACGCCTGACGTAAGATGGCAGCACATACCGGTCGCCGCTCCTGCCAGCGTACTCGCCGCTACCGGCGTACTCATTTTTCCGGAACGCACTTCCTCCGGATCTGTCTCATAGACCTTTGAGCCGCCGCGGCGGGTATAATTGGCTGTCGCCACATTCTGAATCTCGCTTCCATTTGCAAGCGGCACACCATTTACGGAGTTCTGTACCCGCTTCATGACCATCGCATACCCTTTCGCTGAAGCGTATCCGGCAGCGCTCTCCAGATCTACATCGCCGCCGCACAGCCAGATGTTTTCCAGGTACTGCCAGTGGTTGTCCAGAAATACATTTCCCGGCGCCTGGCTGGATGTCGTGTGGAAATCCTCAAATTCCTTTCCTGTAATCGGAAGCCCCATCTCCCAGGCCATATATTCTCCGTCAAAGGTATCTCCGCCGACCGGGTATCCTGTCGGCTTATAGCTGCCGCCTCCGGTCGCCATGACCACGGCTTTCGCGCTCACAGTGATCACCTGCCCGCTCGGGACATGGAAGGCCATCACGCCGCAGATTTTTCTTGACTCTGCTGCTCCGGATTCTGCAGCCCCGGCGATCAGATCCGTCACCATCGTATGCTCCAGATACGGAATCTCATAGCGATTCAATACCTCGATCCATTTTTTGTGCCGGTCAAATTTGTCAAACATCTCCCGGTATCCGACAAAATCTTCCCGCTCGTAAAAATCACCGGCCTCCGCAGCCTTCGGATACTGGGCGAGAATCCCCCAGTCGGTCAGACGCTCATAGATGCCCTTCGATTCCCTCAGCCAGCACTCATACCAGCGCAGGTTGCACAGATAGTCGCCGCCGCGTTTCATGGCCTCCTTAAAGGCTTCCTCATCATCTCCGCGCTCCGGGTCGAACCAGCGAAAGCTCGACGGCCAGGGAGAAAGTCCGGAATAGCCGGGTTTTCCCTTGTCAATCACGAGGACATTCTGTCCAGACTCTTTTGCGGAGACAGCAGCGTTCAGTCCCGCAAATCCGCAGCCAATCACCACCACATCCGCCTGATAGGATTCTCCATAAGGACAGGTTACCTTTTCCGGCCTCGGCAGCTCCATCGTACGAGGGGTACGGGGAATTTTGTTATTTTCTTTCATGCTGTTCACTTCCTTATCTTAAAAAAGTTCCTCATGCCGTGCGTGCTCCATCACAGCCTTCGTAACATCCGCGGTCTTGTCCGGACGCCCGATCAGCACCGCACCCTGCAGGGCATTTCCCATGAACCAGTACTGTTCCTGGCTGTTGTCCACATCGTCGACGGTTTTTACCAGTCGGTAAGGTACGCCGCTTTGCTTGCCCGGATCTCCGATTGCAAACAGGGTTGTCCCAAACCCATCCAGATTCAGTCCCAGCAGCTGTGACTCGTACGCCAGCCGCTCTCCCGCCGCGTTCGCACCCGCAATTCGTCCCTGCTCGGACGCTTCCGCCCAGAGCTGGAAATTCACGCCGTCGTACTGCGCACAGTCTCCGCAGGCATAAACAGAAGGAAGGCTCGTCTCCATAAAGGCGTTCACAACAATCGCGCGCTCCACCTGCATTCCGGCATCCTGTGCAGCCTTCACATTCGCCCGGTTTCCGCAGGAAACAATCACGAAATCCGCCGGGAAGGTTTCTCCGGTTTTCAGCTTCACTCCTGTCGCCCGCTCCTTGCCGGTAATGCCTTCGATCTGCACGCCTTCCAGGCATTCCACGCCCAGCGCTGCCATCTTCCTGCGCAGCACTGCGGCGGAATCTGCGTCTGCCTGCCGTCCGATAATCTGAGGCGCGGCTTCCAGCACTGTCACATGAATCCCGTTTTTCAGCAGCTCGCTCGCAGCCTCCAGCCCTAAGACACCGCCTCCGATCACGACCGCGTTTTTGGCGGTTTTCATCCAATCCTGAATTTTCCGGCTGTCCCAAAGATGACGGATCGTCACCACTCCTTCTTTCTGCCATCCTTCAAACGGCGGAATGAAACACTCCGCGCCGGTCGCAAAAATCAGGCGGTCATAAGGAATCTCGTCGCCGCTTTTCGCAGCATGGACGATCTTCCGCTCTGGGTCAAAGGCGTCCGCCGTCTCCCCCAGCCGCAGGGAAATCCTTCGTTCCTCATACCATCCGGCCGGGTGAAGGTACAGCTCCTCATCCGGCGCATCGGCAATGCCAAGATTTTTAGTAAGCATCGGGCGATGGATCGGCAGATAATCCTCTGCTGACAGAATCAGAATCTCTCCCGTCTGATCTCTTTTGCGGATGGCTTCCGCCGCTGATGCACCGGCGACGCCGCCTCCGAGAATGACATAGCGCAGGTCAGTATCCTTCTGATAAGATATTTCTTCCTCCTCGACCGGCACGCACTGGTCGAGACCCACGCCGCAGACTGGACAGGTGCCAAGCGAAGCATCAAATATTTCTCCGCAAACCAGACATTTTACAAGCTTCGGCTTCCTGGGATTCGGCACTTTCCGGGCGCTGCATCCGACTCCGAAGCCATAATTTCCGGCATTTTTCAGATCATTTTCCGTCAGCTCCCCTACAAAAAAGCTGCTCTGGATGCCTAAATCAAATCCGAGAAAAGCCAGATGCTCTCTTAAAAAATCCGCCTGGTCATCCTGCGTGGAAACCTTATAGAAGATCGACGCCAGCTTGCCTTTGCAGCTTTCCGCTTTCAAAGACGTCACCACATCCCAGATCGCCTTTGCAGGAGTCCCCTTCGAGATCGTCGTTCCAAGAAGCAGGACATCCGCTGTCTGCGCTACACGAATAGCCTCATTCCGATCTGTGGTGGAGAGGTTACAGCGTATGACGTTGAAAACCTCAGCCTCCTTCAGGCCATTTTCCACACAGGCCGCGTAATCTGTCAGTTCGTTCGTTCCTTCATAAAGGATCGCCACACTCGGGTGGGCGGCTGTCATTGAGACTACTTTTCCATCCGGAGACGCTGTTTGTCCCTCTGAAATTCCCGCAACCTCACGCACAGAGGCTGTCCCATCCTTTTGTGAATCTGCTGCAGACGCAGTACCTTCTGTTTTGGGCATCCTGCTCTGCTGCAGATAATATGCCAGCATTTCTTCCAGCTTTTCCCCGTTCACCGCCGGTCCTATGGAGGGATAGATGGCCGCCACCTCATGCTCCCGCACAAACGCGACTGCACATTCTGCATCCGCGGCCTTTCCGGAAGCCGCAAGGTCTTCATAAAAGTCTTTCATTCCAAGATCCCATTGCGTGCTTCTTATCGAATCCGCCTCCGGAAGCTCCAACCCGCAGTACAGGGAGCCAAACAGATCCGATGTATAAATACTGCGATCCACCTGATCCAGCACATACAGCGCCGGGCAAAGCGTCCCCGCTCCAAGCAGCCGAAATTGAAACTGAGAGCCCAGCAGCGTCAACGTACGATTGTTCCGGATCTCCAGGCTCTTCGTCCCCTCCGGCAGGATTTTCTTCAACTGCTCAAGCACAGGATACGCGGCAATCAGTTCAATCCCGGCATTCTCCTGCAGAATACGCAGTACCGCCTCTCTGCTGTTTTCTTCCGTAAACACAACCAGATGGCTGATCCGCTCAAACGAAACATTCTGCCGGATCTGTTCCATCCACTGATTCACATAAGCGTCCGGTACCGTTCCAATCAGCAGGCACTCCTCCTGCGCCTGCACCAGATACGAGCTAAATGTCAGTCCGTTTCCCGCATACGACATATTCCGGAATACGCGGAGTTCACTGTCACTGACTCCAACATTCCGGACGTCATGGCATTTGTCCATATTCTCACCTCTCCGTTCATTCATTCCTGTGATTTTTTTAGTAATTGTGGAGTTTTTTCAGTGAAAATTATAATAAATGCACAGTAAAAGAACAATTCGAATTCCATAAGGGTCATTCCTGATTGGAATAATTGACGGAATATCGCCGGGTGCGGCTTCGGTCGCAAAACTCCCTCGCCGGGTTTTGCCCCAAACTCCGATTGTAGGGCGTGGTATGTCCATAATCTCTGATTGTGGATGTGGGCATCCCACGCTTCGCATGGGATATGCCCTCGCCGGGTGGCATCCCACGCTTCGCATGGGATATTCCTTGCCCGGCCCTGCACATAAAAACTGCGGTAAAAACTGCCCTCAGACAGTTCTTACCGCAGAATCAAACTGCAAGCAAATTATTTTTACAAATGATTATTTGTCTCGATAATGAGAACCACACTGCCATATTTCCAGCTGGTCATCCTTAATTCTGAATACTATACGATTTTTTTCATCTATTCGCACACTCCAGAATCCAGATAAATCCCCTGACAATGGTTCCGGTTTCCCTGTACACTGATAACCATTTCTGTCTATATCTTTAAGAAGCCTGTTTATTTTCCTAAGTGTCTTTTTGTCTTGCTCCTGCCAATATAGATAGTCCTCCCAGGCTTCATCTCCCCATATTTTTCTCATTCTTCTTCCTCAATTAAATCATGTTCTTTTAACGTACTTTTTCCGGATTCCACATCAGAAATTGCTTTACGCAGCCGCGCCATATTTTCATCACTATAAAAAGGGTCCACCGAAACTTCAAAGGGTATACGCTTTTCTCTTCCTACTTTTTTCGCAAAAATAGTAAATGCTGCTGTCATTGAAAGCCCAAGCTCGGAGCATACTTGTTCCATGCTTTTCTTCACATCTTCATCCAACCGGAAGTTAACATTCGCCGTCTGTGCCATAAACAACTACCTCTTCTCAAGTATATTTTTATATATTATAGACAGCTGTAATGAAAAAAGCAAGCTATTTTCATTACAATCATTCATTTTTTACATCAGAACCCTGCTTTTTTCTTCGTTTCTTTTCTAATACTGATAAAGCTGTAGATAAATGCCAGCACCTCTGAAATCCACATCGCGTACCAGGTATAGGAGATCCCGAGGAAGTTTGTGAACACCCACACGAGCGGCACAAGCACCACCAGCTGACGGATCGCGCCGCCGATCATGTTGATCACGCCGTTGCCAAGGCCGGACGCGAAGTAGCCGAAGATGATCGTCATGGTAGCGAAGACGAAGGTCACAGATATAATCCGCAGTGCCGGTACGCCGATCGCGAGCATTTCCTCACTTGCCGCGAAAAGACCGAGCAGCTGCTTCGGGAATGCCAGGAAGATCACCGTGCCGATCAGAGCCATCACGATACCGGCCGGAACAACACATTTCCACGCCTGTTTGATCCTGTCCTTATTGCCGGAGCCGAGGTTGAATCCGACAATCGGGATCGTCGCCTGACCAAGTCCGTTCATCGGCATCATCAGGAAGTTCTGCAGCTTGTAGTAGACGCCGAAGAACGCCACTGCTGTTGTGGAAACAGACATCAGGACCGCGTTTACCGCGAAGGTCATCACACTGCCGATTGCCTGCATGACAATGGTCGGCATGCCGACGCGGTAGATCGCCTTCACATCGTCCATATTAAAATGATATCCTTTAAAGTGCACATGGATCACCGGGTTTTTCGTCTTGTTCAGCACCAGGGCTACCACAGCGCCTGTACACTGTCCGATGACCGTTGCGATCGCAGCGCCGCGGATGCCCATTTCCGGGCATCCCAGCAGGCCAAAGATCATGATCGGATCGAGGATAATATTGATGATCGCGCCGGAGATCAGGGAGACCATGCTCAGGATCGTATCTCCGACTGCCTGCAGAAGCCTCTGTCCGTAGGTCTGAATAAACGTACCATAACAGAAAATCACACAAACCTGCATGTACTGAATGCAAAGCTCCTTCAATTCCGGATCACTGGTCATCAGTCCGGCAATCGGCTTTGAGAAGAAAATCCCGACAAGGGAGAAAATCAATGCCGAAGCGATATTCAGAATCAAGCCGGTGGTAGCTGCGCGGCAGGCGTCCTCCTCTTTCTTCGCGCCGACATACCGGGACAGCAGAGAGTTCAGTCCGACATTGGTACCGACGCCGACCGCAATCATCAAAAACTGCACCGCATAGACCAGAGAGGTAGCGGTCAGCGCCTGCTCCGAATATCTCGATACAAACATACTGTCTACAATGTTATAAAGGGACTGCACCAGCAAAGACAGCATCAGCGGCACGGACATCGACAGCAACAGCGTATTCATCGGCATGACTGCCATTTTATTCTGTGAGCCGCCTGCACCGTGCGAACCATTCTGCCTTCCGCCTGCTCCGCCGGTACCCTGCGCATTATTTCCACTCACGCTCTGTCCGGCAGCGGCACCCTTGCCCGCTCCTGCGGATGTGTTTTGTCCTGCCTGTTTTGTTTTACTCTTTCCCATTTTCTTCTACTCCTTTTAAATTTTGATAAATGCGCGAAAGTACACGCATAAACTGCTCCTGTTCCTCTTCTGATATCCCAGCAAATGCGGTCTCGTCCAGCTGCTTCATATACACATCCATCTTTTCACCCAGATCGGTACCCTTCGATGTGAGAAACAGCTTCTTCTTGCGCCGGTCGTCCATCTCCCGCTCAACACGGATCAGACCGTCCCGTTCCATCCGTTCGATCAGGCCGGAAACCGTGGACTTGTCCAGATCCCAGGCTTCGCAGACCTCGGTCTGTGAACAGCCGTCATTCGTCGCCAGATACTCCAGAATGTGCGGCTGTCCCCGCAGCAGTCCGATGTCTCTGGCCTTGCGTAAAATGAATTTGCTGAACTGCCCTTTTGTCAGGGCAATCCGAACATGCAGACTATCCATTTCCCGCTCTCCTTTCCTCTCCCGAATTCCGCACGGTTTTCCGGTCGGGATTCCATTTGATATTCTGTTTCGTTTTCTGCTTGGATTGTTTTGTTTGGTTTTCTGTTCTTTTTATTTCATTTCTTATACGATTCCACATATTATTGGTTTGTATGCAAACCGTTTGCTTACCAACTATTATACGCTCACATTTCTGTTTGTCAACCGGCAATTTTCAATTATCCTCGAGTTTTTCTACCACTCGGCAGATCCGCAGCAGAGCCTCTGCGTCTTCTGTTCCCAGAAGATCTATGAGCCGGGCGGTATCCTCCCATTTTTTCTTTCGCCGCTGCCCCACACGCTCCCGCCCCAAGTCGGTCAGCTTCACACTCACACGCCTGCGGTCGCACGCTGCCGTTTCTCTGACAATGAGCCGGTCTTCTTCCAGTTCATTGAGAACCGCCGTTACACGCGGGGTAGTGACGTGCATGTAATCGCGCAGATCCCCAGGGGAAGCCTGCCCCTGGTGCTCGTACAGAAAATTAAGTACCATCCCCCGCCCGGAATCGGATTCTCCGGAGCGCTTTCTTTTCTGGCTCACGCGCATTTTCCAGATTGCGTTTGTAACTTCTTCAATCAGCTGTTCCCTGTCCATCTGTCTTTCCTTCTGCCTTTCGTTTTGACGTTTTCCGGTCATTTCCCGGCCGCTTTTGGTCTCTTTGCAATTGTTCTTTGGCCACTCCCCCTTCATTTTTCGATCAATTTCGGTCATTTAACCGGAATGTATTTCATCAGAAGCTCCTCCAGTTCGTCGTTCGAAATCGGTGTCGGCACGGAAAATCCGGTATTTTCCTCAATCACCCGCGCAAGAGAACGGTATTCGTCCGCCTGCGCGGACTCCGGCGCATATTCAATAACCGTTTTACGCTGAAGCTCTGCGTGCTGCACCAGATTATCGCGGGGGATAAAATAAATCATCTGCGTATTAATTTTTTCCGCAAATGCGGTCACAAGCTCTCTCTCCTGATCCACCATACGGGAATTACAGATGAGTCCGCCAAGCTTTGTCTTGCCGGTTTCCGCGTAGCGGCGTATCCCTTTGCAGATATTGTTCGCCGCATACAGACTCATCATCTCACCCGAACAGACAATATAGATTTCTTTCGCCTTTCCTTCCCGGATCGGCATGGCAAAACCGCCGCATACAACATCACCCAGAACATCATACAGGACATAATCCAGATCCGATGTATAGGCGCCCAGGCTTTCCAGCAGGTTGATGGCTGTGACGATCCCGCGTCCTGCGCAGCCGACTCCCGGCTCCGGGCCGCCGGATTCCACAGCTTTAATCCCCTGAAAACCTGTGTAGAGGAAATCTCCCTGCTCCACTTCATCCTCGTCCTTTTCCCGCATCGTATCCAGCACAGTCCGGCGCGCATGACCGCCCAGAATCAGTCTCGTGGAATCCGCTTTAGGATCGCAGCCCACAATCATCAGTTTTTTCTTATTTTCCGCCAGAGCGGCCGCCAGATTCTGTGATGTGGTAGATTTGCCGATGCCGCCCTTTCCATAAATAGCAATCTGTCTCATAGATTCATTTACCCTCCTCTGCTTACACTTTGAATGATACACGAGGCTTGCAGTCCTCAAGGTATCTGAAATAGCTGTACAAGAAGCTTTCGCTCCTTCCTGAGCCTTGAATGATGATGCTTTAAACCTACAGTCCCTCTCGATCCAGCCATGCGTCCAGTGCACCGCCCGTCATGGGAAACGCATCCATTGATTCTACCGGAAACATACCGCCTGTATTGGGAAGCCGCACCCAGCGTACCTCTTTCTTCACCAGCGGCTGCAAATCCCCATCCGCAAGTATCATGCGGACGGATGCCGTGTCAGCCTGCCTGGCAAAGTCATCCTCTCCGGTCAGTTTCCGATCGCCAGGCTCCATATATGCCTTGTCCATATCGTAAAAACTGAGCACCCGGATCTTTTCTTCTCCGCGGCGGCACAATTCCCGGCGGATGGCATTGGCCATAAACTGTTCCCCGACAATCAGGACTTCCGGTTCTGTATCCACATCATTTTCTTTTCTCAGATCTCCATTCTGGATCGCGGCAGACTCAGACAAACGGCACTCTTTCCTCTGTTTCTCTCCCGGACGTTCCGTATCAGTCATGGGAACAGCTTCTTTTAGTCTGATCTTCAGTGTCTCCGCAAAGTCCGCACCGAACGGTGCTCCTGCCAGATAGGGAATTCCATATTCGCTCTCCATATACTTGGCCAGGCGCAGACCGGATTCGTTTACTACCAGGTTCAGCGCTGCGGCGGATGCCAGCTTCAGATTTTCTGTCGTCTCTTTCCAGCCCCAGCGAGAAAGAATTTGAAATCCTTCCTGAGCAAGAAGCGTTTCCAGATCCGCAAAAGATTCCTTTGCCCAGTCAATCGTATTGGCGCCGAGAATATTCAAAGAGCCTGGAATCGTCGGACGCGATTTCAGAAAAAGGCGTCCCATTGCTTCCAGCGTGCAGCTGATCCCATACAGATAATCCTTTTCACCGTCAATCTTCACCGCCGCCGCGGGAAGGCCGCTCTGCACAGAAGCGCCCACTCTATCCGTTTGGAGGCTGGCCGGTTCGTCCATGGAGGTTTGCTGCACAAAGGCCGAACCTTTCGTAATCTTTTCCGCCGCATATTCCAGATCAGAGCCAATCATAGACGCCGACGGTCCATAAGCAAGCAGAACAAAATTCGGGGAAAGCTGCTTCACACCCTTATCAAACGCAAGCATCACTTTCTTTTCCGTACCCGTAATAATATCCTCATTGCGGATGTCTGAATTGAGGACGCGCATTCCAGGCATCAGCCTTCCAAAGCCGCCCCGGCCGCCTCCATGTCCATGGTGGTCTTCCACTTCCGGCCGGCCTTCTCTGTCCGGACGACCTGTCATTTCTGCACGTTTGTCTCTATCCGGATGCCCAGTCATTTCTACATATTTGCCTCTGTCCAAATTGCCAGCTGCCCACGGATGACTGCCCACTTCAGAACTGTCATTCACCAACGGATGACCACCTCGCTCCGGCCTGTCCTCCATTCCCGGCCGTCCATGCCCGCCGCGCCCAAACATAAGCGGCTTATAGGTGCTCGAATCATCGATCAGTCCCAGTCCTTCTGTCTCATTCACGACTGCCTCAAATCCCATCAGATCCGAAAGGCAGGGCGGCAGCACTTTCCACAATCGCTTCATATAATCAATGTCTCCTTTTCTTTTGTTTCATCGAATCCGCCTGTTAAACCAAACCGGCCGCGAATCCACGTCTCGTTTTCCCAAAACACGCTGCTACTCATGATCTCCAAACTCCAGATGTGCGTCCTCAAATACGGTAAGGTCAATGTCATATTCCCGTTTTACCCGCTCCTTCAGCAGCTCACTGTCTGTTGAGAGAATGACCCACTGGCAGCCGCAGGCAATGACAAACCGCTTCTCTCCATGTTCCCTGGAAAGCTCCGCGAGCGCTTCCACGATCTGATTCAAATAGCGCCCGCTGGAAAAATCGCTCATCGACGGACAAAGCAGCGCTGCCCGCCCCTCACGCATCAGCACCCCGATTCTCCGATATGGCTTATGGCGCAGGCAATTCACGGAACCCACAAAAAGCAGCATTCCCTTCTCCGACAATTCCTCCAGCAAATAGTCTCCTTTTCCTCCGCGGTGAGGCATACGCCCCTCGTCCATGTTTCTATTATTTTCTCTGTTCATTTATTTCCTCCGTAGTATCATACCCTTTTTGACGCTCGAATCATATGATGATTATAGAAAGCCCGTATCAATTATTTAATTCACATGAGTTAATCATATTCATTAATTATCTGTTTGTCAAGCAAAAAAACAGCCCGCAGCTCCTCCTCTGTCAGGGAAAGAGCTGCGAACCGCCTTTCTTTTCTGCGCCAAAACGCTATTATACCATTATTCCTCCGAAAGCAGCGCGCTCTCCAGATCCGCAAGCATCGTATCCAGTGCGGTAATCCCGCCTTCTGCGGTGTACCACACAGCCGGATGCTCCAGATACACGATGTTGCCATTCTGGTATGCGTCCGTCTGCATCACCAGCTCATTTTCCATGATCTCCTGCGCCAGCTGCGCACCCTCTGTCTGAATCGCCGCATCGCGGTCCATCACAAAAATATAATCCGGATTCTGCTCCAGAACGGTCTCAAACGAGGACTCATTGCCATGTGTGGAGGTCGAGTCCGCCGCAGTCAGATTTTCAAAACCGATCTCCACGCCAATGATGGAGCAGCGGCCATCGTTTCCAAGCAGATTGAAGCTGCCGCTGGTGCACATACCGACAAGAGCTGTCTTGCCCGCTGCTACTTCCTGGAGCGCTGCGATCCGGTCGTCAAAGGCTGCCATTTTTTCATCAATCTGATCCTCGAGTCCAAAGATGGAAGCGATGGTTGTCGCATTCTTACGAACGCTTTCTACCAGGCCGATTTCACTGTCCGTCGCCAGATACACGACAGGCGCGATCTCGCTCAGGTCGTCATAAATCGAGCTCAGACGGCCGCCGATAAAAATAATATCCGGCTCGCATTCCATGACTGCTTCCAGATCCGCCTCTTTAATATTTCCAAGATTCAGAATATTTTCATCCTCCGAGTAGGAAGAGAGGTAATCAATCGAAGTGCTGGCGGTGCCAACCACCCGGTCGCCCAGGCCAAGGTTATCCAGGATGTCCAGGGAAGCCAGATCCAGGATCGCGATACGTTCCGGATCATAAGGAACCTCCACCTCTGCCGCTTCGCCATCCGCGTTCAATGCGCTGATGGTGATCGTTTCTGCTTCTTCCGCACAGCAGGCTGTACTGATAGTCATTGCCGCGACAAGCGCAGCGAAAATAAGTCTTTTCATTTACATAATCTCCTTTTTTTGAAAGTACTGAAACAATAGAATGATGTGTAACCAGGAAACCTTTCCTGCTTTTTCAATAATAAATCGACAGCGGTTTCCCCTCAATCTCCATAATCTCAAAATCTACATTATAAATGCGCGCCAGGGTCTCCTTTGTCATCACCTCCTTCACGGTACCGAATTTTTCAATTTTCCCGTCCTTGAACGCACAGATGTAGTCTGAGTAAAATGCCGCATAATTGATTTCGTGCAGCACTAAAATCACCGTCTTCCCAAGCTCATCGCAGAGGCGACGGACAATTTTCATCATATTGGTGGCATGGTAAATATCAAGATTATTTGTCGGTTCATCCAGCAGGATGTACTCCGTATCCTGAGCAATCACCATTGCAATATAAGCCCTCTGGCGCTGCCCGCCCGAAAGCTCGTCGATAAACCGATCCTCAAAGTCTTCCAGTTCCATGTAAGCGATCGCCCGGCTGATAATTTCTTCATCCTCCTTCGTCGTATGATTTCCGGAATAAGGAAAGCGCCCAAAGGTCACCAGTTCCCGAACTGTCAGCTTCATCTGAATGTTATTCGTCTGAGTAAGAATCGCCAGGCGCTTCGCCAGATCGCGGCTTTTCCACTGCGAAATATCCTTCCCTTCAAAATCCACCTCGCCGCCATCCCGCGCAATCAGCCGGGACAGGATATTTAATACGGTCGATTTACCGGCGCCGTTCGGCCCGATCATAGAGATGACCGCCTGCTTCGGAATCTCAAAGCTGACGCCATCGACTACCGTTTTTCCGTCATATTGCTTCGTCAGTTTTTTAGCAAACATTGTCTGCTCCCTTCTTTTTTATGCACAAGGATACGCAAAAAATATACCTGCTTTGCCTGCATCCTGATTCTCCGATTTCGCCAGCATCTTCGCTGTGCTCCGGGCGATGAAAATCTCACCTAAAATGCGGGATGCCCACACCCGCAATCAGAGATTGTGGACATACCACGCTCCTGCATTACTATTATCTTCTCGAATTTCTCAGTATCAAATACAAAAAATAAATTCCGCCCCACAGGGTAATAAACACACTGACCGGAACGGAGTATACAAACACCCGCTCCACAACCAGCTGTCCCGCAACCAGTACCAGCATGCCAAACAGGGTGGAACCGATGATCAGTTCCGAATGGCGGTAGGTCTTCAAAAGCTGCCGCGACAGGTTCGCGATAATCAATCCAAGAAAAGAAATCGGCCCGACCATTGCCGTCGCCACTGCGATATAAAGCGTCACGCACAGCAGAAGCCTGCGGATACATCTGTCATAATCAACACCCAGATTGATCGCCTGATTTTTCCCAAGCGTAATCACATCCAGCAAGGCCAGTTCCTTTCGGAAAAGAAATGCCAGAGCTGCAAGTACAAGCACAGAAAAAACAATAATCTCGGTATTGATATTGTTAAAGCTCGCGACCAGCGTTGCCAGCAGGGTGTCATACTCATTCGGATCCATGACCCGCGTCAGCGGCGACGGAATACTGGATAAAAAGGACCTCAGCCCCGTGCCGCCCAGCAGGACATAAAGAACATTGTGCCCGGTCTTTTTAAACAGATAGCTGTAGATAATCGTCGCCGTGATTCCCATCAGCACCAGGTCAATGCCAAACGCCAGATTCGATTTCGTCATGATAAAGCTGGTTGTGCCAAAGACAAAAACCACCGCCGTATGAATCAATGTGTACAGCGAATTCATTCCCAGCAGACACGGCGTCACAATCGTATTGTTGATAATCGACTGAAACACGATCGACGCGCTGCCGATGGCAAATGCGGTAATCAGCATCGCAGCCAGCTTTGGCGTGCGGATTTTCATAGAGTAGTGAAACAGCTTCGGATTGGCGAATTTCACACCAATCGTCATGTAAAGAATCGCCGCCAGAATGACAAGCACACCCAGGATGGCCAGCTTCCGGAGGTTCGAAATATTCTCTTTCATTTCTTGGCTCCTCCTTCCTCTGCCTTTTTCTGCACACCAAAATGTTTGCTGAGAACGTCTCCGACATTGACCGCTTTCCGCCCATGCCTCAGACGGTACATCAAAAGCCCGATAAACAGAATGCTGCCGAGAATACCGATGATCAGCTCGATCGGCAGCTCATAGGGCGCAATCACCACACGCCCGATCATATCGCATACCAGCACGAAGATTGCCCCAAAAAGCGCGATATCCGGCAGAGTCCCCCGAATTTTATCGCCCTTGAACATTGCCACCAGATTCGGCACAATCAGGCCGATATAAGAAATGGAGCCAACCACTACCACCACGCTCGCCGTGATCAGTGCGGCAATGGTCAGTCCGCCAAACAGCACCAGATTGTAGTGGACTCCCAGGTTATTGGAAAAATCCTTTCCCATACCGACAATGTTAAAATGATTCGCGAATATGAAAGCCAGAATCAGCATCGGCACCACCAGATACACCAGTTCATAGCGCCCGCGGATGATCATCGAAAAATGCCCGACCGTCCAGGTGGAAAGTGCCTGCGTCATTTCGTAGCGATAGGCAAAATAATTTGTAATCCCCGTAATCACATTGCCAAACATAATGCCCACCAGCGGCACCATCACCACGTCCTTAAACTGAATCCGCTGGATAAACCAGACAAAAATCCAGGTGCCAAGAATCGCGGTTGTAAACGAGAACAGCGCCCGGCTCCAGATCGTCGAATTCGGCATAAACAACAGTGCCAGTAAAATCCCCAGCTCCGCGGAGGAGATCGTCGCGCCGGTTGTCGGCGAGACAAACTTATTCATGCAAAGCTGCTGCATAATCAGCCCCGCTACACTCATGCCCATACCCGTACATAAAATTGCCAGCAGCCTCGGCAGTCTCGAGGCCATAAAAATCAGCCACTGCTCGGAATCTCCCGCGGCCAGACCTGCCAGATTCACATCAATCACGCCGACAAAGAGTGAGAAAAAAGAAAGTAAAATCAATGCCACTCCAAGCAGCACTGTACTCCGGTGTTCTTTCAAAAATCCTTGTTTCATGTAAACCTCCGAAAAAGAACAGCAGGCTGTTCTGAATGGTTAAAAACAGCAGCACTGTGCATAAAACAAAAAAAAGCATCCACTATAGAGTGTAGTGGACTGCTATCCGGTAAGTTCTGTAAATCTTTTATTAGTTTAAACTAATTTTCGTTAGGATATTAGCACAGATTGACATAGAATGCAAGCATTATTTTCATGTTTGTGTAATTACACTTACACAAATTCAGAGGCTTCTCTTCCTGACAGCAGTACAGCCGGGAATCATGTGCAGAGCGGCAACAGCAGCAGCGGCTCCATATTCTCCTCACAGTCAGCGCTCAGCAACCAGCTAACCGACGAAGAGCAGGAACAGCTGGCAGCCGAACAGGCTTCGGCAGGGACTACGATCAATTGGACCTTTTTCGACGCGAATACCGTAATGAGAGAGAATGTGACCTCCACGGACGCGACAGAGCACATGAACACCTGGCGCGTAGCATATGATCTGGATACGGTAAGAGAATGGCTGTTTGAACAGACACTGTAAGAACGGAATCACAAACAGAAACATGAGCCGCCAGGCACGCATGATCAACAGGCCGGATAAGAAAGTATCCGGCCTGTTCTGCTTTTATCCCTCTTTACGATTTTCTGTTTTTCCGGTTTTATGCTTTTCTACATTTCACCAGTTTTTTCGACGCAGATTTTCGCACTGCCCTTTTGTTTCCTGATCTGATATCGTCCAGGATTCAGATCTGCTGTTTCCGTCCCCAGTCTGACCTGACACTTCGCCGGCGTTTCGATCTCCATTCTGACCTGCTCCTTCTCGCGCTTCCAGCTGCAGGATACGGTTCCGAACGGCAACTTCAGGGCTGTCTTTGCCCAGCTGACTTCCCGGTCTGTATCGGGCATAATCAGGATCCCGTCCCGCATCGCATAATCGATCTGGATTCCGCCGATATGCCGGTATATCCACTCTCCGACACTTCCCAGTGAATAATGATTCATTGAGGAATCGGTCGGATGGCCGTCCGGCAGCACCGCCATCCAGCTTTCCCAGATGGTCGTCGCACCCTGCTTTACCTGGTACAGCCAGGAGGGCGGCTCCATCTGATAGAGAAGCTCATAAGCCAGATCCGTATAGCCGTTATCACACAAGACATCCAGCAGATACGGGGTTGTCACAAAGCCGGTATCCAGCCTGGTTCCGTTGCTTCGTATCAGCTCTGAGAGCTTTTTGGCCACCTTTTGCCCAAGCGTGCCTGTCGCGATACCAGCATAGAGCACGATCACATACAATCCCTGAAGATTTCCTTTCACAGTGCCGTCCTCGGAAATATACTCTTCGCGGACAGCAGAGCGGACCTGCTCCAGCAGTCTGGATGTCTGGGATCGTTTTTCCAGAAGGGCCTGTTTTCCTTCCTGATCATCCCGTTCTTCCTGATCTTCATCTTTATCAGCCAGCAGCGCGTCCAGCACCTCGAGGTATGCCTTAAGCGTCACTGCATAAAACGACGAGCTGATGACCTCTGCGGTCGCCGCGCGTCCCAGCGCCATTCCGTTTTTCTGCTTCATAAAGCTCGGTATCAGCCAGTCGCCGTACTGATGCCCGCTGCGCCACAGGTAAGGGCATCTCGTCTTTTCTTCTTCGGTCATGGATTCATAATTATCCGGCAGAATTTTCCGTGCATTTTCGATAAATCCGAGCCAGTGCTCCATCATCTCCAGATTTTCTTCCAGAATGGAAAGGTCGCCCGTCTTGCGGTAAAGGTACAGCGGCACCAGTACACAGCTGTCGCCCCAGGCAGCGGACGTATTGTCCTTCCGCTTCTGCGCGTTCCGCTGAATCTGGTCATTGATGGGAAAGGCCGGCACATAGTTTGGAATTTCTCCATCCGGCCGCTGCTCTTCGCGCATATTCGCCAGCCAGCCTTTTAAAAAGCCTCTGACATCCGCGTAGCAAGCAGCGGTCGGCGTAAAGATCTGGATGTCTCCAGTCCAGCCCATCTTTTCCCGCTGCGGGCAGTCTGTGGGAATGCTGACAAAGTTGCTCTGCATGCTCCAGCGAATGTTATGATCCAGTTGATTGAGTGCTTCTTCCGAACAGGAAAATTCCCCTGTATAAGACAGCGGTGTCCCCACCACATCCGCATAGATCGATTCGATTTCGTCCTCTGTCACTCCCGTAATCCTGACATATCGAAAACCATGATAGGTAAAGCGAGGGGCAAATTCCACCGGCCAGCTGTCACAGATCAGAGCATCCCGCTGCTGCTTGTTGCGCCCTACAATATTCTGAAAGAATTCCCCATTCTCATCCAGAGCCTCGCAGTGCTCCAGCACAATCTCTCTTCGCCCCTGCGCGTTTAGCTGAAGGCGGACGGTTCCCGCCATCGTCTGCCCAAAATCCGCGATCAGATCTCCCTTCGGCGTACGCATCAGCGTTCCTTTAAGGGAATCCAGAACTGTAAGCGGACGAATCGGCTGCGCCACCAGATTGCTTTTTGTTCTCAAAGCTTCATCCGGAATCAAGCAACGGCTCCCCGCTGCCTGCTCTGCGCTCCGGCACCGCTTCCATTCCTGTGGAAGCATGGTCAGGTCCCATTTTTCCCCAATATATAAATCCGCGTATCGAATCTGGGATTCCCGGCACTCACAGGTCTCATCCGTGCATAAAACCATCGGTTCCCCCTGTGCCGTTTTCCCCTGCTCCCAGAGCTCTGCCTGTGCCAGAAGAGCCAGCCGCTCGCCGTACTGGCAGCTGTCGCCGGAAAGACCAATCCGTCCGCTCCACCAGCCGTCGGCCAGAAGAAAACGGAGTTCATTTTCGCCTTCCTGCAAAAGCTCTGTGATCTCATATCTCTGATAATACAGTCTTTTCGGATAAACCGAAATCTCCGGAGCCAGTCTGCGCGTATCCGGCCTTTTCCCATTCACGTATACCTCATATACACCGCGGGCCGTCGCGTACAGAACCGCCTGCTGCGGGCATTTCTCAAGGGAAAAAATCTTTCGGATTTCCTGTACAGAACGCAGCTTTTCCTCCTGCAGCGTTCCCCACGTAGCAGGGTTGAAAATCTGGTAAAACAGAATCTCCGGCTCTCTGGCGGCTGCCTCCTGGACCGGCTCAATCCAGGAGGCCTGCCATCCATTTCCCAGAAAACCCGTATCGAAGCGAGCTTCCATTTCCGAAGCCTCCGCTTTCGATCCGGAAATAGTTCTGCGGACACTCACTCTTACCAGATAGGTGGTATGCGGCAAAAGCGGTTTCCCCTGATAGTTGAAATAAATATCGCCTTTGCCGATATAATGCCAGTCCGTTTCGCAGCCGTGGCTCACAACAATTTCCGTCTCATCCGCAAAACCACCCTCGGTATATACGGCGATCTGCGGCGAAGTCTCATCCGTAAACGCGTACCCCGGCTGACCACATATCTGAATCTCTCTGATTTTCAGTTCCATCTGTTACCTGCCCGTCCGGAATTCCAGCTGTAATTCCCTGTTTTTCTCTTTTCTGCGAAAATGCTCTGCGATCCTCGGCTGATTCATGGTATATGCTACAAAAGCCAGCACGAATACACCTGATATTACCTGTGCAAGGTTGGAATCCATCTTCATGCATACAAAGCCCACGCTGATGATTTCCATGCTCACCACTGCCATCAGCACGCCGATGGAGCGGTTGGAATATTTGCCCAGGGTAATCGCAACCATGTTCGGCAGCACCGCTGAAAACATCAGGATCGTGGATTCCATGTTCTGCGCGGCGGTCACCTCGTAATTCTGTCCCAGGTAGAACAAACCGGCTACCCCTAAAAACACACCCACAATCAGGTAACGGATCAGCACGTTCCGGATTTCCTTCACACCGAAGCTGACCGCTATTTTCTGACCATTGGAAAGCGCCCGGTCATTAAAACCAAATTTTGTAAATTTCAGGATCGCCCAGTAAACCACCAGTACGATGCCGGTAATAATAAACATCTGCGGCTCTCTGGCAAACCATGTATAGGTCGGCTTTGTGAGGACAGAGACCCCTCTTCCGTTATTCAGAATCTGCGTCAGAGCCTCGCAAATCATCAGATATACCAGAGAATTCACTACCGGCGGCAGACGAAGGACCACATACATCACGCCCTCCAGAACACTTAAGACCGCTGCGGCAGCAATGACCGCCACTGCCAGCACTCCGATCCCGTACTTATTCTGTACCGCAAAATTTCCTCCGATGATACACGCAAGATAAACAATCGCGCCGATGGCGAAATCGAATCCCGAGCTCGAAGAGTGAAAACCGATGGCTACCGCCACACAGATAATCACGCAGGACAGCTTCAGCATGTAGATGAACATTCTCATGGTCAGAAATGAATTTCCTGTCACAAGAGAAATCACGGCAAAAATCAGGTAGAGTACAACCGGCAGAGCCACCGTTTTTATAATTCTTTGTAATACAGTATCCTTATTCATAGGTCTCCTCCGGAGCCGCACCTGCCGCGGAGCTGCCAGGGGTATTGCCGCGGCGGCTCCCGCAAAGCGGGCCTCTATGTTTTCGAACCATTGTAACTGTTCCTTGCTTTGGTGCCTTTACAGTTACAGGCAATTCATAATGGGTTTTCTCCTTTGCGGAGCGCGCATTTTCTGCGCGGCTCCGCTAAAGTCACTACTCTTATTTCGTATGATCTTCTGCGTTCTTAAAATCACATTACTTATTTCGTACAATCTGCTGCGTTCTCAGAATCGCATCACTTTTTTCATACGAACTGCTGCATCGTCAAGGTCAGATCCCTTACTTTGCATTCTCTGCTACATTCTCAAGGCTCAGGCCTTCAATATAGCTTTTCACGCCTTCAAAGGTAGCTTCACTGTTAAAGGAAACGATCATGTCCTTTACAGCATCCGCAGAGATATAATATACCGGGTCGTCAAAGTTGCGGATATATTCTGTGTAGATTTCGAAGTCCTCTTCGTTCTGGATGAGGAAGGTCGGGGACTGAATGTTTACGCACTCGTCAGCCGGGTAATCCTCATACATGGTCCCTTCAATCGCATTGATCATCAGAGCCACGTTTACGCCTACGCTTGTCGTCAGATTGTCGGAGAACATTGCCACAATCCCGGAATCAATCGCATCTGCCATGCTCTCGTCGGTGCCGTGTCCCATGACCACCGTCTGGCCAATCAGGTTATTGGTGTAAATCTGCGGAACGCCGAAGGACATGACGCTGAGCGGGCAGTAGATGACGTCATAGTCAGCCGCAGCCACCGCAGCCGCTACGGATGAAAACAGATCCGACCACGCCGTCTGGATCAGTTCATAGGTAATCCCCGCCTCATCAAGGACAGCCACAGAGCCCTCCACCATCTGGTCGCTCTGATCCTGCAGACCCTGAGAAGGAGCCGCGATCAGCACGCTCTCATAGCCGCTTTCAATGATATAATTTGCATATGCTTCTCCCAGGAAGGAGTAATCATATGTCCCGAGGCTGCCCAGATAATAATCCAGCCCGGCGGCGAATTCCCGGTCATCCTCATCGCCTAAGCGTCCCAGCATAATGGAGCAATATACTTCATTATCCTCACAGATCTGCGCCCAGCTCTGGAATCCTTCATCAGAAGCAACCGCGATGCCGTCGACTCCCTTGGAGCACAGACTCTCGATTACATTGATCATATCCTCTACACTGTCTGTGTAGGAAACGCACTCTACGGTAATATTCAGATTGTCAGCGAGATAATTCAGGTAGGACTCCAGATAGGTGCCCTGGTCATCGCTCCAGTCATAGAGCACAAATGCAAGCTGAAGCGGATCCGCGCTGTCATCACTGGCCGCCGCGGTAATTCCTCCCAGGGATGCCGTTGAAATACACAGTGTTGCTGCCATTGCTGCCGCAAAGCCCTTTGTTAATTTTCGTTTCATAGATCAGTTCCTCCTTTTTTTGTTTTCCTTATGTTTTTTTATTTTACGCAGTCCTGCGCATAATTAACGGCCGGAGCCGTTCAATTACTGTTAAACAATGAATAAATGAATATTGATCGCATTCGCCTATCTCGGCAGTGCTCCCTTTGTCTTCTCGGTGCTGATGTAAACCAGAACCATGAAGATAATGGCCTTAATCAGGGCTACCATACCTGTGCTGAAGCCGCTCATCGTCAGTCCGTTTCCAAGTACGGTGAAAATAAGTGCTCCATAAATGGCCGATGAGAACCGGGATTTAGACCCGCCGGAAAGAGACATTCCGCCATAAATCAGGGCGATCATAACATTAAATTCCGTGCCGGATCCGCTGCTGCCTGTGACACTTCTGGTACGAACCATGCTGAAGAAGGCTGCGACTCCGGTATAAAACCCGGTAAGTGTAAACGCAATTACCTTATACTTTGTCAGATTCACGCCCAGCTGCGCCGCCGCCACCGGATTTCCTCCGATTGCCTTGTTAAATTTCCCTACCTTTGTGTAGTTAAACAGATAGAAGCTCACTGCCCCGCACAGGATGAGTACGGCAATCTTTAATATGGTATTGTCATAAACCGCGTACTCGTTGGAGATTTTGTAGGTCTTAATATTCCCGGCAAAGGTCAGAATACCGCGGAGTACAAACATCATGCAGAGGGACGGCAAAAAGGGAAGGGTGCGGAAATTATCCTGCAGAATTCCATTGATTACACCAATCGCGGTGCAAAGCGCCAGGATGGCGAGCAGGCCGACCAGTATCGAATCCGTAGCGTTGACCACCAACGTGCCAACCAGCATCCCGACACCAAACATTCCTCCGATGGAAATATCCATATTGCCATGCGCATATACAAAAATGGCTCCCATGGCAATCATCAGGATGTAGAATACCTGGTTTGTCAGAACCACGATGTTTTTCGAAGTCAGAAGGCGTCCCTGGCAGATGATCTGGAAAAAGACAACAACGACAATCAGCCCAATCAAAGGAGCAAGCTCCTGTATGCGTTCATTCATTTTATGTGATTTTTCTGAATTTTTCATCTTCATCACCTCTCAGATCATGCATTGAATAATCTTCTGTTCGGTCAGATCCTGGCTTCGCTCAAATTCCCCGTTGATCTTCCCATCCTTAATCACCAGAATGCGGTCGCACATACCGATCAGCTCGCTCATTTCCTCTGAAATCACCAGCAGCGATTTCCCCTGCTTTTTCAGTTCTGTCATCAGCTGGTACATTGCGCTCTTGACTCCGATATCCACACCGCGGGTCGGACAGTCCAGAATCAGCACATCCGTATCCACGCCCATCCAGCGGCTGAAAGCGACCTTCTGTTTATTTCCGCCGGAAAGGGTGCTTACAAACTGTGTCATGTCAAAGCATTTGATGCGCAGAAAATCAATCTGCTCCTGGGCAAACTTCTTTTCCTTTTTGCCGGAAATAAACGGCCCGCTCTTTACACGGTCATAAGCGTTGATCAGGATATTGTTCTTAATGGAATCACGCAGAATCAGGGATTCCTTATCTCGGTCCTTTGACACATAACCGATCTTATCGTGAATCGACTGCAGCGGATTTTTGACCTCCGATCCAATCTCCGGCAGGGACACTTTTCCATAAATTGGTGTCTCAATCCCGTAGGCGAGCCGTCCGATGTCATGAATCCCGCTCTCCGAAAGACCGCTGATTCCAAGAATTTCACCCTTATGTAATTCCAGATTGATGTCATACAGCACATGGGTGCAGACATGCTCCATCCGCATCCGGACTTCTTTGTCAAACGTACATGCATAATCTGCACGGTAGTAATCGCCTTTGATTTCACGGCCTACCATTTTCAGCTTGATATCTTCCGCGTCAAACCGCTCCTTCGGTATCGTATCGATAATGATGCCGTCTCTTAAAACCGTCAGAATATTGCAGATGCTCATCAGCTCTTCCAGATCATGGCTGATAAACAATACGCTGTTGCCTTTTTCCGCCATTTCCTTCATAATCCGGTACAGAATATTCCGGCCGTTCAGGGAGAGCGCCGTCGTAGTCTCGTCAATGATCAGAAGTCTCGGATTCGAGGACAAGGCCCGGACAATCTCAATCAGCTTGCGCTCCTCAAATGAATAATAATCAATCAGATCCGAAGCCTTAATGTTTTCGACACCCGCCTGATCTATCAGCTCCTGTGCCTGGCGGTTCATCTTGCCGACATTCATAAATCCGGCCTTGCAAAACAGATGCTCGCGCCCTAAAAACAGATTCTCAGCAACGGTAATCCCGCTGATGGTACCCATCTCCTGGACAACCATCGACACGCCGGCCTCCGTAGCCTTTACGCTGTCTGCCGGCTGGTAGGGTGCTCCCAGGAATTCCATCTCCCCACTGTCTGCACTCTGCATGCCGGCAATGATGGACGAAACGGTAGATTTTCCTGAGCCGTTCTCACCGATCAGGCCATGGATCTCACCGCTTCCAACGCTGAAATTCACCTGCTGCAGCGCCCGGACCACTCCGAATGACTTGTCCATATTGGAGATTTTGATAATCGTCTCCGCCATCCTGTTACCTCCTTTGTACTCTGGACTTTTGAGAAGTGTTTCCTTCTCATAATTGGACAGGGTATACCCTGCCCGGTTAGCGCGGGCAGCAAAGCTGCCGAAATTCTTTTCGCGCCTTTGTGCATCATATAAAACGGCAGTCACCGTTTTGCTCCACTATTCGTTTCTCTAATTCTCCACATAAAACCGTTCAATTTTATCCATTGTGCAGTCACAGGCTTTTCGCAGGCTTCCGTCCTCAATTGCCTGCTTCAGCTCCGGCGGGCACCATCCGCTTAAATCCCGGTAGCCGTATTCCAGATATCCGTGCGGCATGTTCTTCACCAGGTGACTTACCACCGGATGACCGAACTGCCGAAGCTTCTCCGCAAACAGTCTGCCTTCTTCCCGGAGAGAATCCTGCTCCGCCAGAAAAATCAGCGTTTTCGTTGAGGGATCCAGATCCTCTTTCCTGGCATAAAGCGGAGAAATCAGCGGATCTGCGCGCTGTTCGGGCGGTGCATACGCATAATTAAAATAAGAAAACATTGGCTCGTCGGATTCTTTCGCCAGCTTTTTCTCCATAGGCGGCGTCACCAGATCCAGGAACGGGTAGTTTAAGAAGCGTTTCTCAATCCGGAATTTGCCTTCCCGCCAGGCGCGGATGCTGACCGCCACCGCCAGGTTCGCGCCTGCACTGCAGCCAAAGGTCATGATCCGGCTGCGGTCAAACAAATATTCCGCGTGCTCAATATAGTATAAAATCGTCTCATAACAGTCATCCAGGGCAGCCGGAAAAGCCACTCCCTTACGATAGCCTACCGACACCACATTGATCCCCAGCCTGCACCGCAGCTCATCATACAGAGCATCCTCCACACAGCAGCCGCCAAAGCAGAAGCCTCCGCCATGGAACGCAAACAGAATCGAAGCATTCGATCTTTCCGCCGGATAGAAGGCCGTAAGGATTTTCCTTTTTGCCAGAGGGATTTCCACTCTCTGACCATGAATCTCCATTTCATGATTCACTTTTTCTGTCTGCTCCCGGGACTGACCTACAATACGCGCGATTTCCTCCATCTTTTGTTCTGTCACGGCTTCTGTCTCCTTATGGTTCTGGTGTTATGTATGAATGATGTCTGTTTTTACCTCTGTAATTAATGTTGACTTTTTTTCGTTTTGCCTTTATCATAATTCGCAAAAGGAAAGAAAGTCGGCCGTTTGCCAGTTATGAACATTTTGTACATTTTTGTTTGTTTTTTTCACTCTTTCTTTGTATGTTTTGGATTATAGCTTATATCGTTTATCAATGAAATACTATAAGGTCACAAGAAATGTTGTTTATTTTTACTTTTTTGAGGTGATGGTATGATCGTATTTGAAGACGCGGTAAAGGAGATGCTGCCGCTTACAGTGCTGGAGAGGGCATTTCAGTATGTCTACGAGAACAGGCTGCCCTATGAGCATGCGGATGAGATCCCGGAAGTAAAGGCAATCCTCTCCGCTGATTCCAATGCAGAGAGGATTGCCTCCAGTATTTTTAACCGCCTTCCCAGTACACAGCAGCTAACGGAAGCAACCATGTTCCGGCCTGACACCGATGTACTGGTCAGCTGCCATATTCGCTATCATCCGGCCATTGAGCACTGCCATGATTTTTTCGAGATTCAATACGTCCTGACCGGATCCTTCCGGCAGGATATCGCCGGTCAGGAAATTCAGATGAATGCAGGCGATTTTTGCTTTATCGCGCCCAATGTACCTCATAATCCGTACGTTTTCAGCAATGACTGTCTGTTCGTAAATCTGCTGATCCGCAAGGGGATCTTTCCGCACGCTTTCCTCAATATACTCTCCTCCTCCGACCTGATCTCCAATTTTTTCATGCGTGCGCTGTATTCTGAAAAGAGCAATCCCTTCCTGGTCAACCACACCGGCGGCGATGAAAACATCCGTCTTCTTATCCTGCGGCTGATTGAGACGCAAAAAAGCCTCAGCTCCTATGTCCCTTATCTGATCCGCGCACAATTTGAGGAATTGTTTTTGTATATCCTGAAAGACCACTCCAGGGATTTTTATTCCATGACCAGTTCAAGCCGGAGCCAGCAGAAAATACTGGATATTCTCTCTTATATCGAGGCCAATTATAATACGGTATCGCTTTCGGTTTTATCAGAGAAATTCAATTACAATAAATCCTATCTTTCCCGTATTCTGCAGAGTTATACAGGAAAATCGTTTTCCGATATTATCAGCGACCTGCGCTTTGAGCACGCCAGGAATCTCCTGCTCACAACCGATCAAAATATAGAGGACATCATTTTAAATATCGGATACACTGACCGCACCTGGTTTTACCGGGAATTTAAGCGCCGCTATGGCACCACCCCCGCCAAATACCGCCGGCAGAATACCTCTGTCTGGGGGAATGGGTGATTTAAATATCCTCCTGCTCTTTATATCGCTTCGGAAACAGGATATAGGACACGAAAAGCTTTTTATATTTCCTGTAAAGTCCGGGATCAGCGGCTCCCTTTATTTTTTCCTTTTAATGCTTCAAAAAAGGTCTTGTACATCAATCCGGAAAAGCCTTTCCGGACTGAAATCTCGTAATAATCCTCGGTATTCGTAGAAAAAAGAAGTATGCCTTTATTACGGGTATCCATTCGGGAGATTTTCTCTAAGGGAAGCACATATTTCCCAACTGATAATTTTGTCTGGTTTAAAATAAGTGTTCCTGATTCACACAGGTGCCGCTTATGGTCATCGGCAATCCGGAACAGTCTGGCATTCAAATCAGATATTCCAATATTCACATCTCCCTGAACAAGCTCCTTCACAAATCCAATCTGCCAGCGATTCCACTGCCAGATTGTCTGAAATCGTCCTCCTTCGATTTTTCCGCGGCCATCGTATTCCCATACCTTCCCACATCCAAGGCAGCGGATTTTGCTTCCTTTTCCTCTGATTTTTCCCAAAGCACCACATTCCGGGCAGGCATAAAGCACATAACGAATTCCCTTTGCGCTGCGATGGCAGGCTTTTCGTTCATCTGCAGCATACTGCTCCATGTACAGATCCTGATTAAAGCGCGTCACGATCTCTTCCGGATTCATATTGTGCAGCATTTCTTTTGTATAAATACCTTTTATCTTTGCAGAAACATTCCCTCTGCATAGTCTGCTGCTCCATCGAGGAAGGACCTGATAAGCACCAGTCACGGAAACCGTCACAACCGTACACTGCAATGCTCTGAAAAGTTTGCCGTTTACAGGAGCCAATGGTGCCGTAGTTCCATCATATGTAATGTTTCCCTCTGCGAACATACAGACATAATGTCCCGCTTTCAGACTTCGGGATATTTCGAGGATCGTTCCTGTATTCAGTTTCCCTTTGGAACAGGGAATACTGCGGAAAACATCGACTGCCAGAAATGCCGCAAGCCTGTGACGAAGCAGGTTTTCTCCGGCCACAAAGCAAAGCGGCTGATCCACAGACATTGCGACAATCAGAGGATCAAAATAACAGGTATGATTGACCACCACCAGGCAGGGTTCCTTCGGCAGACGGTTCTCATCTTCCTTTTTTATACCAAAAAGCCGATGACAGACAGGGCCTGCCACCGTTTTCAATGCATGATATAATTCCAAATATCTCTGTTCTTTTTTATCATTCGTTTTCATTTTCGCCAACCGCAGAGAAGGGCGGACCCATCGTGAAGAATATACTCCTCAGAATAATTTTTCACAGAGAATCGCCACTCATTTACTCTATGTTTTATTTTTCTATAATCTTCGCAAAATCGCCCAGATCCCCATCATGACCTCACCTGGAATAAATTTTGCCGCAATCCGGTGAACCGTGCATACCAGTCCGGGTGTGGATACAGGAAGCCCCAATTCAGAATCGATCAGAGCATGGCGCACGACATTCTTCCTGCGGGACGCAAGCGGGAAATGCCGGATATACGTACTGTCATCCGTATTTTGAGCTGTTCCGATAAATTCCGTATCCTTCACCCAGTACGGGCAGACCGCCGTCACATGGATACCTTCTCCCAGCAATTCCACACGGAGGGCGCGGCTGTAACGGTACAGGAACGCTTTGGACGCGGAATAAATGTTCAGATAAGGGAATGCCTGAAATCCCGCAGTCGAACAGAGCTCCAGCACATTTGCTCCCCTGCTCATAAAGGGCAGCACCAGCTGTGTCATATCCACCGCCGCGCGGCAGTTCAGATCAATCATATCATCGCAGTCTTCTATGGAGATATCTTTCCATGAGCCGATTTTTCCAAAGCCGGCCGCATTGATGAGGTACCGCACATCCGGCTGTTCTTCTTCCAGCAGGGCGCGGATTGTCTGAAACGATTCCTTCTGCGTCAGGTCAAGCGGAATCACCCGCAGTGCCGTGCGGATCTGGCTGCGCAGTTCAGTCAGCCGCTCCTCCCTGCGGGCAATGACCCACATTTCATCCAGAATATCATTCGGATTTTCATTTAAATCTTCATTCCGGTTTTCTGTTCCTGCGCTTTTCTCACGAAGCGTTTCCATTTTTTTATCCAGCTGCCTGACAAATTCTCTCCCCAGGCCGCTCGATGCCCCGGTAATAATCGCGATTTTCTTTTTCACCGTTTAAGAAGCCTTCTGTAACTGTGAAGGTACTGAACAGTTACACCTTTCTGTCCGTTTCTTCCGGACCATGGTTCATAATCAGCATCTGCAGACGGTTCTCCACATTCGCATAGCTGGTGTCGGGATCCAGGTCGAGCGGCAGAATCGAGATATCCGGATACTCCTCCTTCAGCCGCTTGATGACTCCGCGTCCGCAGACATGATTTGGCAGACAGCCGAAGGGCTGCAGGATGATAAAGGACTTTACACCGGCTTTTGCGTTGTGCGCGATCTCCGCCGCCATCAGCCAGCCCTCCCCGCAGCTTAAGGTTTCGGGGATGATGCTGCTGACTTCCTGATACAGTTCCTTCGGTTTTTTTTCGCATTCATAAAGCTCATGGCGGACGGCGACCTTCTCCAGCTGCTTCTGGACATAGTCAAACAGTCCCTCCACCAGCTGTGGATAGGGCGGGATGCTGGCATGATAATCTTTGATCTCACACTCAGTAGCACGGAAATCCTTCCGCAGCTGATCGGTAATTCTGGGGAATGCCGTCTCCATGCCGTTGGCTTCCAGATACCGTTCAATATGGAAATTGGAACCGGGGTGATAGGTCACCAGCAATTCTCCGGTGACAAACACCTTTGGCTTCAAATGACTCCGGTCATAGGGAATCTGCCCCATCCGGTCAATACAGATCTCAAAGACCTTTCTGGCTTTTTTCACGCCTTTGCGGATCCCTTCGGCCAGCTGGTTCACGCAGTCATTGTAAACCTCGTCCGTCTCCCCGGGATGCAGCTCGTAAGGACGGATTTTCCGGCAAATATCCGTAAGAATATCCAGCATCATAAAAGTCCATACCGCTTCCCAGATGGCAGAAATTCCAAGAATCATCACCCCCGGGTGCATATCCTTCGTATCATTCGCATCGGTGGTCACGATGGGAACCTCAGTAAAACCGGCCCGGTCCAGGCCCTTCCGCAGCAGCCCCGCATAATGCGACATCCGGCAGTCGCACTGGAATTTTACCATGGCCACAGCCACCTCATCCTGCCGGTAATTTCCTTTCTGCAATTCACTGATCAGCTCCCCGATCACCATCTGGCACGGGAAACAGATATCATTATGGACATATTTCTTGCCAAGAGCAATCTGCTCCGGTCCGCCGATGGGCAGCGTTTTCACAGTGTAGTTTTCCTTTTCCATAATGGCAGAAAGCAGCACGGATACCTCTTTAGAGATATTCGGCACCAGGATCGTGCGCCGTTTCCGATCGTCCTTGCGGAATTTCACGGGACTCGGCTCTGATAGTTTTCCCTGAAAAGCGCCGTTCATACGCACCGTGTTTTCTGTTCGGTCGGCATCGCTTTCTGCCGTCTGTAACGAAGCAGATCGCGTTTCCTTATATTTCATGCAATCCCGGACGCAATCATTCCTGCGCTTGATCGCAATGGTCTCCAGAAACGACTGAATGCGAATGCCAAGCGATCCGGTAGCATCGCTCTCATCCACCTTGAGAATCAGGGGCGACTTGTTGCCGCATTCCGCCAGAATCCGGGTGATCTCGTCAGACAGGATGGCGTCATGTCCGCAGCCAAAGCTGACGATCTGCACATATTCCAATGCCGGATCTTTCGCCGCAACCATCGCACCCTCCAGCATCCGTGTGTGGAAATCGTTGGTAATCTCGATTCTGGTATTTTTCAGATCCTGCTTGTTAAGATCGGGCAGACTGTCCACCGTCAGCACGGGAACGCCTCGCTCAGTGAATTTTCGGGACAGGTCGTGGCAGATAAAGGGATCGGTGTGGTAAGGCCGGCCGGCCAATACCACCGCATACGTACCGGATTCATGCGTCCGGCGGATGATCTCACTGCCGCGCCGCGTCAGTGTTTCCCGGAAAGACAGCAGCGCCTGCTCCCCGTCCGCAAAGGCCGACGCCGCCTCTGCCTTCGTCGCGCCCAGCGTCTCCACAGCATAGCTGCAGATCTGCTTTTTCCGGTCTTTTTCTTCAAACCAGTGGAATACCGGTGTATCAAAGATAACGTTTCCCTCTTTCTCGGGATTCTGCGAATTGCGCACAACCATCGGGTATCCCTGCAGGACAGAACAGACATATGGGCTGAGCTTGTCCACTCCCTCCGGGGGCATGTGCATCACATAAGGGAAAAAGATGCGGTCTACGCCCATCTCAGCCAGATCCATGACATGCCCGTGCACCAGCTTTGCTGGAAAACAGACCGTATCCGACGCTACGTACTGCAGCCCCTGCTCGTAAAGCTTCCGCGAGCTTTTATGGGAAAACCTCGTCTGATACCCCAGTGCCCGGAAAAAGGAGCTCCAGAACGGCATACTGTCCCAGAATTCCAGCACCCTGGGCAGACCGACCACCTCTCCTTTGTCCGGAGCTGCCTGATGGTATGGGTAATCTGCAAAGAGAAGTTTTTCACGCTCTGCAAATAAATCCGCAGGCCTCTCTGTTTGTTTTTCTATCTGTTTTCCTGTTAATTTCTCTGACGATGTCCTGTGTTCTTTCGCGGATTTTATGTAGTCTGCCTTATTCTGTGCTCCACATCCTGAGGCCAAATCTTTTTCGCCGTTCTGTCCGGAGGCAAATCCTGCATCTTCTTTATCATTCCGCTCAGAAACAGCAGAAGCATTCCCCCTATTATTCTGTCCTGATTCAACCACGGCCCCCTTCTCACACCGGTTGCCGGATACCCAGGTCTTGCCAGTAGAAAATGTAACGATTGTGCGGCTGCACCGGTTTCCGCATCCGGTGCACTGCACGCCGCTGCGCGTCTCATAGGAAAATTTCTCCAGGGCGTCAAAGCCAATAAAAGAGGATTCTTTTCCGTCCGGATAACCCGCTTCTGCTATCTGGCGTTTCACCTCCAGAGCCGCGCCGATGGCTCCCATCTCCCCCGGATAAGGTGCCAGCTTTACCTCAATGCCAAGGTATTCCTCCAGAGCGCGCAGCACCGCCTGATTGCGGAAGGTGCCGCCCTGCACAACCACATGATTCCCTAACTGGGCTGTATCAGAAATACGGATGACCTTCGTGAACACATTTTCAATGACAGAACGGCAGAGTCCGGCCATAATATCGTCCGGGCCTTTTCCGTTTCGCTGCTCCGTAATGATCGTACTGTTCATGAACACCGTGCAGCGGCTGCCCAGCTTTGCCGGAGATTCAGAGCGAAAGGCTGCTTCCGCAATTTTATCCACCGGTATCTGCAGACCGGTGGCAAAATTCTCCAGAAAAGAGCCGCATCCGGACGAGCAGGCCTCATTCAGCATGATGTTCGTAATAATGCCATCCTCCAGCCAGATTGCCTTCATATCCTGACCGCCAATGTCCAGTAAAAAGGTGGTTTCCGGATAGTAATGGGTACAGCCCCTGGCATGCGCCACCGTCTCGACCGTGTGATAGTCCGCACCAAATGCCCGCGCCAGCAGGTTTTCTCCATAGCCGGTCGTGCCAAGCCCCAGAATATGCAGTCGGATGCCCTGCGCATCATATTTATGCTTCATTTCAAGCAGGCCGTCCCACACCACCAGCAGGGCTTCTCCCCTGTTGGGCGCATAAAAGCGGTCAACTACCCGGCCTTCCTCATCCAGCAGGACAAACTTTGATGTAGTACTGCCGGAGTCAATCCCCAGCCAGACGCGCAGCTTGCCATCCACCGGTTTCGGTGTACACAACGCCTGCAGTTCCCTGGCATGTCTTTCCTGAAACCGGTTCTTTTCTTCTGATGAGCAAAAGAAAGGCTTCGCCTTTTCCTCTGTCTCCTGAGAAGATTTTTCCGGAGCAGCAAGTCTCTCCGCCAGTTCACGCAAAGTGACTGTATCCGCTTCTTCCTCTTTCTCCGGGAAGATCTGATCTATGGCAATAGCCGTACCATAAGCTACAATCGTTTCCGGATGCTCCGGACGCACAATATCCTCATCTTTTAAACTTAGTCTCTTTGCAAAGGTCTCGATCAATGTCGGATTGAAGGTCAGCGGTCCTCCCTCGAAAATAATGGGCGGCGCCAGCTCCAGCCCCTGCGCCAGACCGCCAATGGTCTGTTTTGCGATGGCATGGAACGTAGAAAGTGCAATATCCTCCTTCTTTGCCCCTGAAAGCAGCAGAGGCTGGATATCCGTCTTTGCGAACACGCCGCAGCGCCCGGAGATGTCATAAACCGTCTGCCCCTGCGACGCCAGAGCTTCAAACTGCTCCGTCCCCACATTCAGAAGCGCCGCCACCTCATCAATAAAAGCACCGGTGCCGCCGGCACAGCTTCCATTCATCCGCATGTCAGAGGTCTGCAGCTGCTGTTTCTCCTTATCAAAATAAAAAAACACAACCTTCGCGTCCTGGCCGCCGAGTTCAATCGCTGTTTTTACCTGTGGGTACAACGCCCGGACTGCAGCCGAATTAGCCACCACTTCCTGTATGTAATGGACGCCCAGCTTTTGGGCAATCGTCCGGCCTCCGGAGCCGCAGACTGCCGCCCGGAACCGCTGATCCGGGTATCTCTCTCCCGCCTCCGCAAGCAGATTGCCAACCGTCTCTTTCTGTCTCGCGTTATGCCGCACATATCGTGCGTATAGCATCTCCTGCGTCCCGGGATCTGTAATAACCACTTTCACTGTTGTGGAACCAACATCGATTCCAATTCGGAGTTCTCTGTCTGTACTTTCCACTTAATGACTTCCTCTCTTCTTTTGGTATAGTCGTGTTATAACGCATGCTTTCTTTTGTGTCAAGATAGAACCGGTCAGTCTGTTAAAAGGCGAAGCGCAGACCCGGGTGCGGCTTTAGCCGCAAAAAGCCCCGGCACAGAAGCCATATTTTACCTGCGACCATCGTCTCTGAGCCAAACATACCAAGCAGGGAGCAGAGGAAGAACCATACATTCAGGCCGCCGCCCAGCCCCAGGGCATATTTGCTGAGGTTAAGCAGGCAGCTCGCGTGATAGCAAATGCCCGCCATTCAGCCTTGAATGCTGCAGGCGTTTTTTTCGCTGTAAATTTCGCTGTAAATTTCTGAAAATGTGCGTGGAAAAGTCCTTGCACGATATCGTGTATGATAGTATAATAACGCAAGTGAGAAATTATAAAAAACGGGGAGGCTCTGGCCTGAGAGTAAACCGCAAGGTTTTGACCCTTAGAACCTGTTCAGGTAATGCTGGCGTAGGAAAATAGTGACTCTGACATACATGATGAGTGTGTTGCTTTTGCTGTGCCGGTATTTGCCGGCACTTTTTTTCGTTATAGAGAAAGGCAGAATTGTGAAAAAACTTACAAAGCTGGCTCCGGTGATACTGATTCTTGTATTGCTGGCCATATGGGAACTGGTAGTGTACGTGGCGGATATCCCATTGTATGTCCTGCCTGCGCCGAGTGATATGATAAATGCTTTTATTTCAGAATTTGACACGCTGCTGGGACATGCGGCGACGACGGTTTCGGAAGCTGCTGTCGGAATGCTGATTTCGCTGGTGCTGGGAATATTTCTTGCTATCCTGATGGACGCGCTTCCGGCCTTTAAACGCTGCATCTATCCGATTCTTGTGGTTACGCAGACAGTTCCAGTGATTGTGCTTGCGCCGATTTTTATCATCTATATGGGTTTTGGCTATGCCCCGAAGATTCTGACGGTCGTTCTGATGTGTTTTTTCCCGATTGTAGTCAGCTTCAGTGACGGGCTCAGTGAGATGGATGAGGGATATCTGAATCTGGTCAAGACCTATGGCGGCTCGAAGCTGCAGCTTTACCGGATTGTAAAAATTCCCTCTGCGACGCTGTCTCTGCTCTCTGGTCTGAAGGTTTCTGCGACCTACAGCATCAGCGGGGCTGTGGTCGGCGAATGGATAGCGTCACAAAGTGGACTGGGTTACTATCTGATTCGGGCCAAAAATGCGTATATGCTGGATAATGTATTCGCCTGTGTGCTGATGATTATCCTGCTCAGTCTTTTAATGAATGGAGCGGTAAAGCTATTCGGCATTCTTGTGATGCCCGGAAGACGAAAATTCTTTTCGGGAAAGCAGTAGGAATAAGAATGTGCTTTTTAATATAGATTTTCTGCTGCTAATAAGGAAGGTAACCGGCGAAAGCCGTTTGCTGTAAAAATGGGAACGGTTCAGGTCAGAGGGCGATGCTGAACCGTTGCCGGAAAATTATAATTATACAGGAGGAACTTCAGGATGAAAAAGAACTGGAAAATGGGAACAGGCGTTTTGCTTGCTGCTGTGATGACGATGGGAAGCATGACCTTGCCTGCTCTGGCGGAGGAGTCAGAGGAGCTTCAGAAGGTAACAGTGATTCTGGACTATGTACCAAACACAAACCATACCGGTATGTATGTAGCCCTTGAAAAAGGTTATTATGAAGAAGAAGGACTGGATGTAGAGATTATTGAGCCAACGGACGGTGCGACCGCAACACTTGTTGCACAGCAGAAGGGAACCTTTGGCATCAGCTATCAGGAGGATGTGACGATTGCCCTGACTTCTGAGGATCCGCTGCCGATCAAGGCAATCGCGACAATCATTCAGCACAATACGTCCGGGTTTGTGAGCCTGGCGGACAGCGGAATTGAATCTCCGGCTGATTTCGAGGGAGCGACCTATGCCGGCTGGGGCGGTCCGGGAGAATCCGCTGTGCTGGAAGCATGCATGACACAGGCGGGCGCGGATTTCTCAAAGCTTGGCATCGTAATTTCTGACGGCAGCGGCTTTGAGGCGCTTGGCAGCAGCTGCGATCTGATGTGGTTTTTCGAGGGATGGGACTGCATTATGGCATCTATGAACGGCTGTGAGCTGAATTATATGGAGCTGCGCACACTGGATGAACGCCTGGATTATTATACGCCGGTCATCATTGCCAGCGATGAAGTGCTGGAGTCTGATCCGGAGATGGTGAAAGCGTTTCTTCGCGCAACGGCGAAAGGGTACGAAGATACGATAGAAGACCCGGATGCAGCGGCAGAGATTCTTTCTGCTTACGCGCCGGATTATGATATCGAAATGCTGAAGCTTTCGCAGGAATACCTGGCGGATAAGTATATGGAAGACACGGATACCTGGGGACTGATGAAGGATGAAGTATGGGACAATTATACCTCCTTCCTCCAGGAGTATGGCGTAATTGAAGAAACAATTGCGGCATCCGATTGCTATACCAACGAATTCCTGGAGCAGTAAGGTCCGGGAGCGGAAATTTTTCATGTACCCGGGCGCAGGCGAAGAATACAGTTTCGCTGCCCGCGCCCGGCATGGCGGAGAATAGCCGCTTTGCCGCACGCGCCTGGCATGGCGGTGGACGGCTGCTTTGCTGCACGCGTCTGGCACGGCGGAGAATAGCTGCTTTGCCGCACACGCCTGGCACGGCGGAGAGTAAGCTGCTTTGCCGCACGCGCCCGGCACGGCGGAGGACAGGGGGATTGGGATTCTATGGAGCTTCAGATAGACAGACTGAATTTTTCTTATGGTGATCGAAATATACTCAGGGATCTGTCCTTTACAGTAAAAGAGGGCGAATTTCTCAGTATTCTGGGACCGTCTGGATGCGGGAAATCCACGCTGCTGAATGTGATGGCAGGTATTCTGTCGCCGCAGAGCGGGAGCATCCGGATTCTGAATTCAGTAATCACTTCATCCGGCGAAAGGATGGAGAAGACAGAAGCTGTGCAGGGAATGAGCAGTCATTTTGCCTATATGCCGCAGAACGATCTGTTACTCCCCTGGAAAACCATCCTGGACAATGTCTGTCTGTATGGGGAGATTCATCACTGTAAGGCTCAGATGAAAGAACGGGCAAGAGAACAGATGGCCATCTTTGGTCTTTCTGGCTGTGAAAATAAATATCCGGGAGAGCTTTCCGGCGGTATGCGTCAGAGAGCGGCCTTCCTGCGAACGACACTGTGTGAGGCGGATATTTATCTGCTGGATGAGCCGTTCGGAGCGCTGGATGTGATTACCCGCGGGGATATGCAGGACTGGCTGCGCAAGCTTTGCAGCTCTCTGAAAAAGACAATCCTTCTTGTGACACATGATACGGATGAGGCAATTTACCTTTCAGACCGGATCCTGATCCTAGGAGCGCCGGGAGAAGGGATTCGCCGGGAGCTGTCCATTCCGGAGCAGAACCGGACCAGGGAATGGCTCTATGAGCAGGGAAGGCTTCGTGCAGAGATCCACCGGATTATCAAAGAAAAGAGGGGGGGATCAAAATGCGCGTGATTGATATGCATGCGCATCTTTTCTGCTTTTCTGTTTTCGAAGGGCAGAATCCGGAGGCATGTAAAAAAGCGATGCGGCAGCTGGCCGAACAAGAGCTGCAGGTTCGGAGAAAGCATGGAATTTTGACTTTTTTCAGTTCGGGGAAACCGGAGGAATGGGAATTTGTTTCGAGACTGCTTACTGATTCAGACTGCGGGAAAAAATACGGGCGGGATCTATATCGCAGCTTCGGCATTCATCCC
>JAJQFO010000320.1 GCA_021201095.1 Lachnospiraceae bacterium
CGACATCACAGTCGCAGACGAAATCTATATCGTATGCGGCTATACCGACATGAGAAGAGCAATTGATGGACTTTGCGCAATCGTCCAAGACAAGCTCCATATGGATCCACGCCGCAGTGCGCTGTATCTTTTCTGCGGGAAAAGGTGTGACAGAATAAAGGCGCTGCTTTAATTCCGATATCGGAATTAAAGCAGTTATTCCGATTTTTCAATTATTCCGATAGAATAAGTTTTGGCTACAAGACTACATGCTTTTTTTCTGATTCTATCGGAATAAGTAATTCAGGCAAGGCCATAAAGTTTCTTGATCAGTTCTTCATTTGTCTGCCATTCTGGAGATGAATCATCAGTCCTGTCCTTATTATCTTTATTCTCACTCTGGCATTTTTCAAGTGCCTTTCGCTTCATTTCTGTATCGGCGTATGCATAAATCTGTGTTGATACAGTAGAGGCGTGCCCCATATACTCCGCAAGCAGCTGAAGCGGCATACCATTTCGGTAAAGGTGCATTGCCCGTGAATGTCTGAACTGGTGAGGCGTAACTTTTTCAGGAACTTCACTACATTCAAGCCTTGCTATTGCGGAATATTTTGCCAGAAATCTTGCTACATTATCATCTGACATTTGATTTCTCTTCCCATGAGATACTGTATAGAATAACCATCCGTCGTTTTCACTGTCATCAGCGTGAAAGACTTGGAGATATCTCTTCAAATGAAGGACTGTCTTTTTCATCAGGGGGACATAACGCACCTTATTTCCTTTCCCGTCAAGGCGTACTTTCGGACAACTGGATTTCAAATCAAGGGAATTAACCTTCAACCCAAGCATTTCGCAATCTCTGGCGGCTGTATCATACATCGTGACCATAAAACACATATCCCGAAGTCCGATCTTTTTTGAGTCATCTGGCTGCCTTAAAAGGACGCCCATTGCATCTTCGCTCAGGAAAGCGACAGGTTCTTTTGCTTCTTTTGCTGGTGCTATACTTGCTGCATCCATAGATAACGGCATCAGTTCCGGGTTCAGGATTCTGGCATATTTCAGAAAGGCCCTGAGTGCAAACAAACGCTGGTTTCTTGTTGAAGCGCTAACGCTGCGGTTTTGTTCTAAATACACAAGAAATTTCCCAATCATATCCGCTGACCAATCCTGAAAAGTAATGTCTTCATATTGAATATTTTTCTGTTCAGATACAAACATAAGGAACTGGTTAATCGCCTGCTTGTAAGACACAACTGTATGATCGCTCAGCCCTCGCTGCTTCGGCATATACACTAAAAGGAAGTCCCTTATTTTTTCAAACATTCTTTTGCTTTCTTCATTCATCCCCGTGTACCTCCGGTATGAGATTTGAAAAGCGTTCAAAATCATATCCCGCCATATCTGAGAATAACTCCGGCAAAAAATGGAGATAATACAGCGTATGAGAATACTTGCTATGTCCCATGTATGCGCTGAGGCCAGGAAGACATGTATCTATACTTTTTCCGTCCTTATACCATTTATAAATCCGGTGAGTTGCAAACGAATGCCGGAAACTGTACAGGTTTGGCTGTCTTGTTCCTGCTGCTTTGATCCCGGATCCATCCCGACAGACTTCAAAAAGATACTGGTGGCTGCTCTGTGAGAATGATTTCCCCTTCCTGTCAACGAACATCGCCTCGCTGTCAGGAAAGACTAAGGTTATCCGCCTGAGATAATCTATAGTAAGTTCCATCAGATCTACTGGGGCATAAACAATCCGTTCTTTATTATATTTTGATTCGCTTATAAATATCCTGCCCGAATCAAGGTTTACATCGCACTTTTTTAAACGCCTGGCCTCTATCGGACGCAATCCACAGCAATACATATATCTGAACATCACAGGAGCCACAAGATGTCTGACAGGTGACTGGTAGTATCTTTCCATGGAATCAGTAAATCCGAAAAAGGCTTTCAGCGATTCCTGCGTGAAAATATAAGGCATAAGCGGCATATCTCCACCTCTCAAACCGTCCGGAAGAACAAAAGCATCTTCGCCAAGCATACACAGATATTTTCCAAACTGACGGACTACACTGATTCTTGAAAGATAGCCGTTAGAATTTTCGGTTGGTTTTATCACAGCCCATTTCATTGCGACTTCTTCTGTCAAATACTCTGCCTCTGGAAATTTATCCTGGCAGAAACGGTCGAAATCCAACAGATGATAAGTTTGTGATTCATAATTATGGCCAAAATTCTGCTTAAAGTTAATGAAGTTTTCTTCCTTTTCCCTGAAGGCACTGCCAAAACTTATCTTAATCACAGCACACCTCCATTTTCTTCCGAAAACTCAGGCATATCCAGTGGACATGAACGCAGCATCTTTTCAGAGATAGTAATATAAAGTTTTGTAGCCTCTTTATCTTTATGTCCAAGTACTTGCGCTACCGTTTCAAGATCTTCTCCTGAATTGATTAATGCTGCCCCCAAGCTTCTCCTGAAAGTATGCATACTGATTTTTTCTGATTTTGGATGCTCTATCCCGGCTTTTTTCAGATATTTCTTTAATCTCATACAGAGCATGGAAGAAGTCATCGCGGTATCGCAATACGATTCCTTTAAAAATACATATGGAAGTTCCGATTTCCCTCTGACATTTAAAATATAATCCGCCAAAGCATTTCCTGTGTCCATTGAAAATGGTACGGAAAGTCCGTTTTGTGTTTTTTGTTGTACAATACGAACCGAGGCTGTTTTCCAGTCAATCTCGTTTAATTTTAAATGACAGATATCAGAACTTCTCAACCCGCAATCCATAGCAAGCATGATAAACGCTTTGTCCCGTTTTCCGGTATTACTGTTATCGTCTATTACTTCTAACAGCTTCTTTTTTTCCTCCTTAGAAAGTATGCCGTATACCTTTTTATGAGGCAGCCCCCACGGTTTTATCGCCAACAGGATAGCAGGATCAACCAGTTCTTCATCTACAAGATACAAGTAAAAATGTCTTAATGCAGAAGCAACACTTTTTATTCCAGCCGGCCGTCTCTTTTTCATATATGCCAGGAAATCCAACATTTCCTGTACATCCACATCTTCGACATTCCAGCCGTTCTCTTCTATAAAGAGAATAAACTGACGGATAATGTTTTCATCACGGTAGATAATTGATTCCGCATGTTTCCCCCCTTTTTTCTCAGAATTCACAAAGGACGACAGCAATGCTTCGTTATGGCGATTTCCAAACTTCTTTCCATAAACAGGCGCTGCTTTCCATGAAATAGAACCAGTCTCGATAAGCTGCAACAAGCGAAAAGCCAGCCTCCTGATTCTCAAAAGCTTATCTTTGGATATTTCTTTATTTTCGTAAGCTTTGTTTACATATTCAATACCATTTTTCAGAACAATCTCTGGTGTATTGCCTCCTTCAAAAGAACAATAATTCTGCGTAAACACCTGATAAGTATATCGTGTCCTTTCAAGAGTGGAACCAGAATACCCAAGCCCCAGCTGTAATTGTTCCGCAACCTTTTCCCATTCTGGGAATGATTTAGTAGTTTCCATAATGCATCCTCCTTGTATTTTGATACAGATAGGAAACTACTTATTCCGATGTTTTTCAAGGACTTTCATCAAATCTCCAGCTCTGTTGATATACTATCGGAATAATTAAAAAATCGGAATAACTGCTTTAATTCCGATATCGGAATTAAAGCAGAGCCTCAAATGATTCAGCGTCAGGACTCCCACTCTTTTCCATTTCCCGCCGCAGCATCTCAACGGAGGGACTTGTGTAAGATTTACGGGTTGTCAGTGTGCTGGAATGCCCAAGCAGAACAGCGATCGTTTCAATTGGGACTCCATCTCTGTACCAGCCTGTGGCTCTTGTTCTCCGAAGCATATGTGGGTATATTTGTGGCGGTAAGTCCGGTTTAGATTTTCGCACTATGTCACTGTATTTCTTCACGATTCGCTCAAGGTTTCTTTCCGACATTCGCCCCATTTGTCCTTTAATTACAGTATAGATAAACGGAGTGGCCTTCTGCCGATGTTGCTCGTGATAAAGCTCCATGTACTGTCTGATCAACGGAACCGTTTTTTCTGACAGTGCCACAATGCGCTCCTTGTCTCCTTTGCCATGTATGCGGAGATACGGTTCTGAGCAGGTGAAATTTACATCTGTCACATCAAGTTCGATCAGTTCATCAGCGCGTATCGCCGTGTCATAGAGAATTACAAGGATCACTTGATCTCTGATCCCAATCTTAGATGGACCAGGTGCTGACAGAAGCATGGCAAGTGCTTCTTTATCATCAATGGTCTCTCGTATTCTTGACGGCACAGTTACATAGGGTACTTCCGAAACATTCATGTAAATCTGAATCAGATCTGGCTTTCGTGTCGCAACGTACCGCATGTACGCAGTTATGACAGTCAGCCGGTGGTTCACGGTTCTTGGCTTATAGCCTTTGTTTTCAAGAAAAATCCGGTAATCCAAAAGAAAGTCATAGGTAAGATCCGCGAATCGGAAGTGTTCAATCGGGATTCCACAGTTATCTGATAAATATCGGCGGAAGATTGTCAATGCATCTGCATACGCTTCTGCTGTCTGGGGACTGTCCTGGTGCTGGGACGGAAGGAAGATGTTCAGATAATCCCATGTCAGGGAAAAGAAGAGCTCTTCTTTTAAAATCTTTTTCTTCATCTGCGTCTCACCTCCGGAATCACACTGGCTGCCACGGTATCTTTCTGTTCGATGATCCGGAAAGCTTCTGAAACCATGTGGTAGTAATAAAAACTCTCATCCGGGTCACGATGCCCCAGATACTTGCTTAAATATGGCAGCATCACGTCGACATCGGCACCTTCCAGAATCCATTGGTTAATGCGGTTGACGACAAAAGTATGCCTGAGACAGTGAGGTGTCGGCTTCCTGTCACAGCTTTTTGAGTACGGCGTTGCATTCCAGAAAGCTTCAAACTTCTTGTCAATCTGAGTTTTTGAGACATGGTTGGCCGGATTCCTGCCAGGGAAAAACCAGACAGGTTCAAAGCCAAGTGTTCTCTTTAAGTGGCTGAAATATTTCCCTGCCAGAAGCCGCAGATCTTCCGGCAGATAAACCAGCCTGTCCTTATGGTTCTTTCCTTCTTTTATCGTCAGGATACCATTTTCAAGGTCCACATCGGAGGTCTTCAGGGAACATGCTTCATTGTTCCGCATACCACAGCAATAATAAAGGCGGAAAATAACCGGGTATTCGTCGGCCATTCTGAGAAAAACAGCTGCCGGGGCTTCGGGATAATATCCATCAATCACAAGAAAAAGTTCGCGAATCTCATCATCACTGAGGATGTGGATTACCGGATGGTCATCACCGATGCGAATGAGCGGCACGTAGGCCTGGATGCCGAGCGTGTTCATATAAAAGGCAAGAGATCGCAGTGTGCTGACTCTGCCCTGCTGGCTGCTTTTGCCTTCGGAAGGAAGACAGCACAGCCATTCGTTGACCCTTTCCGCTGTAATGGCTGCATCGTCATATCCATGGGCAATCCAGTAATCATCAAATCGTTTGAGGTTATAGGCCTGGACATTGTAGATAAATCCGAGCTTTCTCTTTTCAGATACAAGCCCTCCCATGTAAGGAGCAAGGGCACTGCGATAAGTATAATTCCTGTAATCAGTCATAACGTCTGCCCTCCATTGTAAGATTTGCCTTTTCCAAAGAAATCGGGCATAGGCGCATCCGTTCCGGATCAAGGTTAAGATAGCGGGAAACCGATGATGTTCCCCGATGCCCAAGCAGATCCGCCACAGTGTCTCGTCCAACATTCCGCTGAAGCTGCTCTGTTGCAAAGGTTTTTCGCGTGACATGAAAGCCAGAGCCTGGGCAGTTGCGGTCCGGAAGCGTATGCTTCAATGCATAACGGCAGGCTGCAGGGGACAGTGAGTCATAGGGAGCCCTTACTTTCACAAAAACAGAACAGCAGGCGGTTTCCGGACGGCCATTTTTGATGTAGAGATAGATGGCGTTTCCAACATCCGTTGGCATGGGCAGTTCAATCTCATGCCGGGTTTTCTGCTGCATAACCCGTATCGTCTGCTGCTTCCAGTTGATATCCTGGAACGTCAGCTTTACGATATCACTGCTGCGAAGTCCCATTTTCATCCCCAGAAGAAGGATTGCATGGCTGCGGAGTTCTGTAGAAGTGGATGCCTGTTTCCCAGCCTGTTCTATTTCTGCTTTTTCATCTTCTGAGAGGGTGATGACGGCATTTTCTTTCGGTGCAACTGTACAGGCAAGGGAAAACGACACTCCATAAGGGATCAGATTTCGCCGCTCGAGGAATTGAAGAAATCTTCGAATTCTTACATTATAAGCATTCTTTCCCTCAATGGTCATATGCTGATCGGTCTGGTTAAACATTTTTATAAGTTCCACTGTTATGTCAGAAAAAGAATTGACATCCTGCTCAACCAGAAAAAGGCTAAACCTTGTGGTCGAAGACCTGTACATGGAAAGCGTGGACGGTTCCCAGCCTTCTTTTGATTTTAATTCCAAAAAGTCCTCCAGCGTTTTCCGGCACCATTCAGGAAGCGAATTACACAGCAACGGCTGATTTCTAAAAATAACTTGCGGGATTATATCCCCTTCTTTTGTATATAATTCGAAAAGATCCAGAATACGCCGTTTCTGTTTCCACCCAGCACCGTTACTGATAAGTATTTCGGGCTCCAGCCATACAGCAGCAATCTCACGGTGGTAGCCCAACCCGTGCATTTCTAAAAATAGCAGAAGATTATAAAGAGTAGATTTTGCGGCTTTACAGGGGCTGCTGCTGTAACCGAGAGAGCGAAAACGTTCCATAAAACCAGGAATAAGCTCTGCGTACTCTTCTGAAGGAAAGGCCAGGCTCTCATTCCTCAGCGATTCAATTCTGCTGTTCTGTTCAGGCGAAAGATCCTGCATATGCAGAACGCTTCCATGCATCCTGAAATAAGGATACCAGCCAAGTCCATGGCTGCACATTCCTCTGGAGGCCATGAAGAGGAGGATATCTCCAATCACATACGTGTATCTGGCATCGGAATTGTGAGATCTGTGGGCGTCATCTTTCATGTATGATTCCAATACCTGAAACGTTATCTCCGACGGATTTGTTATGCCATTGGTCTGGATGCTATGTAAAAATCTTGCAGCGCAGTTCCTTACCTGTGTCAGCGAGCGTTCTTTTTGATCAAGGGTGGAAAGATAATCGTCCAACAGACCCTTCCACAACTCGCATAGGCTGGCATAATGTGAGACAACGGCAGGAAACGCATTTATCGGCTGGACATTCCCATAACGAAAGAAATCATCCAGCCTGAGTAATGCAGACAGGAAACCTTTTGGATGCGGACCGGTATCCCGAAACCATTGGCCAGCCACATCTGTAGTATAGCACTGACCGCTCTCGATAAGAAACACACGAAACTTTTCCAAACAGCGGACCGTGCTGTAATAGAGTGTGGTTCCTACGCCACGCTGTACCAGATAATTAACGACGTTTCTGCAGTTGCTGTCATAGATTGCCAGCCATTTGTGTGTGAGGTAGAGTTTCTCGTTGCACTCACACTCATAAAATAAATCACGTTTTGGTCTTGCCATAATCAGCGCACCTCCTAAAATTTGATGTGCTGATTATATCGCGGAGATAAAGATTATCCGCATCTTTTTTCGAGAAAGACCCGACAGGTGGGTGCTTTTTCAAAAAGATGCGGATAAGTAAATGCTTCGGATAAGCTCAATTATCCGAACATTCGCATAATTGAGCGAGAATTCAATCCGTCCATTTACCGTGGGCCGCAAGAACTGGCTATTCAGTGACACACCCAAGGGTGCGGAAGCAAGCGCAACAGTATACACCATGGTCGAGATGGCAAGGGCACATAACTTGAACATTTACAAATACCTGAATTACTTGTTGGAGAAGCTTCCTTCCGCAAAAATGACAGATGATGACTTTGCAAAACTGGTACCGTGGAATAATGAAGTAATCGCAGAATGTTCAGGTGCGATGTAGAGTAAAATGCTTGCAGTTGATAAATGAAATATAATCAAAATCTAGCAGATCCTGATTTGTCATTATGGAATCTGCTAGATTTTTAGCACACGCTACTTTATTAAGCGCTTACAGAAAATCTGTGCTATAGTCTTGATATAGAAAAAAAGTGCTACCCGTACAGCATGACGGCTAGTTCCCAAATGTTTAGTTATTATAAAAATAACCGCCAAGTTTGGAGACTGAGGGCGGTTATTTTTGTGTCTTGTTGCTACCAATCGTGTAGCCAAGACCAAATGAGGTTAAGCAGAGACTAAGCACTGCAATCAAGTCACCGATTGTAAGCATATGCAAGTCCTCCTTTCTTTCGATTTCCCGAATGAGGGATTTCTATATGTAATCAGAGGATCACAGTTCCCCTGGTATCAGGGAACTAACCGCCACTACCGTCTGGGTAGCACCGACATCATTTTACAATTCATGGCATAATATGCCAATTATTTTTTTTGCATAATATTTTTTCAGCTGCACCAAATCACTTTTTCTGACAGCCATTTTATCTTTTTATTTTATTTTAACAATACAATAATTTGCATGCAAATTTGTTATAAAAAATCTCCCCGGCCTGTCAATGACAACCCGGGGAAGCTCTTTTGAAGCTATTCTTTCTTTTTCACTCGCCTTTTGGGAAGCGACTGTTTCAATATCATATCGCAGTCACCTTGAAGTGTGAATCATCATAAGGCAGTTTTGAAAAACTATCCAACTGAACACTCCATTCAAGTTCAACCTCAAAGATTCAGTAAAGCTATTTCACGGAATGACACTTACGCCTGCTTTCTCTGCTTCTTCGTGTAGACGATGAACATGATCGCCGCAAGGATTACGAGGGTGAGGCCGCCGAAGGTGAAGATTGTCGTACCGATGCCACCGGTGCCCGGAAGGGTGGTACCTTTTTTATTGTTGATATCCACCGCATGAGCTGTTACTTTGCCAAATGTAGCATTTTTAGTATCAACTCCATTAACGGTATAACTTCCATCGTACTCTCCACTAGATATATTCGGAGAAGTGGCTATTGTAATTGTCTTATCAGAACCAATTGAATATCCACTGGGAGCTTTTGTCTCTTTTACAGTATAAGAGCCAGCATCAAGACCCTTAATCGCATAGCTACCATTATCCGTCTGTTCATCTGAATACAAAACATCATCAGGTTCTGCCGATGCTTTAGTGCCATTATAAACGGTAATGATTACATTGCCGTTTGTAGCCGAAGCCATGATTGTTGCAACGAGATTACCAGACGCATTATAGATTTCAAATTCTGCACCAGTCAAAGGATCACTACTAGTTTCATCAATCTTATTGATACCAAAGCCGAATGTATACGTTTTTACCTCATGGCCAATCTCAGAAGTTGTTCCCTCATAGTAGTTGTTTGTATACTCCAAAGTAACTTCATTATCATTCGAAACATTTATTTCCGCATCCTTGTTCAATTCGAATGTAGCCTTGATTGTTATCTCTTCTCCTGCCGTCAGCTGATCATAATTAAAGGTAAGCACAAAACCATGTTCCGATGTGGACATCGAGTAATAAGTATTATCAACGGTTCCTGTTCCAGCCGATTTATCTTTAAGATCCACATCGTCCGGCGTGCCGCTCATTATTACCGAATCAACGCTCACAAAATCCAACGTATCATCCGCTTCATCAGTGATGGTATAGGTAATCGTTGTTTTGTCTACATCCTCACCATAGTCAGGAATCAAAGATGTGATTGTGTAAACAACAGTTCCGCCGATGGCTACTGTTGAAGAATCTCCTGTTGACGAGATCGTTGTAGCTGTACTTCCACCGGTGATATCTTTATCAATGGTTGTCTTTGATGCTTTTGGAGTTACCGTGACAGCCTTGGAATCATCTCCTTTTGAACCATCAGAATCTACGGTCGCAGCACCCGGTACCGATACAAGGCAAGGACTTGTTACTGTACCGCCGTCCGCTGCATCACTAACAGGGACAATCAGATAATATCCTGGAAGCACATCTATTGCGGTTCCAGCCGTCATTTCCGAATAAGTAGCCGTAGGTGGTGTTGTTTTGTTTACGATACTCATAGCATCTTCAATCAAGTCTTCCAGATTGCTATCGGTAATCTTCAAAGCATCGGCTCCATAATCATCTGTAAGACTTGTAAAATCTGTTGTTATCGCGTAGTTTACTCCAATTGTGCTATTAGAGTCTGTTACTGTTGCGTCATAAATGCGATATAAATTATACTTCGTATTTGCGTTATATTCACCATTTTCAATGGTAATCGTATATCCAGTAGTAGAGGATTCCCCCTGTGCCATAACTGTTGTTGCCATTGAGAACAGCATCATAGCCGTCATCACAAGTGCCAGCCATCTCTTGACTGACTTTCTGATATTGTTTTTCATGCTCTTTTCCTCGCTTTCAAAAAATGTCATCTTACTAAGTTTCGTTTTCCGTTCGTCTTGTGCTGTTCTCTCACATAGTTCTGTTCATTGAAGTCTGCACAAAAGAAACATTGCATTGCCATCCGAATTTGACCAAATATCACTTCATTGCATTGGGGTCGGTTGGCTTCCAGAAAACAAACTGTTCGATGCCATTTTGTCTCACTCCCGGCCCGGATTATTGAGCCGGGAGGTGAGGAACCTGAAATGCTTCAGAATCGAGCATTTTTGTATGACATTTTCTTTATGCCTGTTTTCGCTGTTTCTTTGTGTATACGATGAACATTACCGCTGCAATAATTACCAGCGCAAGTCCGCCAAAGGTGAAAAGTGTGGTACCGATGCCGCCGGTACCCGGAAGGGTCTTACCCTGTGTATTTTGAATCTGTTTTGTTGTACCATTCACGCCATTTACTGCCCAGGTTACTGTATTTCCGTTAGCAGTATTCGTGTTTCCTTTCGTGCTGACTGGGTCGCCTGTCGTCTCAAGCGTTAAACCAGAATTACCTGAAACTGTCAATTCCAGCTTCTGCTTAGTAGAATCCACGCTGTAACCTGCCGGGGCTACAAGCTCGACTGCGTAATACGTATCTGCATCCAGGCCATCAATGGTAGCTGTACCCAAAGTTTCATCATTATCTGAAGAAGTCGTTACGGTTGTATAGTAATAGTACGTAACCGGGTCAGAATCGCCAACTGTAATTGTCGCAGTCTCGCCCTTGTTATCATCTCCTGATGGAACAGTCTTTTTGTGATCCTTAGCACTATAGATTGCAAATGTCGCCCCACCAAGCTTTGTAGTAGTATTTGTACTGTCCACTTTCTCAATGGTCAGCGTACCAGTGTAAGTAATAACACTGTCTTCATCAGTTGTGTATGTGGTTTTCTTATCCCAGTTGTTCGTATAAGTCAACTTCACGGAGTTCGGATTGCCTGTCGAACCAACGGCTGCGTCTTCATTAAGTTCCGCAGTAAATGTTACTGTTACGGTCGCTCCGACATTCGCAAGTACAATATCCGGCGGAACTGTGATAGTAAAGTACCTTCTTGCATCATCGACATGTGTTGTATCAATCCAGTCAGCACAATTGTTTTGGGTTCCGCCAACAGTATAGGTAGCCGAAGCTCCAGCCGTTGTTGTGATCACTATGGATGTAACTCCAACATAGTCCAGTCCAGTTGAAAGAGTATCAGTAATTATATAAGTGATATCTTTTGCATCAGCAGGATAGTTCGGAATTTCCGACTCCAACTTATATGTCACTGTGTCGCCAATGGCTGCTACGTTCGCATCTACCAAATCATCTTTAGAACCGGCCACATTCGTCGATGAGTCCTCAAGCACAATCTTCTTCGTGACAGTCGCATCCGTCTCTTTCAGAGTAACATTGTTATATTTTCCATCATTGACGTCGTGCTGACCGTCTACAGCGACCAGAATCACATCAGTCGCTATGTAAGCATCTGTTGTCGCATGTGCTGTTTCAACAAGCAAATAATAGCCAGACGCAAGGCCTGTGACTATACCATCGTCAATATCCGATGCCACACATACAGGAGCAGAAGTACCTGAATCTAAAGCAATATTTTTCAGTGTCACTGCAAGTGCTTTCATATTTGAGTCATTATCACTATAAGCACTGATTGTTTCAACACTAAAGCTATCTTTATATGCTTCATTTACAACAATGTTCGTATATACTGTCTTTTCATTAAGTGTCTCTACATCAAACTTGGCAATCTGATACAGACTATAGGTATTACCAGATGCATTTCCTGTGTGATCATAAATATTAAGGGTTAAATCACCTGTACCCCCCCCGCTTGCCGTTGTGGCCGATACCGACATGGTCATCGCGAGCATCATGATGACTACTGACGCCAGCGCGATCCATTTCTTCAATGTTCTTTTCATACTTTTCACCTTTTCCTCTCTAAAGATTTCCCGGTCGTTGCCGGAGTATTGCTTTGCCCAAAGATTTCCTTCATCGGGGTGTTGCTCTGCCCGATGATTTCTTTTATCAGGGCATCGCTCTGCCCGATCTTTTCCCTCATCGGGTATTACTTTCCTGGTCTTTTCCTTTGCCGGGGTGTTGCCTTAGCCGGGCTCTGGAACTGCCCTTGTGCTGTTTGACGGCGGATCGCCGTCCGCTGTCTGCTGCGGTTCTTTTGCGTTCGGCCACAGGTTTTCCAAGAACCTTTTTATGTGGGTAGTTCCCGGAATGACTTTGTTCAGCCGTTTTCAGCTATTTACAGCCGCTCGCAACTGTTCCGCGTCTGGCAGCTCCATTGGATTAAGAACTGTCTGCCGTTTCTCCTCCTTTCCCAGCGTATCTGTATTTCTTTTTCTTTTTAAAGGCGTAGAGCATCCATGTCGTCGATACTAGTAAGAAGCTCAGCCCTAAGCCATAAAAGATCAATGGATATTTCGAGCCGGTGCCGGGGAGGGTAATGCCCTGGCTCTGTTTCGAATTTGTTATTGTGATAGTTCCTGCTTCAGAAACCTTAACCTCTGAGTATGTGCTGCTTGTAGTACCTCCATAGCTATACTGCACAGAATAATTCTTCACATCCTCATAGCTGTCATAAGTGCCGTCATAGTCCGTGTCGGTTCCAGCCTGTACAGACACTTCTTCGACAGAATAATTGCCGCCTTTCTCTACCTTCCAATAACAGGTCCAATCATTGTCACTGCTTAATACAGTTTCAGAGCCTGTCACCTCGGTGCCGTTATTGTAGAGCTTTACAGTCACCACATAATTGGCATATTCATCTGTGTCGAAGCTGCTGTCCCACACTTTTTTTGCCCGGACTTTTACAACTTCTATTGAGTTGGTTACGGTCACTTTCTGAATCATTCCGGATGCAGCATCTGTTTCGTATTCATAGGATGCCGAATACCCATCCTTGCCGGAGATTTCAACCACATAGTAATAATATTGGTTCCCTGATGAGTCATACAAATCAAGGTTTGACCACGTATATGACCAGGAGCCAGTACCGCCGGATGAGGAATTGCCCAGCTTCACAGAGCAGCCATCCACTGCTTCTCCATTCGCTGATAATCTGATTCCACTTCCGGTCTGCATATCCGTTGTACTAACTCCGTCCGTGTAAGTCACACTTGATCCTGCGCTCGTTCCTGTACCCGAATAGCCTGATGCGTACGTAACCTTTAATCCGATCTCAATATTTCCCGCGAGAACTACTGTTTTAGAGCCTCCTGTTGTTCCGTCGCTGAACACCACGCTGCTCAATGCATTTCCCCACGCCGCAAACTGGACATAATATGTTTTCCCCAGAATCACATCACTGAATGTATTAGTCCAATCATTGTCTACTGCCAGATTGACTGACTCTAACATATCCCAATCTTCATCATACAATCCCAGCCAGATTCCGCCGTCCCATGTTGTCAGCGGTGCTGACGAAGCACCAAAAGAGTCCAGCCATTCTTTTACATCCACAGTAATACTTCCAGATTCCGGAGCGGTCGTGGAGCGGTACAGCTGCATTGTTACGGTGTCATCCGTGTGGCTGCCTGCATCATCCCCCCATTTTTTCTCTACCGATATTTCTGTCGTCTTCTTTGTGTTTGTGACCGTAATCTCGCCATCATCGCTAAGTATGCTATAAGTCACATCAAACGTGTTCGTGATATCCGTCCCGCTTCCATTTTCAACAGCTGTCTCTACTACCGAATAGGTATAGCCAGCTTCCAAATCTGTCCATGATGCCGTCCAGCTGTTATTAGAATCCAGGGTTTTAACAGATCCTGTCTCCGCGCCGTCTTTGCACAAAGCCACGCTGACTGCGTAATCTGCATATTCACTCTCTGATGAAAATCCGCTCCACTTCTTTTTTACAGTAACTGCTGATGTTTGCTCTGTTGAGTTTTTAATCTTTATCGACTGTATCGTTCCGCCACTGTAAACGTAAGAGTAATATGCCGTATATCCATCCGGAACTGCTGTCTCAACAACATAGTAATAATACAGATTACCATCCGCATCGTACTTGTCCAGATTACTCCAGGTATTGCTCCAGGAACTACTGTCATTCAGCGTTACCACATCGCCAACCTTCACTCCATCTGTCGCATAGCGTAATCCGCTGCTTGCAGCGAGTACCTCACTGTCAATGCCCGTCGCAGAACCTGTCAAAAGAGGCTCCGCAATTTCATTTGCACTGGCTGCAGCTGTCTGCACAGAAAATTCCACTGTAGTTCCTGCCACGGTCGAGGTCGCTTCAATCGTTCCTGACTCCAGGTAGGAATCCCCGCTGTCTTTCACTTTTGCCAGAGCAGTTTCATCCGGATTAGTGGATATACAGGTATATCCAATCATATAAGTCTGGTTCGCTGTCAGATTCTCGAACGTGTAACTCCATCCGTTTGATTTTGACAAAGCAGCTGAACCAACTGCATTTCCGCTCCCTGATTCATACAGCGTAAAAACAAAGCTTGCATAGCTGCTGACATTACTGGGAACCAAAGCACTTCCGCTATCATCCACCCATTCAGAAATGTCTACAGTAATGCTTCCCATTACCTTTGGTGCAGTCGTCGAGCGATACAGCTGCACAGTTACTTCCGTAGGTCGAGTTGCAGAGCTTCCGTCGCTCCACGTTTTGGTAACTGTAATTTCCGTATCCACCTTCTTGTTTGTGATGATATAATCGCCGCCGTCAGTTGCTGCCTGACAAGCACTTGAATACTCAGTACTGTCAGTCTTATTTTGATAAACAGTAGTATACAGACCTTCCGTCACCAATTCCTCTACATAATAGTAGCCAACCGGCAGATCCGTCCACTCATATGACCAGTTATTAGCAGAAGATAAAGTAACCGTTGTTGCCTCATAAGGAGAGCCTGTATCTCCGTTTTCGCTGCCTGTATATAGCTGTACGATCAGGCTTTCTGGACAATCGGATGATTCCTGTCCGGATGCATCCAGCCACTTCTTTGTGACGGTAATTGATGTCGTCTTCGTATTCGTAATAATTAACGATCCATCCACTCCGGTGCTATAGGATATCAGATAACTACTGTCAATGTCAGTTCCGCCCGAAGCTGATGTCTTCACAGACAGTTCTTTTACCGTATAAGTATATCCGCCCTCCAAATCACCCCAGGTATAGCTCCACCCGTCCGCTCCATACGAACCGTCGCTATCTGTCTTATCTTTGTAAGTAGAGTTCAGTATGACGGTTTTTCCGGTCGCTTCACCATCTCTGTACAATTCTACTATTACGTAGTAATCATCATATTCATAAGTGGTATCTCCGCCCTGATTGACCGTACTGCTCCAGTCTACCCATTCCTTCGTTACCGTGATGCTTACCGCGTCAGCTTTTCGGTTCGTTACAGTTACAGACTTAATAATACCAGTTTTCGAAGTATTTCCCCCGGCATCTGTCTCCGTCTCGACTTCATATTCATAAGAAGAAGTATATCCGGGAACATTCTTTTCCACAAAATAGTAATAATACAGGTTCCCATTCGAATCATACTTATCCAGGTTATCCCATGTGTAGGACCATCCGTTCGAATCATACCCAGCTTCTGTCCCATAATCCGAGCCAAGGGTTACCGTTCCAAGTGATGTTGCATCCCATGTATCTCGCATACCATTCGAAACCGACGGCTCATCATTGGAAGAAGTCGTCAATATACTGGTATTCTCTACCAGATTCGCTGTCATAGTTCCTTCAAGCGAAGCCGAATTAAGAGAAGCTGTGGTAACCGGATAATCGGAATACGAATAATAACCGATAAAGTCATACGACACCACATTTCCGCTGACAGTCACAACCTGGTCCGTTTCAAGCGAAATACTCAAACCACTTCCGCTCATGGAAACGCCACCATAATATGCAAACACATCGCCCTGTGATGTTGGAATATCAATATACCCTACCCATCCGCTGGAATAATCAAACTGAATTGAAAATGCATTCCAGGTTGTAAAGCTATAAATAGTAAAATATACAATTAAGCTTTTATTTGTAAGCGGGACACTTCCTGATGCAGAATTATAATCCCATGCATTCGAACCATCTCTCCATTCTGTGATTCGCATATAAACACGATTATATCCATCCGCCGGTGCTTCTAAATCTGAGCTTTCTTCCGCCTTTTCTACCAGAGTCGCACTGAAAGCAAATCCATACGCTTCCTGATCTCCTGACACGATTTCAGATCCACTGGTCAATTCTATCGACTGAATCGTATTAGTAGCATCCGGATCACTTGATAACAATGCCTCGCTGTATATAATCTTATAATACTTTGTTTCCTGATCTTTTACGCCTGGCAGGGTAACTGTATATTTCCAGTCATTATCCGCCGACAAGGTTACTTCTGTCTCAGTTCCGCCACTAACCTCGACACCGCTCTGGTCGCATTCGACCAGTTTGGCCGTCATCCAGCCTCCGTCCGCATCATCGGCCGTGGTATACACTCCTTCACTGGTTTTCCATCTGGAGACCTCGACAGTAATGTCAATATCCGAATCCGGTATTGTCGGAACATCTTCTGTCAGAACCGCACTCAATGACAGTACATTTTCAGTGTCTGAAACTCCGGCTACTGTATAAATACCACCAGACTCCGAAATGGTTGTCTTATCACCATTCACATTCAAGGTATCAATGTCATCACTGTGACTGTAAAGGATCGTATAAGTCTGCTCCGCTCCGTCGGCCTTATTCGGCACGTACGCCGTCCAGGACATATTAGAGGATGTCAGTGTGGCGGAATCAACCACCTGCCCACCACTGAAAATTGCCACCCACACCCAACTGTCGTCGGCAGCAGCCAAACCATCCGTCGCACCGTCGCTGTAAAACCAGTCGGAGATTTCTATGGTTATCGGATTATAATAGCTCTCCGTCAAAACAGCTGTAAGATCTATTTCCACATCTGTACCGCCGGATGTATCTACCGTAGTAAAAATCTGTGTGTATCCATTCGAAACCGAACTATAGGAAGAGCCGTTTACTACACCATCTGTTATACTGTCAATGCTGTAAAGGTTCCCCCATCCCGAACCGACCGTATAGAAAACCACATAAGACTGTGAAACACCGGAAGAAGATACTAATTCAGCATCATCCCATGTAAATGTCCAATTATTTCCAAGGGTCAGAGTATCTCCTTTCTGTGACCAGCCACTGTTTGTATTATTAGCCAATCCAATCCAGATTCCTGTACCGGTATCAGTTGGCGCCTCTGCTTTTACACCGTCACTGTAGACCCAATCAGTAATCTTGACTGTAATCGAGCCTGTTTGAGCCTCATCCGCTGTAGATTTTGCGGAAAGTGTCGCGGTAAGAGATACTGTTTCTCCCGCGCCCGCAGTCGGCCATGTACTGACAAAATCTGCGCTGTCAGTCTGCAAAGAAGCGATTCCGCCCCAGCACGACGCGTTTATAATATAGCTGCGTGTCTCACCGTTTACTTCTTTTAATACCTCCGATGTTTCCCATGTCCATCCGGTTTCAGAAGTCAGAATCGTCGATTCAATAAAGTTCCAGTTGCTGTCGTAAATCGCTATCCACATCTGTCCAGTGCCGACATCATTCACACTGGCCGTCTCTCCGTCGCTAAAAAGCCAGGTGCTCACATCAACGGTGACGCTTCCATAGGTCGGCTCTGTTTCAGAAGGTACTTCCGTGGTACGGTAAAGCTCCATCACCACAGTCTCCGGCGTTGTTTCACCTGCTTCTGTCTCCCAGATTTTCTCAACAGTGATCTTCGTAGAATCTTTCTTATTAACGATTGTAATCGTACCTTCAGTAACAGAAGCATCCGCAGGATCACTTTCTCCCCAAGATGTCACCAAAGATGTATCTGCATTCTTATAATAAGCCGTATACCCGCCCACGGTCACGTAATCTTCTTCAACGTAATATGTTCCTGATGGCAAATATGTCCATGTGTAGGTCCAGCCATCCGCAGAATAATATCCCGTATCGGTAGACACGCCTGCATTCGCAGTTCCTAAAGCGATTTTTTCTGTGTAATATAAGTTCCCTGTCGTAACTTCTGCACCATATGGATCGGTCACTGTTTCCAGCCGGTAGAGGTTCATATATGCCTTCACAGAATCCGAAATAATCTGCTCGGTCTCACCAGCAGCATCCAGCCATTCCTTAGTCACGGAAATGTCTGTCGTAGTTACTGAATTAAGAATCACTTCCGATGTACCGCTTACGCTGGAACGTGTAATCGTATAAGCTGCATTGGTGGAATCTGCCTCAGTAATCACTGATCCGACTGTTGTCTCTATCTCTTTAACATAGTAGTAATAAAGATTTCCAAGATCATCCGCCACCGGAAGATTTTCCCAACTGAAAGTCCAATCATTACTGTTCGACAGTTCAGCTGTGTAAACCTCTGTTTCTCCCGCAACAGAAACAGATTCCGTCGTATATGGCTGCGCATCTGCCGGAATAGTTTCTGTCTGGCCTGTTGTATTTGACGAAGTCGAATAATAAAGCTGTACAGTCGCGCTCCATGTCAGCTTTGCCGCATCTTCATCGGATAATATCCCGCCATTTACTTGCCAGTTCTTTTTTACTGTAACACTAGTGATGTGACTTGCGGTATTGGTGACTATAACCTCACTGATTTCCGTCGAGCTTCCATTCACATAGGAATATGCGTATGTCGCCACATAACCTTCAACAGAAGATTCCACAATATAATAATAATAGTTGGTACCCGAACCGTTAGATACCGGAAGCTCTGTCCATAAAGCTGCCCAGTTCCCGTCTCCATCATCTGAGAGCGTTCTGTCATAGGAAGACCCCATATACTGTGCATCCGAGGGAAGCAAAAGGCCAGTATCATCCGTATTTGATGAAAGAGTATCTGGACTGCTCTCAGAACGATACAGCTGCATGGTTATAGAACTGGGTCTTGTTCCTAATTCATTATTATTGTCAGCCCAACTTTTCGTGACAGTAAGTTCTGTCGTATCCGGGCTGGTATCTTTCGTATTCGTAATCGTTACTGTTTTAATATTGCTTGCAGAATCGCCGCCGTCCTGGTATTCATATGTGTAGGATGAAGAATATCCATCAATGACACCATTTTCACCCTCAACCACATAGTAAAATCCATCATCCGGCAAATCTTCCCATTCATAAGTCCAATTATTTGAACCACTAAGAGTGACAGTGCAATCAGTAATGCCCGTCACAAGAGAAGCATCCTCCGGCAACTCTGCCATACCTGTAATTTCATCCGCATTTTCCACACTTGCGCTATAAGTACCGCCATAAATGTAGTTTACAGTCACATACAGTGCCACATCTCCAGTCACATTCGGTATCAGAAACTCTATACCATCATCTGTCTGCATGCCCAGGACTGACATTTTCTCTGAACCATCCACAGTATAAGAGGCCGACTCATAAAGCGTAACCCAGCTTTCTGTATTGGATACAATATATTTCACTGAACTTCCGCTGGATTTTACTGTAACCGTATAATTTCCATTGGAGTCATCACCGCGAGACTGCGTCCCATCCGCTGAAACATAGTAAACATACATATTAGCAACCTCTGTCTCTTCAACCTCCGGCGCGATTGATGACTTATACAGGGACACTTCTACGCTTGTCTCAGATTCCGCATTATCAGCCCATTTTTTGGTCACGGAGACATTGATTTTATCTGGATTTTTTGTATTCGTAATCGTCACTGTGCCGGAGGAAAGAGCCATTTCGCTGTCTCTGGTCACAGTATAGTTCTCAGATAGTGTCTTCGCTGTCACATCTACCGTATTTCCGTTTGAATCTGTTGCTGTATACTTTCCAGTCTCTACAACATAATAATAGTATACGTTCTCATCTTCATCCTTATCATCCAGATTATTAAACGAGTAATACCAGTTTCCTCCATCATCCGGCGTAATATATGTCGTTTTTTCCGACACTAGCTTCATGGAACCAATATCCGTTTCTGTTTCGTCCGTCGTTCGATACAGAGCCACCTCAATACTCGTTATAATATTTCCGTCTCCGTCTACTACCGATGAGCCAGTCAGCGTATTTCCTTTTGCATCCTTCCAGTTTTTCTGGATTGCAACAGAAGTATAGGTGGTTGTGTCCGCCTCATCCTTGAATGTGATGGTCATGTCACCCTTTAACGCATTTATTACATTCTGAAGTCCTTGCGGCCAGGCAGCAATCTGGGCACTTGTAGCGCTGTTATAATAGAAATAATAATATCCCGTGTTTAGCTTATAGTTCGTCGGAGCCTCTATCTCCTTCAGGCGATAGGCTGTTCCGCTCTTCAGCTCACTGATTAATACTTTCCCGGTACCATTTTGCCCGGTCACATATGTTTTTATTGTTTTCCATTTACTATCATCTTCATAATTATCTGAGTTGGTGCCTATGTATGCCTGCAGTTCAAAAATCGCTCCAGAAAGATAAATAATCTGATTGTCTTTATCTACCTTTGCCAAAGTAACATACTTATTCGTCTGAGCTGTCGCACTGCTGTCTCCAGCCTCCTGTTCATCCGTAACCTTGCTGCTGGAAGATTCCATGTAAGAGCCGCTTAAAGTAATGGTGTTGGTAACATAGAATTCTCCTTCTTTTCCATTATCAGCCATAAAGGTGTCTTCATCCACCGTAAAGCTGTATTCATATTCCAGCACATAAGCAGTAGAATCGTTCAGCGTAATGGTCATAATAAACTGCGATCCAGTATCTTCGTAAGTAACGGTATACAACGATGTACTGATTTCACTGCCCATAGTTCCATCTGATTTCAGCTTATATAAATGGAAAGATCCCTGTACCAGAGCAATTGCCGTGATATATCTGCCATAATTAATCGTATCTGTCACCGTAATCGCTTCACCGTTATTCAGCGTAGCCGCGCTCGGATTAATCAGAACCTTATAGGCCTTCTCCTGGTCACCCGTCGTTACATCTGAATTGATACTCTTGGAAATATTCGATGATGTAACAGTATCTGTCACACTGTCCGAATAAGTCGATCCGCCCATCGACATCTCCACATGATTCGTATAGTCTTTACTCGTATTCTTCCCCAGAACATCTGTAATCTGAGCTGCATAGTAAATGGAAATAGGCAAGGACACTTTCTGTGTCGAAGTATCCAGATATCCATAATACGTATCCTGTGGAATGGTAATGGTCAGCTCTCTGGTTTCCTCGTCATAGGTAACCTTGACATCCGTATTCACATCATAGTCTGCCACATACGGATTATACAGGTTTACCGTCTGATACATACTTGCGCCGAGACCATAATAAAGCTTTACATGACTCGAAGTATCATTTACGTTAGTACCAGTTACAGAAGCATCATGATTTGAGCCTGTCGCAATTTCATAGTCGGATGTGTACAGTGTCGTTCCTTCCGGCAGCGTATCTTTAATCACAATCGTGCCGTTATCCTTAAATGTACTGTTTGTATTGATCTGGAGACGGTAATACAAGATTCCCTTGCATTCATCATACGCGTAAGTATGAGTACTGCTTCCGCCCATGTCTGTTTTAATAATGTAGCCGCCGCTCGTCTCCCTGTTCGAATCGGTTGAGGACACATAAGCTCCATCCTGAGAGAAGGTTGCTGAATTTGTGAATGTCCAGACATCGCCATTGCTCATTTCGTTCAGATCCGCTGTTGTCTGATAGGAAATGGTAAGTGACTTATATTCGTCTGCCGACAATGTGTCATTAAAATAGATTCGGAAAGATGTATACTCTGCAGCAGAATTCGCAGAAGTATATGTCTCCCAATCTCCGTCACTGTTCTTTACCTGAATTGTATAAGCACCAGAATCAAGCGTATTTCCGGAAATACCACTACCATTCGTATACGTAACAGTAAGTGCTTCCAGCTGTGCGCCTGTAATATAGTGAGCCACAATATCTATTCGTGTTCCATATTGGTTTAGCTCGTCTGAATATGCATCGTCTGTTATATTATCTTCATAATAAGACCCTGTCTTAATTCCATCTGACGGCACGCTGATCACAGATGTCCAGGAGTAATTCCGCAGACCACTGTCTGTTGTCGTCTCATCTCCATTCACGTCCGTTTCATATACGATTTCCTCACTGCTGTCATCCGGTGACACATAGCTCTTATCAAGGGTCCCGCTGTCATGCTTCACCGATTGCTCGTGTACTTCGGTAAAAGTATTAGTGCCGCCATCTCCCAGCGTTGCCGTATTCTCATATGCGCTGTAAAAGCCGTCTTCTGACACATCTGTACTGTAGGTAACTACAAATTTATCGGTGGTATCATTAACATAAAGGGTGTTACCATTCTGCGTACCTGCAGAATATGTCCCATCCACTTTCGCAATTGTGAAAGGCAGAGAAATCCCTGACCAGGTCACTGTCGAGCCATCACTCAAGTATTCCGTTACAGAAACCGCGCCGATCGTTTTCGCCTCGTCTGTCCCGCCGGTTTCAGATGCCTCTTTCACGAGAGAATCACTAAGCGTATATCCATTGAGGTCTCCGCCAAAATTGTTCAGCGTAATCGTCCAGATTATCTGATCACTCGAAGAACTATAGGAACTGGTTTTGCTGATATACGTATGATCCAGATTGATGTCTGTTGAATCAGAGCCGTTGTTTTTAGATGTACTTGCGTATGCACTGTTCTTTAAATCAATTGCTCCATTCAAGGCTTCTGTTCCAGAATATTCGACTGTATAAGTAATTGTATAATAACCACCTTCGGACAATGCCGGAAGAGAGCAACCACTGTTCAGGCTTAACTGGCTATTACCACTATCATAGCTTATATAATCCGAATAATCTGTCCCACCTGCATCTTTAACTACAATGTCCTTTACATTCATGGTAACAGAAGTCACCGATGAGTTATTCAAATAATTTGTCAGAGAATCAGTAAACGTAGTAATAGCATTTCCATCTGTTCCATATAAAGAACCGATTACGACAGTATAATAAGCGATTATCTTGTCATCACTCGTTGTCGAACATGTATAGGACTTATCTACATACAGATCCGTCTTTTTGGATGTCTCCGTCTGGTCACTTTCTGCCTCGGTTTCTTTTTTTATAACAATAGAAGTCGTAACTTCGTTTTCTTCTGAAAAGCTAAAAGTAAGGGTTGTATCTTCGTCACTGGAAGATGATGTAATGGTAGACCAAAACGAAATATTACCAGTGATGGTACTGCCGCTGTTTACAAAAGTATCATTGAATACAATCGTAATCTTACCGTCTTTTGTAATTGTATAGGTACCTACCTCAGTCGTTCCATCATATACCTTACCAGCAAATTCGCTGATAGGATTAATACCTGTCGGTAACTGATAAGTTAAGGTCGTTGTCCCGGCAGAAGTAAGTATCTGAGAATAAATCTGGTAATCAATAGATACTTTCACTACACTTCCTGACTCTATCTCAGACAAACTAAACGAAGCGCCGGTAATATATTCAGACATATCTATTGATGAAGCAGAATTTTCCGATGCTACGGTAGCGATTCCTGCATTTCTCAGCAGCGAGTTTCTGGCCGCTGTCCCGGTCACATCCGCAGTCACGCTCGCAGCATACGGATCCTCAGTCTCGGCTTCTGATTCCATTTTTGTGTCTGTTTCCGAACCTGCTTCTTCTATTTCATCTTCGTCCGTCTCAGGCTCGGATGTTTCGTTATCTATTTCACTTTCGCTTTCGTTTTCATTTTCTGTTTCAGTTTTAGTTTTTATCTCGTTCTTTGTCTCAGTCACATTTTCTGTATCTGCTTCTGTTTCACTTTCCGTCTCGGATTCTATATCAGTCTCGTCTACGCTTTCCGCCGCCTCTGTTTCCGTGTCGGCTTCATCTTCTTCGCTTTCTACTGTCTCAGTTTCTGCGTCGCTCTCATCTTCTACGCTTTCTGCCATCTCAGTTTCTGCGTCGGCCTCATTTTCTTCGCTTTCAGCTATCTCGGATTCCGTGTCGGTCTCTATTTCTTCACTTTCAGCCGTCTCAGTTTCTGCTTCTGCTTCAGCCTCAGTTTCCGCACTGTCAAATGTAAGCAGTATTTCCTCCGCATTTACCCATGCGTTCTCACCTGATGCACTGCTCTCATCCGTCGTGTACGCATACTCTGCCGCCAGGCTCCCAATGGTCGTCCCGGCTGTTGCTGAACCTGCTGTTGCTTCTGTTGTCGTATCTGCCGCTGTGTTTGCTGTCGTTTCAATGTCGGTGCTTTCGTTCTGAATCGTTTCACTCTTAATCGCGAACTCCCACTCCAGGCTGTTCAGACTTTCATTTTCGTCCGTCGTGTATTCACATGACAAGCGAACCATGCCTTCCTCCGGCACGGTTTTGTCAAAGGAAACCATCGTTCCGTCTGTCATTTTTATTACGCAGGTGGCTGTTGATGTCGTCTCAGGCTCGCTTCCGCTGCCGTTCAGTAAATTACTATAGATGGTTTCGTCCATGCATAATGCCAGCAATATCTCGTTATCACCGAGATTGCTGAGCTGCCAGTTCACATGGATCTGATATTCATTTGTCTTACCGGATACAGCTTCTGCGGTCAGGCTTGCTGTTACAGATGCTTCCTCAGCATTACCGTTCTCGGCATTCTCAGACCTGCCGTCTTCTGTGTCTGTATTGTTCTCAGTTTCAGACATTTCCTCGTCTGTATCGTTCCCAGCTTCAGCCGTCTCCGCATCTGTATCGTTCGCGGTTTCAGCCGTCTCCGCGTCCCTATCATTCCCGGCTCCAGCCGTTTCCGTGTCCGTATCGTTCCCGGCTCCGGCTGTTTCCGTGCTCGTGACGTTCTCGATTGCTTCTATGATAAGGCCGCTGCCGGAAGTGCCGGATTCTGCTGCCTGCGTTGCTGAGCCCGCATCCAGAGTGTCTGCATCCGTGTCTGTATTTTCCGCATCAATATCTGTCACAGCCGCATCTGTTATATCTGCATTTCCCGATATTGTATTTGCGGATATTGCATTTGCGGATATCGTATCTACATTTGATGTATCAGCACTTGAAGCTTCTGTATTTGCATCGCCAGTGTCTGTCGTTCCGGCTGCTGTCGCTTCTACGTCCTGCTCCAGTATGAGATCACTTCCGATGTCAGCTGCGGCAAGATGAGTGGACGGCATCAAAAGCTGGCTTCCCGTCAGGGAAACTGCAAGGAGCATCGCTATGCACTTTTTAAAAATGTTGTTTTTCCTCATGTCAGCCCTTCGCCAGTCCTTTTATGCCAGAGTTTTTACGAGATCCGGATCCTTGAAATTTTCTAGATCAAAGCTTCCACTTATCCCATCGACTTTTCTGTCGATGAAGAGTCGCAAACAGCGGCTTGATATGACCGATGTTCTATCTCGCCGCCTGTTCTTTTTTCTTTCCTTATCATTTGTTTGCGTTTGTTAATTTTGACAAAATCACGTTTCTGTATTTGCCTTTCATTATACACTTTGACAATTTTTGTTTCAATGATTACTCCGTGGGGCTTTCTTTTTTTCGTAAGTCGGCTCTTTTCTGTTGATTTCGCGGTATTTAAGATGGATTTTACATTTTTTCACGAAGTTTTGGCCGCTTACGAAACTCGTTTTCGTTGAAACGAAACAATTTTCGTAACTTTTTTGAAGGGGTTTTCGTGATTTTTGTTAAGTTACAAATAGGATGCCGGTCGGATAAAGTCAATGCAGACATCAAGTATGAAACAAGGCACTTAAGGTTAGAATCTTGCAGCGAAAAAGATACAGCTATAAAAGACCTGGACTAGATCGAGCAGGAACCTACGCAGGGCGCGTAAAAAACCGGGCGCACTGGCCCGGCATTTTCTTAATTTTTTAACATAGATTTCCATCTGTATGGAAAATCTAAATGTTTTAGTGAAATATACGACTTATACTTTCTTGTCAGCCTTATTAATGATTTTAGATAATAATCGTTCCATTTGCTGCTATCAGGATACATGAGCTTCAGCATATATAACTGAGCAAAAAGCCTTCTTGTCGGAACATATGTAATTCCTTTTGGCATTTTGGGAGTTGCCGGAAATACCCAGTAATATATTCTAGAGTAATGTGCACACTTATTTCTGAGGTCAGTGATGCAGCGCATCCAACTCTGAAGGATTTCAGGTGTTACACCATACAATTCTTTTGCTATAATTTTTTGGTCCTGAGTAACGAAACTTCTATAAAAATGCGACAGCATTCCAATGGAAAAGAATTCTATCATAACCCAAAGCGGAAAACGTCCATCGTATTTTTCATTGTGATGCTGCACTACCAACGTCTTTCTATTTTCATATATACAGTTTGAAATGCGCTTAAGAAAATCGTCATGATTGTGTCTCTTATTATAATTTGTCGATATCATATAACCATCCGATCCGTATTTATGAGCATGGTAATATGCAATTTTCGTTCGAATATGTATCTCGATATCTTCTATCATTTCAAAAATAAGTGCGCGTAAGCTTTGATCAAAATAGTATATCTGCTGTATTCTTTCAAAATTTATGCCGTCAAAGCACAATTCTGTCGATTTATCTAAAAACGGCAGGAAATATGCAGAAATGCGATAATAGTTTACTTGTGACAAAAACAACTCGCACGCTTGCACATCGGTCACAATAATGTTTTTTCTAACAAGCAGATTTACTTGCTCCTGAAAAGTGGTTGGTTTTTTTAAATCCATTTTTATCTCCTGAACAATGCCGTCTCCTGAACAATGCCGAAAAAAGTGCTCCCTGGGACACTTCGTAGAGAGGTGCGGGAGCTTCTGTTAAGTGTAGTATATGCGAATCCGTAAAGATTGTCAATCCCATAATTTTTACCATTTTTTCCATTTTATTCGGCCCGCTTTTTTCGTTTAACTCTTGCGCCTGGTTTTTGCCACTTAAGCTCTTATCTCTATTGCCACTTTCTCCCCCCATATTGCAATGTTTCCATCCAAAATCACTGCTTGTGCTTTCATTTTTTGCATGGTAAGATACAGGCAGGTAAAACGCTCCGGTACTGTCGGCGCGGGCTCATCAGGGCAGCGTCGCAGAAATGGACTGGTGGACAGGGGACTCACGCAGGTGCATAGAAATGTATGTGAGTGTGTGAAAATATGAGTAAAAGTGTGTATAAAACAGGGAACAGATGGAGGGTGTCCGATGGCTGAAAAGCAGAAGTCCATCTCGGTGATGGTCAACCGAAAGGAGTGTAAGATTCCGCTGGAGAGTATTGTGTATGCGCAGGTGAATGACAAGCTGTGTACGATTTATTTGTATGGAAATACCCCCCCTATCCGCATTTTTTTGACTATTAATGCGCTGGAGGAGATGCTGCCGCAGGAAACGTTTGTTAAGGTCAGCCGCAGCTGTCTGATTTCGCTGAATTATTATCAGCATATGGATGATGCGGAGATTCTGCTGGCGGGGGATGTGCGGGTGCCGTACAGTCATTCTCATAAGAGTGAGATCCGGGGCGCGGTGCAGCGGTTTCAGGCGGCGAATGCCGTGGAACAGTCGAATCCGGAGGTGCGCAACCGGATTCTGGATGAGTTTCATGGATTTGATCATTTTCCGCTGCCGTTCTGTGTGGTGGAAAATATGCCGAATGGGAGGCGATCGCAGACAGCTTCTGAGAATCTGCCGAAGGGCAGAAGGGTGCAGCGTAGTTCTGACAGTATGTCGAAGAGCCTGGAGGCGCAGCGTGGTTCTGACAGTATGCCGAAGGGCCTGGAGGCGCAGCGTGGTTCTGACAATATATCCGGAGGGAATGCTCTGCCGCGGGATTTTGTGCTGCGCTATGTGAATGATGCGTTTGCTGCTTATGCGGGGCGGTCGGCCTGGCAGCTGGTCAATGCTTCTTTTTTCTCTGTTTTTGAATGCCCGGACGCAAGGTGGGCGGAGGTGCTCTCACAGTGCTCGACGCAGAATCAGCGGATGGATGCGTTTCTTACTGGAGTGCGTCCTGGGTCGGTCGTGAGGGCGTACTGCTACCAGCCGTATTTTTCGTTCTGCGGCTGCCTGCTGACGGAGCTGGATGTGCAGAAGCGTGAGTGAGCTATATCCCATTTACCACATTCACCGGCCGCTCTCCCCTGCTGGCCTGCTCGAAGGCGGTCCAGATGCTGCGGTGGGCTTTGCGGAAGACGCCGGTGGTGACGCCGCCGATATGGGGTGAGAAAAGAAGGCGCCCTTCTGCTTCCGCGGGCAGGTGCAGCAGCGGATGGTCGGCGGCCACCGGCTCGGGGGCTACGGTGTCCAGCCCGGCTCCGGCGATCTGCCCTTCTGTAAGGGCTTTGCAGAGGGCTGCATTTTCTACGATTTCACCGCGTGAGGTGTTGATCAGGAAGGCGCCGCGCCGCATCTTTTTCAGAAATTCTTCGTTTACCATACCTGTCGTCTCGGGTGTCACCGGGATGTGCAGGCTGATGATGTCGCAGGTTTTCAGCAGTTCTTCGGTTTCCAGCCAGGTGACGCCGTACTCGGCCTCCAGGTCGGGAGCTTTGCGATGGGACGCATGGTAGCAGACCTCACAGCCAAATGCTGTCAGCCGTCTGGCTGTGGCTTTTGCGATATCTCCGAATCCGATCAGGCCGACGCGGCATTCGCCGAGCTCGCGGATGCCGTTGACCATCATGTATTCTTTTCTCTGGATCTGTTTGCCTGCGCGGACGGCTGCGTCTCCCGCGGTCACGCCACGCAGCAGGCCGAGCATCAGCAAAATGGTCTGTTCCGCCACTGCGTCTGCGTTTATGCCGCGGTTGTTGCAGACGTAAATGTTTCTTTTGGCAGCTGCGCCGCAGTCGATGCCATTGTAGGCCACGCCCTCGGAGTGGATGATTTTCAGGGATGGCAGCTGTGCGATCAGGCTTTCCGACACCTGCGCGATGGCGTCCGCAGCCAGAAATTCGGCGTCGCGGGCCTCTGTCAGAAGTTTTCTCACTGTCAGGATTTCTGGTGACAATGCTCCTTCGATGCGCTCGTCGGCCGAACATTCTCCCGCTGCCCGCGAGTCTGCCGATGCCGTCTCTTTCCCGTACACGTCGGCCGACAGTTCCCCCGCTGCCCGTGCCTGCTCCAGCGACAAATATACCTTCTCCACCGCATTCGCGAATGGCGTATCTGGACAGAATTTTTCAAAACGCTCCCGGTTTCCTATTAAGACTGCTTTCATCGTCTGTACCGCCTTTCTGTTTGTATCATCCCTATTTTCTGAGCGAACCATCTGAGCGCAGTGCGCTCCAGTATTATTTGCGCGTTTCATTTCCATGAAAAAATTATAACAGATTCCCTGTGCGGTCACAAGGGCAAAAGAATTCTGGGGATTACAGGTCACACCTGTAGAACGGAAAACATCGTAGATTTGGTCAAGGTAAGACTTGTAACATCTGGGTTTTGACGTTTTATCCCGCAAAGATTCTTTCCTTGCAGAACGTCCGCCTTTATGATATTGTTTTTTTATCACAATACGCAGCTGCGGGCTATGCCATAAGGGGGACCGGCTTGCCGGTGGATACCTTATGGCTCTGGCTGCCTGGCTCATTGATTCGCGGTAATAAACACAGAAAAAGAGCATGCAGCCGAACAAGAATCATGCAATCAAACAAGAAGGGAGAACGGGTTATGTACATAGACACGCATTGTCATTATGACATGGAGCATTTTAATGAGGGACGGCTGGATCTTTTGTACCTGCTGAAGCAGGAGTTTGGCATTGGGCAGATGATTATGCCTGCCGTGCTGGCTGAGAGCAATGAGACGATGCGCCGAAAGGTGGATTTTTCCCGCTATCCGGAGCTTCTGGAGGGGACTGGCTATACTCCGGAGCAGCTCCCGAAGATCTGGTACGCCGCGGGCGTGCACCCGACGCGGATCTGGGGAAAGCATGCGGCGTCCGAGGCGCAGTGGGAAGGCTGGATTCGAAAGGCGGCGCAGGAGCCGGATACGATCGCGATCGGGGAGGCCGGTCTGGATTATCATCATCCGATGGACGAGGATATGACGGAGCGGCAGCACCGGTGGTTTGTGAAGCAGCTGCAGATCGCGGAGGAAATGGATCTGCCTCTTATTTTCCATATCCGTATGGCGTCGGAGGATGCGCTCAGGGTGATGGAGCGGTTCGCGCTGCGGCGGGGAGGCGTGGTGCATTGCTATTGTGAGGGATGGGATATGGCGCAGAAGTTCCTCGACCGGGGGCTTATGCTCGGGATCGGCGGCGCGCTCACGCTCCCGAAGATGAGCGAGCTGCGTGAGGCAGTGAAAAAGGCGCCGCTTTCCAGCCTGCTCATTGAGACGGATGCGCCTTATGTGAATCCCATATGGGAGTTGGAGGCACTCGAGCAGAGCAAAGCGAAAGCGATGGAAGCGGCAGGAAATTCTGGTGATACCGAAGCTGCGAAAGCAGCGGCAGCGACAGTAAACCCCAGCGATACCGAAGCCGCGAAAGCAGCAGCAGCGACAGTAAAACCCAGCGGTACCGAAGCCGTGAAAGTAGCGGCGGCGACAGTAAAGCCCGGTGATACCGAAGCTGCGAAAGCAGCGGCAGCGACGGCCGCGGCAGGCGGCACCAGGGCAGCAGGTGCCGGGATTGCTCAGGCTCTCACCGGCGCACCGACCAGGCATCCGGCTGAGGCGACGCCTGCCGATGCGGAAATCTGGCGGCGCTGGAATGGAATCAACACCTCCAGAAACATCCCCGAATTTGTCCGGATCATTGCAGAAATGAAGGGAATCTCTACAGAAAAAGTGCTCGCTCAGACAAATGAAAATGCCGCAAGGCTGTTCCGGATTGATGTAGGCTGAAGCGTGTCTCACACCCTTGCCGTATATATTTTTTTGCTTTTGCAGAGTTGCTGTGTGCGAAAAAATCACTTTTGTAAAGATGCCATGTACGAAAATTCGCTTCGCAAAGATGCCATGTACGAAAATTCACTTTTGTAAAGATGCCATGTACGAAAATTCGCTTTCGTAAAGATGCCATGTACGAAAATTCGCTTTCGCAAAGATGCCATGCACAAAAATTCGCTTTTGCAAAGAATTTGCATAAATCAAAAATGCTGACTGCAGCAAAACGGCGCGATCCTTCTCTGGACCGCGCCGCTGGTTTATGGCTTTCTTCCTATTTTATTATCTATAAATGAACGTCCATGACCTGCCGAGCTGACCGCCCGTCTTAAACATCATTTAACTGGACTGCCGCGCTGGCTTCTCTGTGCGAATTTCATTCACCAGCCAAAGTCTTCCTCCCGCAGATCATGGACGGAATCGCGAAAAGCATCACTCGATCGTGATATATTTATTCTCCTCAACCACCGGCTGCTGTACCTTCTTCGGCACGGTCAGGATCAGGGTGCCGTTTTCAAACTTCGCTGTGATGTCTTCCTGCTTGACCGCTTCGCCTACGTAGAAGCTCCTGCTGTAGGTGCCGGTGTAACGCTCACGGCGTACGTATTTGCCGCCGTCGTCCTTCTGGTCGTTAGAGGAATCGGTGGTGGCCTGGATGGTCAGATAGCCGTCCTTCAGCTTCGCCTTTACATCCTCTTTTTTCACACCCGGGAGGTTCATCGTTAGCTCATAGGCGGTCTGGGTTTCTTTTACATCTGTCCTCATCAGATCGGCCTGTCCTCTTGCGGCATTTCCGCGAAAAACTGGTTCGTGAAAGAAATCATCAAAAAAGTCATCCCATAAATCTTCTCTGTAAATACTTGGTCTCAACATAAGTCATCTCTCCTTTTTGTTTATGATTGCCAGTGATCTGGCTTTTATTCATTTGGAACTGGAAGTTTTCCTTTGTTCTATGTGTGTTATAACATATATTGTTAGCACTGTCAAGAGGTGAGTGCTAATTTTTCTTTCACTTTTTTTGCCCATTTCTCGGATGCATTGATTCTACGCGGTTTTTCGGGCATCCGGACATCTTTTTTCGTCCTTCAAAAGCATTGATTTTCCTGATTTTACGCCAATTTTACGCCATTTGCGAAATCTATAATGTATCTCTATGTGGATACCATAGATGGTTCTCAATAAATTCTGGCTGTCCCCTGTGCCTTCCAGCTGCAGCCTGTGTTTTCTGGCTATAACCTGTGCTTTTCAGCTGCAGCCCGTGTTTTGGCTGCAGCCCGCCATATTTTTCTCATTCCAATTCAATAATATTTCTTTTCCATTCCATCTGTTCATAAAACCTTTCCACCAATAAAATCTGTGCTATAATCACAATAAATGAGACACGCCGGAGCCGTGCAAATGCGCCAGGAAGCGTGTAAACGCACAGGGGCACGTATCAATGCGCCGGGATCTTCGGATAAACAAAACACAGGGATACAAATGCAGCGCGGAGGAAAAGCAGGAGGTACTCATATTATGAAAGCCGTTATCGCGACTGATTCACTGAAGGGAAGCCTTTCTTCCATGGAAGCGGGAGAAGCCATACGGGAGGGGATTCTAAAAGCAAAGCCGGACGCCGAGGTGATCATTAAGCCTCTGGCTGACGGTGGAGAGGGCACCACAGACGCGCTGATTGAAGGGATGAATGGGGAGCGCGTTCCGCTGCGTGTCACGGGTCCTTTTGGAAATCCTGTGGATTGTTATTACGGCTGCCTGCGCGAAAGTCACACGGCCGTGATGGAGATGGCCTCCGCCGCCGGCATCACGCTGGAGCCGGTGCGGGATCCTCTGAGAGCCACGACCCGCGGTGTCGGAGAAATGATTCTGCACGCCATCGAACACGGATGCCGGGATTTTATCATCGGCATCGGCGGAAGCGCCACGAACGACGGCGGCATCGGCATGCTGAAGGCGCTTGGCTATGAATTTTGGGCTCAGGATGGGCAGGACGTTGGCGAAGGCGGGCAGGCTCTCGCGAAAATTGCGTCCTTCTCTGAGAAAAACGTGGATCCCCGCCTGAGGGATTGCCGCTTCCGCGTGGCCTGCGACGTGACCAATCCGCTCTGCGGGCCGATGGGCGCTACTTATATCTACGGTCCCCAGAAAGGCGTCACAGAGGATTTGCTGGAGCCGCTCGATCGCGGCATGGCAAATTATGCGCGGGTGGTTACTTCTGCACCAGAGGAAATTTTTCCTGAAAAAAATCCCGCTGATGAGTCCTGCGCATCAGCAGAGCTGACAGAATGCAGCGCAGCTCCAGCCCTCGCAGAAATGCCCGGCGCCGGTGCGGCCGGAGGAATGGGATTCGCGTTCCTGCGCTTTTTAAACGCCGAACTGACGCCGGGCGTAGACCTGATCCTGAATGCCGTGGGGCTTGAAAAAGAAGTGAAGGATGCTGATGTGGTCATTACCGGCGAGGGAAGGCTGGATCATCAGACCGCCATGGGAAAGGCTCCCATCGGCGTGGCAAGACTGGGCAAAAAATATGGAGCAAGGGTAATTGCGTTTGCCGGAAGCATCGCGCCGGGGGCGGAAGCCTGCAATAAAGCCGGAATCGATGCATTTTTCCCCATTCTGCGGGAAGTATGTACGCTGAAGGAGGCCATGGATCCGCAGAATGCAAAGGAAAATCTGTCCCGCACCGCCGGGCAGGTATTCCGGCTGCTGTAAGCACATTAGAACCGGGATATGCCCGCACGGAAAGCTTCCCATAATATAACTTATCGGAAGGAAAACGCGCTTGTGGGTTTTCTCCCGATAGGTTAACGACAGAATCGCCAGATTATGGAGCATTATGGGAAGCGGTTTTCTTCGCATAACAATTTTCCTGTAAATAAAATACAGAAGCCACCGGGCAGGAATGCTGCGGTGGCTTTATTATGCACACAGGCGCGAGTGGAAATTAACAGCTAAAGCTGCTCGCGCCTGGCGCAGCGGATAGGGGAGAGAAGCGTTCCCCTATCCGATTGCACACGGCCGTCCTGCCCTGTTTGATTTCCATATTCCCCGGAAGACTGGAAATAAAATAGGCCAGTTTTTGTTAAATCCGCGCTTGACTTTATATTATCTATCAGTTAAAATATTAAAAAAGATTTAACGAAACTGTAAAAATTTTGTTACAAAAATGGTTGGGGAATGGAAATGAAATATTCTTGGAAAAATGGTATGCATAAGGCGACAGGAGCAGAGTGTGCCGGGCGAAGGACTGCCATGGTGAAAAGTACAGGACTTGCTCTCTCACGGATGGTACTGGTAAGGAGCCTGGCTCTGACAGTATTTGTCATGCTGCTGTTTTTTGCACCGTCAATCAAGGCAGATGCGGCCTGGAAGACCACCACATCCGGCAAGATGTACACGATATCCGAGTCCCCGGGATATGCCACGGGACTTGTGAAAATTGGCTCTTACAAGTACTATTTTAACAGCAAGGGCATCATGCAGACCGGATTCGTGACGGTCAATAAGAAGCTGTATTATTTTAACGAGAGCGGCCAGATGCAGTACGGCTGGATTACTGTAAATAAGAAAAAATATTACGCGAATAAAAAGACCGGCGTCCTTTATGTATCCACATGGAGCGTGAGCGGGAAATATTATTTCCAGTCGGACGGCAGTATCGCGGTCAGCACATGGGTTGGCAATAAATGGGTCAATGCAAGCGGCAAATACACGGGCAAGACCAAGACCGGTTTTGTAACATTTGAAGGGAATACCTATTATTATAAAAGCGCGACGCAGTATGTCACCGGCTGGTTTAAGGTGAGCGGCAAGTATTATTACGCAGACTCGGACGGTATCGTCCAGAAGAGCAAATGGATCGGAAAATGCTACGTAAACAGCAGCGGTGTGCGCGTGACCGGCATGAAAAAGATTGGCTCCAAGACATACCTGTTCCAGTCCAATGGTAAGATTTATTCCAAGCAATGGGTGAAGTATAACGGGAAATACTATTACTGCAACTCCAGCGGCGTTGTCCAGATGAGCAAGTGGCTCACGCTCAGCGGAAAGAAATATTATGTCAATTCCAGCGGCGTGCGTGTGACCGGATGGAAGACGATCAGCAAGAAAAAATATTACTTCTCATCAACGGGTGTAATGCAGACCGGCGTACAGAAGATCAGCAGCAAGTTCTACTATCTTGGTTCGGACGGAGTCCTGGCCACCTCCGGTTGGGTGACCTCCAGATATTATGCGAACAGCAGCGGTGTGCTTCTGACCGGATTGCAGGCGATCGACGGGGAAATTTATTATTTTGCCAAGGATACGGCAAAGAAAGCTCTGGGTAAGATGAAGACCGTCAGCGGCGCCACCTATTATTTCTCCTCCAGCAACGGAGCGGCGGTTCGGAGCCAGGAGGTGGAGATCAGCGGCAAGTACTATTACTTCGGCGAAGACGCCAAGATGGTGACGAGTACTTATGTTAACCAGTATTACTATGGAAGCGACGGCGCGAGGGACGACTCCAAGACGCTGAAGGCCGGATGGTATACGACCTCTTCCGGGACCTATTATCGGAACAGCAAAGGTCAGAATGTCACTGGCTGGATGTATAAAACCAACAGCGACACAGGCGAAAAGGACAAGTATTATCTGGATCCGGACAACAACGGAGCTATGGTGACCGGTGTGAAAAAAATCGGCTCAAAGAAGTATTACTTCTATTCGAGCGGAGCGATGGCGAAGTCAGTCACGATCGCGGTTGGTGCGACGGAATATACGATCAACTCAAAGGGTGTGATTACCTCTGAATCCGGGATTACCGTAAGCGGCAGCTCGCAGGGCGCAAAGATCGCGGCATTCGCAATTCAGTATGTGGGCAATCCTTATGTATACGGTGGGACGAGCCTTACCAACGGTGCGGACTGCTCCGGATTTACCTATGCGGTGTTTGCAAGCTTCAGCATCAAGCTTTTGCGCACGGCGCAGCAGCAGATGAACGGCCCATCTTCGTCACAGATTAAATCCGGCTATGCCGAGGGGACGGAGGTCGAGGTGAGCCTTGACAGCCTGCAGCCGGGCGACCTGATCTTCTACGGGTCCGGCAGCTATGCCTCCCATGTGGCGATTTACATTGGCGACGGCAAGATAGTCCATGCCAGCAACTCGCAGGCTTATCCGGCCGGCGGCATCAAGATCTCAGATTATGATTACAGCACGCCGATCAAGGCCATGCGGTACTGGTCATAAGAAACTGGAACGAGGCCATGCGGCACTGGTCATAAGGAACTGGAGCGGGAGCATGTGGCAC
>JAJQFO010000140.1 GCA_021201095.1 Lachnospiraceae bacterium
TATTTTTCCCATCACCCCGGTTTCATCATTTGCTGTCTGTAGTTCCGTTTTGCTCCCCTCACTATCTGAGTCCGGCTCCCGCAACAGACCAGAGCCTTCATCCTCATAAGGTGCAAGCAATTTCTTTCTGTCTTTGCGCTTTATATGGTGCGCCTGCTCTCTATAAAAACTCCCCTGTTCTTCCTCAGTTGCTTCCTTTATATCTATATCCTGCTGTTCCTGCCCCGGACTTTCTCCGTCTGTCATATAGTTCTCCATCCAATCGCCCTTCCCTGATTCTGCACGTTCAAAAACCATAGGGCGGTAACGATATAAAGGTGTCTGCGTTACTTCCCGCCGTCTTTTCAAATACTCAAGTGGAGGCATTCCGTCAATTTTCAGGAATCCGGCAGCCGCAAAAGGCAATGCAGCCGGGAACACCAGATACAGCGAAACTGTCTGCGGCAATCCCAGCACACTGTTACACAGGAAATAACATCCTATTCCGACCGCCAGTGTCAACACGCACATCGTTGTCTGCCTTAGTGTCATTCCTTTAAAGAAATCGTCTTTGTAATCGTCTATGTCCTTGTTTACTGGTATCTGCATATTCTTCCTCTCCCTTCGCTACAGGGCATAAAAAAAGCAGGGATCACGATTCTCATCGCTTTCTCTGCCTGATTTTCTCTCAAATCAAAAATTTCTATTGAATTATCCACCGTCAAATGATATATTATGTGTAAGGAAAGCACCCACTCCAAAAGTGGAAGCTCCCGGTGGGATTAATAACCTCTCAATGAGAGGCGCCCATCTCGTTGGCCGACGGGATGGGCATTATTTTTTTCGCTTATTTCTCTTATCGAGAAAGGTAAGCAACGCAATTAACAAGCCTCCAGAGGACACGAGCAAAGCCAATATCCCAAGTACGACCATTACGATCTCATAAGCTGTCATACACGCCACCTCCCTTCCTATGTATTCCGGCAAGCCGGTTTTAAGGCCGGGAGGCTACCACCCCTGTCATGGGTACTTTCCACGCAGCTGTCGCCACGTATCAAGAATCATATCATTTTTTATTTCAGTCTGCAACCGCTATCTTTCCGGTTGCTGAAAAATATTCTGTTCGTTCATTGTTCCAAATGGCCGGTATCAATCATTCTGCTAATCATCACCCCAGCCCCAGGCATCGCCGCACTACTGTATCCGCTCCTCTCACACAGGCACATGCGGTTATCATCGGCAGGCAATATTCGCAGATTCCAAGCACTACCCCAACCACGCCGTCAACGCTTCCAAACGCGGAGGTGTCCTGAAACAGCCCATAACTGATGTCGATTGCAAGAATAATCACCAGAGCCTCCAGACAATAACCAGTATAAGTTTTCAGCCACGCGATGCCTGATTGTGAGAACTCCCGTCCCCCCGCAAATCCGGCAAACGCAACCGGAGCGAAGGGAATACACAGCAGCATTCTAAAAAGCCGCGACATAACCGCCAGAACAAGCTGAATCGCGCATACAATAATCACCAGGCCGCCAATCACACCGCCGAACATCGCCACAAGCCCATAGGCTAACCATGTGCCACCGTCCGCATCGTCACCGTCCAGTTCCTCCTTCATTTCATCGAAAAGACCGTCTGCCTCATTCGCCTCTACTTCCGCTGTGACTGAAGTCGCCAAAGCAGTCGCGCACCGTGTAATCCCTGACGCAAGCGTCAGGGAATTGACAATCAATGATGCGGTTATCACATATCGGACAAAAAAACGGAACATGCTTTCCAATGTAAAATTTGTCCGGATATCAATACTCTCGTTCAGCCAGCCCAGCACGAAAAACAGCACTGCCAGAGCGGCAGCAACTGAAAGCATAATGCTGTAAATGCTCCCAGTCACGGTACTCCATGCATTCGAAACACTCATGGGGTCTTTCTGTGCGTACTGGACGGCAATGCTCCCGCTGCCTTTCCAGACACTGTACCCGGCACTTAATATCCATTCCCCGACATTCATCATGGAGCTTCCGAAACTCTCAAAAGCAGAGTCAATAGCGTTGCTTATCAATCCCATATTCTCCAACCTCCCCTCTTACTGGAATATCGAATGACCATCAGGAAACTCCCAGCATGGACATCAGGGTACCGGCCCCGACCATGATCAGTCCGGCAATGATCCTTTTCAACGCGGAAGTTTGCTGCGTACCATCGTGGGACTGGTAGCCATTCGCAAACTCAAACACGCCCCATGCCGTGACAATCACGCCTGCCGCCTGAATAATCGAAAGCACAAAGGAACTCAGACTGTTGATCTGCGTCACTACATCGCTCGCACAGGCCGTTGTCCGGATCGTCAGCGCAGCCAGCAGTGCCGCAACCGGAGCCCTCGCACAGTTCTTTTTTACTGCCTCTTGAATCTTCTGTATTCCTTTTCCAAAGTTCATAATAAAAATCCCCTCATTCCAGGCGGGCAGGGAAAGTCATCCTCTCCCTGCCCGTTGTTTCATTCACGTATTACAATAGCTGTCTACTATTCTTTCAAACCTTTCTCATGCTCTCTTCTTTCTTTTCAGCGCAAGAACCACAAGCAGTGCCGCTCCTGCTGCAATCGCCAGAAGCGCCGGCAGATAGCGGAACATATCCCCTGTTTTCACAGAAGATGCCGTCACTGTCCCAGAGCTGGTGCTCGTCGTATTCTTCCCGGTCAGGTCAACAGTTTCTTCCTTCGGGGAATCATACATCGTGACATGCTGAACTTCCGCTGTATCCGTCACCTCAAACGTGATCGTCTCCGCGACCTCATATCCATCCGGCGCAGTGATCTCTGTCAGGGTGTAGGTTCCAACCGTAAGGTTGGTGATTGTATGAACCTCATCTGTAGAAGTCCACTCGTCAACCGTATTGCCGTCTTCATCTATTACGATCAGATGCGCGCCTGGCAGTTCTTCATCATTGGTGATATCCTTCTTGCTGATTTCCACCGTAATCGGGGCATCATACATCGTCAGAGTCTGCTGTACCTGTGTATCATCAATCGTAAACTCAATGCTCTCGGCTGTCGCATAGCCATCCGGAGCAATCGTCTCTGTCAGGGTATAAGTCCCAGCCGCAATGTTGATCATGTGCGACTCTTCTGTGGAAACCCACTCGTCTACTACATTCCCCTCGGAATCTGTGATGACAAGCTGCGCACCCGGCAGTTCTTCCTCATCCGTGATGTCCTTTTTGCTGATCGTAAACTCAATCAGTTCGTCATACATGGTTACAGTCTGGACGGAATAATCATCCTCTACCGTAAACTCGATGCTGGATGCTTTCGCATATCCGGCAGGGGCAATTTCCTCCGTAAGGGTATAAGTTTCACCCACAGTCAGTCCGCTCACTGGATGTACTTCGCTCGTCGATACCCAGGTATCCACAACATTTCCTTCCGAATCGGTTACCGTCAGGGTTGCTCCTTCCAGTTCTTCCTCGCCGGTGACGGACTTTTTGCTCACATACACCTGTTTATCAACCATAGTAAGCTCCTGGTCTGTCCCGTCATCGGTCACTGTAAAGGTAATGCTCGAAGCTTTCACATATCCATCCGGTGCGGCAATCTCTGTCAGCGTGTAGGTTTCACCTACCCGGATGTTGCTGATCGCGTGTGCTTCCTCCGTGGAAGTCCATTCGTCCACGATGTTGCCCTCGGAGTCCGTTACCGTCATGCTTGCTCCCGGAACCTCATTTTCTCCGGTCACGTCCACCTTATGAACCAGCACCTGCTTATTAATCAGGCTGATGGTATCGCTCTCGGCATCTTCGGATACCGTAAACGTTGTTTCGGAGGCGATCGCGTAGCCTTCCGGAGCTTTTGTTTCGACCAGCGTATAGGTCTGCCCGGTCACAAGGCCGCTCACTGCATGGGCTGTGCCATCGGATGTCCAGGCATCTACCACATTACCATCCGCGTCACGCACTTCCAGTTCGGCTCCTGCAAGTTCCGTCACATAACTGTCTACCTTCACAACAAAGAGCTGCTTATCCACCATCGTGACCGTCTGGATTGTGCCGTCATCTTCCACTGTAAACTCGATATCCGTTGCTACCACATATCCATCCGGCGCGGTTTCCTCGGTCAGCGTATAGGTCTGGCCGACTTCCAGTCCGCTCACTGCATGCTGCTCCGTCGTTGATACCCAGGTATCGATCACATTACCTTCTGAGTCGGTTACTGTCAGGGTTGCACCCGGCAGTTCCTCCCCACCGGTGATGGTTGTCTTGCTCACAAAGACCTGCTTGTCCACCATGGTCACATCCTGGTTCACTCCGTCATCTGTTACCGTAAACTCAACGCTGGACGCTTTTACATAGCCATCCGGCGCGGCAACTTCCGTCAGAGTATAGGTCTCGCCAACTTTGAGACCGCTGATCGCATGTGCTTCCTCTGTAGAAACCCACTCATCAACGATGTTGCCTTCGGAGTCCGTCACCGTCATGCTCGCTCCCGAAATCTCATTCTCACCGGTCACATCAACCTTATGGGCAAATACCTGCTTATCCGTCATCTGGGCGGTCTGCACTTCCCCGGTCTCCGTCACGGTAAACGATACGGATGCCGCTGCAACATAGCCTTCCGGTGCCAGTGTCTCTACAAGCATATACTCCCCTGCAGGAAGTTTATTGATCCGGTGTACTTCTTCCGTGGATACCCATTCCTCCACAACAGTCCCTTCTGAATCAATCACCTGCAGCGTTGCGCCAGGAACTTCATTTTCTCCAGTCACATCCACCTTCGAGAAATCCCACTTCGTGTAATCGTTCACCCAGGAAAGGCTTACTGTGTCAGACTTCGCGCCATCCTCATTCAGGTTGTTCCCTGATTCGTCAGATTCATAAATAAATCCGTTCGTGTCTACGGTCACGTAGCGCGGCGTTTCATCCAGCACGTAGCCGGTCAGCGTTTCGGCCTCCCCGATTTCATAGATTCCGGATACCAGATATTTCGCCGTGATCAGGCCATCTGCATCGGTCACAAACGTGCCGCCATCTACTGCGCTCTCGCTCTCAATTCCGGTGCTTTCCACTTCCCCGGTTCTCGTGACCGTGAACGTCACTCCCTCAAGGGCCAGTTCATCAATATCCGTCTTATAAAGTTTCATGGTCGTCGGCTTGTTGTAGCTTTCCAGATACACATATACAATCGGTGTATTCTGGTCTGCATATTCCAGCATCACTTCCATGCGCGTATCGTCCAGGCAATACCCTTCCGGAGCCTGAATCTCCTGCACATAATAGCTGCCAAGATACAGCTCGCTGGTCATGCCGATCCCGTCCTCGCCAATCGTAAAGGTTTCAATATACTGGTTCTTCACGTAGCGGGTCGTCCCATCCGGCGTGACAACGTCCTCATTCGCAAATACCGCAAACACCGCGCCGGCAAGCGCTTCTCCAGTGTCCGCATCGTATTTGCTCACGATAATCTGTCCCTTTTCCGGTGTGTCCGTCAGCTCGACAGTGATCGTATCCGGCCACGCATTGTACTCCGTTACTTCAAACTCGATGTCTTCCGAAAGGACATAACCCTCCGGGGCATTGACCTCGCGGATGTAGTAGGTTCCCTTCGCCAGCTTTGACGGCAGCGTAACAGAACCGCTCTCGTCTGTCACAAAGTTCGTGATCTCCTCGTAATGTGGATAATAGTTGCTGAACGTGATTACGTTCTTATCCTCATCCAGGATCTGGAATTCCGTTCCTGCTACCGGGATTGTATTTCCAGTTTCTGCATCAACCTTTACCACTGTAATACCGGATTCAATCGGCTTATCGTTCTTATAAATACCCGAATAAGTCTTTCCATCAATTGTGCCGGTCACGGTGAAATCTTCCACCGGCGTTACATCATCCGGATACTCCAGTTCCTTAATGACATAAGTGCCATAAGGCAGACGGCCATACGGATAATTCTCCGGGTCAGCAGTTGTAGCCACGCCGTCCTCGTCTGTCGTGATCGTCATCACCAGTTCCCCAGTGGCTTCCAGGTAAATGCCAAACACAACACCTTCGATTGGCTCCACATCATCCGTCGCGTCCTCTGAAGATAACGTGTCACGGAATTTGATGATCTCAATATCAAACCGGATAACCCGGTTCTGTGTCGCGGAATCTTTGGTTGTCATATCAACCATCTGTCCGTCTTCGCGGATGGTGAAGGTAGTGTTCAGGTACACGCCTTCCGAAGTATAACCTGTCGGCGGTTCAGTCTCCTTAATGTTGTACGTGCCATACGGCAGATAATCGCTTGCAGTCTCAATATAGCCGCTTTCATCTGTCACAAACGTTGCGATCATCTCGCCCGGCTGGTAAGTCACACCGTCCACGACCACCGCATTTTCCGACATATTTGTCAAAACAAACGTTGTTCCTGCCAGGGTTGCGTCGCCCTGCGTGCCAACGTAAAGCGTATCGCCATCTGAAACATCCAGCCCGGATGTTCCATAAGTCCCGTTCAGTTCCGAATCCGACTTCTGGATTTTAAAGCCGCCCCTGATCACTTCGTTCGATACCGTATAGGTCAGAATTCCGCCATCGTCCGGAATCGTAAACTCAAAATCTGTATTTGTACCGTCTGCCGTGTAGCCAGTCGGTGCCGATACCTCTACGACTTCATAGGTGCCATACTGCAGAACTGCGCCGGTTTCCGCATATCCGTCTGCGTTCGTCGTAATCCGCATAACTTCCTCGCCGCTCGCGTAGGTTTTTTCCGTATTCCCTTTCACTGAAACAGCATAGGAATTCTTATTAATAATGGCATAAACAGCACCTTCCAGGGATTCCACATCGCCCTGCTGTTTTCCATCAGAGGTCTCGCTGTCTGCTTTGGTGATCGCTATACCGCCCCAGACCGGTTCGTCAACGACCTTTGGAACATTTTCTACCGTTGTGTTGCCGGTATGAGAAATATTGTCCGCAGTCATCGTGTAGGTGATAATCTCATCGGAAACCTGGTATCCTTCCGGAGCCTTGATTTCCTCAATGGTCAGATAGCCAAGCGGGAGCGCAACATGATTGCTGCTATCATAATAGAAGCTGTCCCCGGATACCAGATGCGACGCATCCAGCATGACATTGCCATCACTGTCGCTCTGCAGCACCCAGGTTCTTGTCACAGATCCGCTCGCGTCAGAAGCCCCGGCATAAAACTTCACTTCAAACTGTGCGCCGGAAAGAGACATGTCTGTAGCGTATTCTTTTGCCTTAACCACCAGTAAATCCAGGGTGTACGTAATCGGCGTCTCCGGCACGGTTCCACCTCCGGATGCATTTACTACGGTCGTCTGTCCTGCTTCGATACTCACCGTATAGATCGTGGTGTCTTTTTCAAAGCCCGGCGAAGCAGTTGTCTCTGTTACCGTATAGAGTCCCGACTCCAGTTCCACCGTGTTCGATGTCCCGGAATCGTCGGTTGTCAATGTAGCAACGACTGTCCCGGAGGTATCTTTCACTGCATATACCGCATTACCTACAGAATACAGGGCATTTCCTTCCGTTACGGAAGTATTATCAGATACCTTTACAAGATACAGGTATCCGCTGTCCTGCTCATTCGTGAAATTCAACGGTGTATTAAAATCAGACAGGTCTGCTTTTAAGTAAGTAGCATCGCTATCGCTGGACGCTGTTATCTTCATAGACTTTGAATTCCCAGACAGAAGATATCCTTCTGGTGCTTCCACTTCGGTAACGGTAAGCTTCATTGCGTTTGGCAGGGCATAGCCCACGCTGCTGCTGTATTTATAC
>JAJQFO010000015.1:0-8004 GCA_021201095.1 Lachnospiraceae bacterium
CACTGTTTGGGTCCTGCGTGACATTCTTCATACACATTCAAATTGACAGATTGAAAACGCCTCGTTATAATTCAGGCAGAACAGCTATCTGCATTTGCAGAAAAGTCAATACAGGAAAACACGAAATCAATGACAGGACTCCTCTTCTGTAAAGAATCAACAGGTATTTTTCTCTGGTAAATACCTGTAACGACTATTATTTCTTACAAATAAGGAATCAGAATCAGATTTATAAGAAAGAGATCGGATGATAGTATGAATCTTTTTGGAAACAGCTTTTTTAACTCGGCTCCGGAGCATGACCGCCCTCCTAAGACGGGCGCTGCTCTCTATTTTCAGGTATTCTGGGATCACCTGGGCAAGAATCTGCTCATGAACGTGGTCTGTTTTGCTGCGTTTCTGCCCATGATGCTGGGCGTCAGCCTCGGACTGATCTATGAAAATTTCTGGCTGAGCCTTCTTTTGGGACTCACAGGAGGTGCCATCGCCGCACCCTTCTGGTGTGCCTTTTTGCGGCAGGCCTTTCACTATTTCCGCCCCACCCATAATGCCTGGTTCTGGGAATGGAAGCAGACACTTGCCTCCATCTGGAAGCGTGCTGTCATACAGGGCGCCGTCTGGGGACTGCTCCTGGCCGCCCTGCTTTTTGTGGGACAGTTCTTTCTTAATGTCATAGAAGAAGGCATGCTGCCCGCCCCGATGGTATGGGTCATCCTTATCCTGGATTTCTTCCTGTTTTCTCTGGTCACAGTGGCTCTTGGCACCCCTCTGTGTTTTGATGTGCAGCCATTTTCCGCACAGCTTGAGAGTGCGCTTACATTTTTGAAAATGCATCCGGGGCGGCTTTTTTCCTCTGCGCTGGTGTTTCTGATCTGGTATGCCTTCTGGCTTTCTATGTTTCCGGTCAGCGTCCCCTTCGCGGTGCTGTTCGCGTTCTGGCCGATGCTTTTGCTGACGGCGCAGCTGCAACGGCCGATTCTCGATGAGCAGGATGCGTATACGCCGCAGGAATCTGCCGGGCAGGAATTTACAAGCTTTGCCAGAGGAAAGGCCGGCACGGCAGAAGGCAATGTTGCAGTTAAATCGGCAGGAGAACCCACAGACAATACCACAGAAGAATCCATAGACAGAACCACAGCGGATAAAATCCCCAATTCAGATATCGCCTACTCCGAAGGGGCCTGGCACCGCCGTGAGCCCGGAAGCAAGGTCTTGGGCAGCAAGGATCCGAGCAGCAAAAACCCGTCTGCTTCCAGACAGCAGACCGCTCCGCTTGCCCCGCTCACCTTCAGTGAACGCTTTGAGATCCTGATGCGCCGCTTCTGGCCGCTTGTGGTCGGGATTCTGGTGGTCTTAAGCCTGGGACTTGGCGCGCTGCGGACGATTCTCTCTTGGCAGGAGGCGGATCTTTCCATCGCCTTTGTCCACAGCGACTCGCTCCCGGACAATGTAAAAAGCGCTCTGGAAACCTCTCTGGAGGAACTGGTCGGCGACCTGAACGGCGACGGCGCCACCTACGTTGAGATCAATGACTATGAAGTGGTTTTTGACGGCAGCGCGACGGACTCCGACATGCAGACCGCCGGCATGACACTTCTGGTCACCGACCTTTCCCAGTCCATCAGCAGCATTTATATTGTAGAAGACGCGGAGGGATTTCTCGCGCTCTACGAAGACCAGGTTGATGCATCCGCCATGCTCTCCTGGGCGGATTATCCGACACTTGCTGCTCTCGAAACCGGGACTTATTCTCTGGTCGAAGACATTTCAGTCGACCACACCGGGCAGGAGCTGCTCGCCGGGTACGCGGTTTTTCCCGCAGACGACTGCGCGGATGAGATTCAGGATCTGCTGCTGCAGGAATGACATTGGGCTTAGGTATTGTACTTAATCAGATAGAGGAGGTTCTCGCGCCGATCCGTCGCAGCCTTGTGCCTCATAGCAAATCTGCTATACGAATATACAGTCCCGGAAACCTGATCATATCATTTTTCTGTTTTTTATTTAAAATACCACAGATTCCTAAACAATACCATCCGGGAAATTAAAAAACAGCTGGGAATCACCAGCTTTTATTCGTAAGGTACCTTGGAATTTATTTGTTAGGTACCTTGACATCTATCCCCATCTCTGTTAGAATGCACGCGGTACTAACGATCGAGTTTCCTGAACGGAGGTTTTATGAATAGAGAATCCCAGAACTGTCCGGCAGATGTCTCTCGCATTTCTGCCCAAAACACATCCCGCAAAGACATTTCCGATGAAAAAGCGTCCGGCGAAAGCCTTTCCGGGGAGCAGCAGGCCCGACTGGATACGCTTTCGGATCTGATGAACTACACCTGTCACTTTGTCCATCACTATTCCGGGCGCCGCGGTCAGGGGAAAATCCTCGGCCTGCTCTCCCGCCAGGGACCGGTGACGCAGCATGATCTGCAAAACCAGCTCTGCATCCAGTCCGGGAGTGTGAGTGAAATTCTCACCAAGCTGGAGAATGCGGGCTTTATTACCCGGACAAAGGATGAGACAGACCGGCGCAGATGCATCATTGCCATCACCGACGCCGGGAGGAAAGATCTGGAGGAACACGACCTGATGCACCGCAGAAAGCAGGGGCGGCTCTACCGCGATCTCACAGACGAAGAGCAGGAAGAGCTGATCCGGATCCTGCGCAAGCTGCATCAGAGCTGGGAGGATTTGTCATGAACCTGATTATACGCTATATGAAGCCCTACGCCAGGCGAATTGCCGGCAGTATGACACTGAAGCTGTTCGGCACGCTTTCGGAATTATTGATCCCCTATATTCTCGAATACATGATCGATCAGATCGTCCCCCTCGGCGATGTAACGCGGGTCCTGCTCTGGGGATCTCTGATGGTAGTCGTCGCGGTCGTATGCCGCTGCCTGAATGTATCTGCCAACCGGCACGCAGTCGGAGTGGCGGCAGATTCCATCCGCACACTGCGGCATGATATGTTTCAGAAGACACTAAACCTCTCCGGCTCTCAGTTTGACCAATTCGGGCTGCCGACACTGACCTCCCGAATGACCTCGGACTCCTACAACGTCCAGGATTTCATGGTCTCTGTACAGGCCATGGGCATCCGCTCTCCCATCACCCTGATCGGGGGTATTATCATCACCATGATCATGGACCCGGTGCTTTCCGGCATTCTCTGTATACTGGTGCCGATCCTGGGCGTAGTGATCTTTCTCGTCACCCGGCACGGGATTCCGCTTTACGATAAGGTCCAGACCAGTCTGGACCGGGTCATCCGCGTGATGCGTGAAAACATCACGGGCATCCGTGTGGTGAAAGCGCTTTCCAAGGAATCCTATGAAAAGAAACGGTTCCAGGAGGCAAACAGTCAGCTCACCAAGGACGATATTCACGCAAGCATCACCATGGCTACGCCCGGCCCGCTGATGCAGCTGACGCTCAACATCGGTCTGACGCTGGTCGTCATCGTCGGCGCGCGCCGCGTCAACAACGGCCTCATCCAGCCGGGAGTGATTCTGGCGTTTCTGACCTATTTCAACATGATACTGCAAAGCGTTATGGGACTGAACCGTATTTTCATGATGGCTTCCAAGGCTGTCGCCTCCGCGGACCGGATTGATCTCATTTTGCAGGTGCCAGACGACCAGCCGGTACTGCAGACAGAAGGGCACGAAATCCAGACCGACGCGCACATTGTATTCGACCACGTATTCTTCAGCTACCACAAGACCGGCGAGCAGTGTCTCTCGGATATCGACCTCTCCCTGAAACAGGGCGAATCTCTGGGCATCATCGGCGCCACCGGCAGCGGAAAGACCTCGATCATCAACCTGCTCATGCGTTTTTACGACTGCGACCAGGGCGGCATCTACATAAATGGAAGGGATGTGCGCACCTACGGCAAGGATGAGCTGCGGGAAATGTTCGGCGTGGTTTTCCAGAATGATACTATTTTCAATGATACGCTGTTTGAAAACATTTCCTTCGGCCGACACTTAAACGACTTCCAGGTGCGCCGCGCGGCTCAGGCGGCGAATATTTCTGACTTCATCGACGGACTGGACGAGGCTTACCAGTACAAGGCGGATATCAAGGGTGCAAACTTAAGCGGCGGTCAGAAGCAGCGGACGCTGATCGCGCGCGCGATCGCCGACCACCCGCAGATCCTGATTCTGGATGACTCCTCGAGCGCGCTGGATTACAAGACAGACGCCGCCCTGCGCAGAGCCATCCAGTCCGACTACAGCGAGTCAACCATGATCATGATCGCACAGAGAGTCAGCTCCATTATGGCTCTGGATCATATTCTGGTGCTGGAAAACGGAAAAATGATTGGTTACGGCACACATGAGGAGCTGTTAAAAAGCTGCCCCATCTATCTGGATATTTACCAGTCGCAGATGGGCGAGATCGCGTGAGGGGGTGAGGGAAACCATGGACAAGGACACAAGAAAAAGCACATGCAGCACAAAAGATTTTCCTGGAAAAAACAATCAGAGGCAATCAGATAACGGTACTGATCACAGGACAGCTGCTGGTCATGAACCCAATGCTCAAACTGCCCGTAAACCCACAGACAATCCTGCTCCTGCAAAAGGGACAAAGCCGAAGGACCGCAGGGGCACCTTTCTGCGCCTGATCCGCTATACGGCAAACTACAAATACATCATGATCCTCGCGCTTTTCCTCTGCCTGGTGAGCAACGTGATGGCGCTGACCGGTCCGATCCTCGCAGGGAAAGCGATCGCGGAAGCCGAAGCCGGCGTGGGGCAGGTCAATTTCGCGCGCGTACTTTACTACGCGAAGCTGATGCTGATTTTTTACGTAGCATCCTCTTTGATTACGCTGGCCATCAACTTTATCATGATGAATGTCGGGCGGAAAATCGGCCAGCAGATGCGGACCGATGTTTTCAACAAGCTGATGAAGCTCCCGGTCCGCTACTTTGACCAGAATGCAGCCGGCGATATCATCAGCCATGTCTCCTATGACATTGACGTCACCTGCGTCTGTATCTCGACCGATCTGACGCAGATCATGACGAGCGTGGTCACCGTTGTCGGCTCCCTGGCAATGATGATTTATATCAGTCCGCCTCTGACACTGACCATGGCCGTCACGATCCCGCTGGCAACCATTTATACGAAACACATGAGCGGCATTACCCGCCCGCTCTTTTCCCGCCGCTCCGCCGCTTACGGCGCCATGAACGGCTATGTGGAGGAAATTTTTTCCGGACAGAAAACCGTCCTCGCCTACGCGCAGGAAAATACCTTCCTCGATCATTACGAAGAGTACAATCAGGAAGCGACGGAATCCTTTTATAAAGCAAACTACTATGGTATGACGATGGGGCCGACCGTCGGCAGCATCAACAACCTCGGCCTGGCGCTGATCGGAATCCTGGGCTCCCTGCTCTATATGGGAGGCGCCGTGACGCTGGAGCATATCTCCTCCTTCGTCCTGTACTCCCGGAAATTTTCCGGACCGATCAACGAAATCTCCAACGTAGTCACACAGATTTTCTCCGCGCTCTCTGCGGCGGAGCGCGTGTTTCATATTCTCGATGAGACAGAAGAAATTCCGGATAAAGAAAACGCGGCAGTGCTTTCCGATGTGCGCGGGGATGTGAAGATTCAGGATGTTTCCTTCGGCTACGATCCGCAAAAGACCATCATCCACCACTTCAGCCTGGATGCGGACGCCGGAAAGCTGATCGCCATCGTCGGTCCGACTGGCGCCGGAAAGACGACAATCATCAATCTCCTGATGCGCTTCTACGATGTGGATGAAGGACAGATTTTCGTAGATCAGAACGAAATCCGCGATGTGACCCGCCAGAGCCTGCGCCGCGCCTACGCGATGGTATTGCAGGATACCTGGCTGTTCAACGGGACGATCTACGAAAATATCGCCTACGGAAAAGAGGGCGCCACCAGAGAAGAGGTCATCGCCGTCGCAAAGGCCGCGAAAATCCATCATTACATCATGCAGCTCCCCAACGGCTACGATACCATCATCGGTGAGGACGGAGGCAACATCTCCAAGGGCCAGAAGCAGCTTTTAACCATCGCCCGCGCCATGCTCTATGACGCGCGGATGCTGATCCTCGATGAGGCCACTTCCAACGTCGACACCGGCACCGAGCGCCAGATCCAGGCTGCCATGCGCGAGCTGATGGCAGACAAGACCTGCTTCGTCATCGCCCACCGCCTCTCCACAATCCAGAACGCCGACCGCATCCTCGTCGTCGACCAGGGAAACATTGTTGAGCAGGGCACCCACAGCGAGCTGATCGCCCAGAAAGGGTTCTACCATAAATTGTACGCGTCACAGTTTGAATAATTCGTTCGAAACGCAGGTGGCCTCTGCATATAGGCGGCCTGCGGCCTGTTATTTCAAACATCCGAAAGTGAAACAACCACAAAATGGAAAAAACAGCCTTAGCAGATTATCCGCTAAAGGCTGTTTTATTTTGATGATAACAAATGATGGCAAGTATCACTTATTTACGTGCAATATCACGTTTATTTATTAAGCAAATCTCTGACTTTTTTCTTTGCTTCTTCAATATCTGCACACTCATTTAAGATTTCAAGAATCTTTCTGGTCTGGTTCTCTTCCGTTATCTGCACAAGAATTTCGCTAATATTCATATCTTCTTCCATAAATCCCCCTTTCCGACCACTTGCCAGCCTTATTCATTAAGAGAAGCCTTAACTATAGGCATAGTAACACAAGCGCATCAGGAATGCAAGTATTTTGTTTGTAACTAGCAAAAAGAGTCTTTTTTCTTAGCTTATATGAAATTGATCTAATATTCCTGTGTCTCCATATAGCTCATATACTTGACGACCATCAGCGCAATCTTGAACGTGATCGCGTCCTCGAACACGCGCAGATCCAGGCCGGTCTGCTTCTGAAGCTTGTCGAGGCGGTAGACGAGTGTGTTCCTGTGGATATACAGCTGCCGGGAGGTCTCCGAGACATTCAGGCTGTTTTCGAAAAATTTGTTAATCGTGGTCAGGGTCTCCTCATCAAAGTCCTCTGGCGACTTGCCGTCGAAAATCTCTTTGATAAACATCTTGCACAGCGGAATCGGAAGCTGATAGATCAGACGCCCGATCCCAAGCGAGCTGTAGGCGATCACCTTGCGTTCTTCAAAGAAAATCTTGCCGACATTGAGCGCCATGCGCGCTTCCTTGTACGACCGGGAAACCTCTTTGATCTCGCCGACGATCGTGCCGTAAGCGATCAAAGCTTCCTTTTTCCGTTCCTCGCCGAGCGCGTCGAGAATCATCTCCGCGGTCCGGTCCATATCCTCATAGGTATCCTGCTCGCCAAGCTCCTTCACCACGATGATGCTCTTTTCATCCACCGCCGTGATAAAATCTCCGGAGCGCGTGCCAAAAAGAGTCCTGATATTTTCCAGAAGCCCCAGCTCTTTTTCATGGTCAATCTCCACAATAAATACGACACGGCGGGCTTCCGTATCTATATGAAGCTTTTTCGCCCGATTATAAATGTCAACCAGCAGCAGATTGTCCAGCAGCAGGTTTTTGATAAAATTATCCTTGTCAAAGCGCTCTTTATAGGCTACCAGGAGATTCTGCAGCTGGAAAGCCGCCATCCTCCCGACCATGTGGACGTCATTATTATTCCCATTCGCCAGAAGGATATATTCAAGCTGATGGTCGTCAAAAACCTTAAAAAACTGGCAGCCGGATACCACCTGGCTGTCCGCAGGCGAACCGGCAAAGGCCAGTACGGAATCACGAAACTCCTCCGCCTCAGAAAAAGTAGTCGCCAGCATCACGCCCTCTGTATCCAGCACGCAAAGATCGACTCTGCTGATCGCTTTCAACCCGTCCAATGTCGTCTGTAAAACCTGATTCGAAATCACTCGTAAAACCCTCCTTATTGTACACGCCGTGCCTGAAAACAGCTTTTTTTATTCTTTCGTACAGCATTTCTGCTTATATGGTCTACTATAATATATTTCCA
>JAJQFO010000015.1:8014-36179 GCA_021201095.1 Lachnospiraceae bacterium
ATAAATCAATAAAAATTGTGAAAAATGCACGAAAAAAAGTAGTATACTGGAATTTTTCCTTTTGTGCTCCTGCGCATCGCAAAAAAAAGAATCCTGCCGGGCAGGATTCTTAAAGCGAAATCATTGAATATCTATTTGGACAGCACTTCGTACTTGCTGGAAAGTACGTATGTTACAAAACTTTTATTTTTCATACCAAAGCCTTATCGGCCGGACTCCGGTAAGCTCGATGCTCTGCCCATCCGGCTGGCTGCAGCCTACGTAAATCTCATAGGCGCCGCCCTGCTCTTTTCGTGTTCCTACCGCATCCACCACGGTAAACGCTTCCGGAGGAATGGTCAGCTTTACCTGTCCGCGTTCGCCGGCTTTGAGGGTGATCCGTGTAAATGCCTGCAGCTGCGGGTTCGGCACCGCGTCCGGACTGTCTGATTTTTTCACATATACCTGCACGACATCCTGCGTATCGAAGGTGCCCAGATTTACGACATCCGCCAGAACAGTAACCCCGCCGGTCTGACTCTGTGCCGTTTTTTCTCTTTCCATCTTCGCAGAACCCGTCCCGGTCGGTGAGGCTTCCTGCGAGGTAGCCTGCATTTGGGTGCAGATGGCGGACTCTTTTTCATCCGGCAGGATTTTTGCTCCCGTTACCTCGACCCTTCCATAGGTAAGCCCGTATCCGAACGGAAACTGTGCCTTTCCGGTCATGTAGCGGTAGGTGCGTCCCCGCATCGAGTAGTCTGTGAAGGCCGGCAGCTCTTCCAGGGATCTGTAAAAGGTCACCGGCAGCTTGCCGGAAGGAGAGACCTCCCCGAACAGGACTTTCGCGGCCGCGTTTCCGCCCTGTCCGCCCGGATACCACAGTACCATGACTGCGTCAAAATGCTCCGCTGCATAGCTAAGATCGATATCGCTCCCTGCCGCCAGCAAAAGGATGGTCGGCTTGCCGCATGCGGCGACGGTCTCCATCAGCTCACGCTGCGCCTCGGGAAGCTGCAGATCCAGCTTGTCTCCGGACGCGTCGCGGTTGCCGGTGTCGCCTTCTTCGCCCTCCAGCGTCTCATCCAGTCCCACGCAGAGGACCACGACGTCGCTGTAATCCGCCACCGTGCGCGCCTCGCTCAAGCGGTCGCTTCCTGTGGAAAGCATCTCAGAACGGTCGCGGGAGAGCTCGCAGCCCACACTTGTCAGCACACGCACCTCTTCCCCGAGGTAATCCTGGATGCCCTCCTGGATCGTGACATAGCGCGAGGCTGTGCCATGATAGTTGCCGATCAGTGCCGCGCGGCTGTTCATATTCGGTCCGATCAGACCGATGGTCTTCAGTTTTTCCTTTTTAAGTGGAAGAATTCCATTGTTTTTCAGTAATACAAAGCTTTCTTCCGCCGCTTTTTCCGCCAGCGCCAGATGCTCTGGAGACTCCACCTCCAGATAGGAGATCTGGTCATATTCGCTGCCGTCAAACAGTCCAAGCATGTAACGTGTCGTAAAGAGACGGACAGCCGCCTCTGTAATGGTTTCCTCCGTCACAAGGCCTTCCTGGTACGCCTTCATAATATACAGGTAAGTATTCCCGCAGTTCAGGTCGCAGCCGGTGTTGATGGCCAGCGCTGCGGACTCTGTCGCGTTCCTGGTCACGAGGTGATTCTCATGAAAATCGCGGATCGCCCAGCAGTCGGAGACAAAATGCCCCTCGAATCCCCATTCGCCGCGCAGCTTTTCCTGCAGTGCCCGGCTTGCGCAGGCCGGCTCTCCGTTTACACGGTTGTACGCGCCCATCACGGCCTCCACCTGCGCCTCTTCTACAAGCCGCCGGAAAGCAACCAGGTAGGTCTCCTCCATATCCTTTGCGGAAGCCTCCGCGTCGAACTCATGGCGAAGTGCCTCCGGCCCGGAGTGCACCGCAAAATGCTTCGCGCAGGCCGCCGCCTTCATCGTCTCGCCATCGCCCTGCAGTGCCTTTACATAAGCCACTCCCAGTGTAGCAGTCAGGCAAGGATCTTCTCCGTAGGTCTCATGTCCGCGTCCCCAGCGCGGATCGCGGAAAATATTGACATTCGGCGACCAGAAGGTCAGCCCCTTATAAATGTCCCGGTCTCCTCTCGCCGAAGATGCGTTATATTTCGCCCGGCCCTCTGTCGCGATCACATCTGCGATCTCGCCGATCAGCGCGGCGTCAAAGGTCGCCCCCAGGCCGATCGCCTGCGGAAACACCGTCGCCTGCCCGGCTCTTGCCACGCCGTGAAGCGCCTCATTCCACCAATTATAAGCCGGTATTCCCAGCCGCTCAATCGCCGGGGCGTCATACCGCAGCTGGCTGGCCTTTTCCTCTGTCGTCATTCTGGAAACAAGCTCCTTAGCCCTTTTTCTTGCCTCTTCCCGCCTCATGCGCCGTTTCCCTCCTATTAATTGTTATTTCATGATACAAACGCCAGGTAATTGTATACCATTCTTTTTCATCATTCCGATTCTTCGGACAGGGACACGCTTCTTCCCCTGTCCGCACAAACAGCCATCCGTTGTTTCCTGACAGATGCAGCAAAAGCAAATTTATCCCTGCCCTGTGAAAAATGCAACAAAAAACGCCTTTATGTCATCTAATCGAATAGGGGGAGTCCTCTTCCCCTATTCGCAGCGCGAGCCGGGTGCAATGTCATAAGGATTGCCGACGAAGTCGGAGAATCCCTTATGACGCGGGCTTTAGCCGCAAAATACCTTGCCCGGCTCTGCGCATAATAAAGATAACAAAAAGTGTGCTTTTGTTCTCTGTATTAATTGCTTTGCTTCTGCCAGTTTTTGCTAAACTTGGAATAACCGTTCCAAACTGCATTACTATGAAAAGCTGCTGAAGATAGGCACCTGCTGTTCTGAGCTGTCCTGAATCATTACCTCATGGCCTGGCAATTCCAAAAAATATCAGAACAAAAGGATGACGGGCGCCGGTATTCCGGGAAATTCCGCTACAGAATCCCGCTCTGCCCCAGAAGCATTCCTGCCAGAACGCCGCTGACATATAATATAGCAGTGAGTGCCAGGTTTTCCCGCAGCCGGTCGTTTTCGCGATATAATACGAGCAGACCCGTACCTGCTCCGCAGAGCAGACCGGAAAAGAGCGCGCCGCTGCCCAGGATTCCTTCCAGATAAAGCTGCGTGATGAGTACAGATGCGGCACAGTTCGGAATCATGCCGACAAGCGCGGCCAATGCTGCCTGGATCTGCGGAACTGAAAAAATGCCCCTGGAAAATGCCGTATCCTGGAACCACTCCATGCCAAAACCCAGAGCCAGAGAAATCAGCAGGATAAAAATCCACGTCTGCAGGGTATGGCGAAGGGATGCAAGAAAGATACCGTCTTCGTTGCAGTTGCAGTGTTCTTTATCACATATATGCATCCGGGCCTTATGTTCTGTCTCTCCCGGAGTCAGATAATACTCCGACTTTTTTTCTTTATGAAGTGGAGGTGGTTCTTGTTCTCCGGCCGCTGCCCGCCGTCCTGCGAGCGAAGAAGATCGATCGGTATCCTCTTTTTTCATAAAAGGAGTAATTCTTGGTTTTTCCGAATAAGACGGATTCCACAGGTGTAATCTCACCGCAGCAAAGTCCACGAGCAATCCGATCACGGTGCCCGCAGCTACCTTGCAGGCCAGCACCCGGAAAATAAGTCCAGGCCTGATACCCGCTGAGAGCATCAGCGGAAGCATTTCATCCGAGGTAGAAAGAAAAATCGCGATCAGAGTGCCCGGCGACACTACGCGGCCGGCATAAAGGCCGGCCGCTGCGGCAGAAAAGCCGCACTGAGGGATCACGCCCAGCAGGCTTCCCAGCAGCGGTCCGGCCTTTCCGGCGCGGTATATGATCTTTTTTGAGCGGTCGTCCATCCGATGTTCAATATACTCTACCGCCAGATAGGACAGAAAAAGAAAGGGCAGCAGCCTGACGCAGTCCGTCAGAGCGTCCGATAATACATCCAGCATAGTTTTCCTTACATCCTCTCCGGGGCGGAAAATCCCAGCAGATCAATCCCTGTCTCCAGTACGCGCCGGGTCAGATCCAGCAGTGCAATCCAGCCTGCCTTCTGCGTCTCGTCCTCGTGTGAGAGAATCTTCGTCTCATGGTAGAAGCGGTTGAGCGCATTGGAGAGATCGTAAATGTAGGAGCAGATCCGGTGCGGGGCAAGCTCCTCAAATGCCTGCTCCATCACACTGTTGAACTTTGCCAGCTCCAGCATCAGTGCCTTCTCACTCTCATTCGCAGGCGCAAGAAGAGCCGCCGGGATCGTTCCCTCTCCAATCCCCGAAGACGCGCGGTATTTGGTCAGAATCGATTTAATCCGGACAATTGTGTATAGAATATAAGGACCGGTGTTGCCCTCAAAGGAGGTAAATTTGTCTACATCAAAAACATAATCCTTGGAGGCCTGGTTGGAAAGATCGCCGTATTTGATCGCGGAAAGACCGACCATCGCGGCCGTCTGCCGCGCCTCGTCAGGATCCGCCTCATGGTTGTCCATGATTTTTTTGTACATTTCTTCGTTAATTTCACCAATGAGTCTTTCCAGGCGCATCACACCGCCCTCGCGGGTCTTAAACGGCTTGCCGTCCTTGCCGTTCATGGTGCCGAATCCCAGGAATTTCAGCTCCATGTCGTCCTTTACAAGCTTCGTTTTGCGTGCGCAGCGGAAAACCTGTGTGAAATGCATCTCCTGCCGCTTGTCCACGACATAGATGATCTCGTCCGGATCGTAATTTTTCACACGGTCGATGATGGTCGCCAGGTCCGTGGTCGTGTAGAGAGCCGCACCGTCCGATTTCAGGATCATGCAGGGCGGGACTTCCTTCGTGTCGCTCTCCTCTTTGACGTCCACAATCAGCGCGCCCTGGTCCTGATACGCATATCCTTCGCGCTTCATGTACTCCGCCATATCTGCAATATATGGTTGTGCATCTGACTCTTTTTTCCAGAGGTCAAACTCCACATTCAGATTTCCATAATTTTTCTTCAGGTCCGCGACGGACACATTCAGAATATGCTGCCACAGCGCCCGGTAGCCGCGCGCGCCGTCCTGCAGCCGCGCAGTCGCCTCCAGCGCCTCGGCCTTATAGGCCTCGTCCTTCTTGGACTTCTCGCTGGCTGTCGGATAGATTTCCTCCAGCTCTGAGATCGTAAACGGTGCTTCCGCCGGATACTCTCCTGTAAAGGACTCATCAAAGTAAGGCAGCTCCGGCTTCCTGTGCTTCACTTCCGTGATAATCAGACCCATCTGCAGCCCCCAGTCGCCCAGATGCACGTCGCCGATCACCCGATGTCCGGCGGCCCGGCAGATCCTTTTTACACTTTCTCCGATGATTGCCGAGCGCAGATGTCCCACATGAAGCGGCTTCGCGACATTTGCGCCGCCATAATCAATAATGATCGTCTTCGGGCGATCTGCCTTTTCCACTGAAAGCTTCTGATCTGCCGCCATCCGATCCAGATAGCCGGCGAGATAGCTGCCTGACACCCGCAGGTTAATAAAGCCGGGGTTTACCGCCTCGGCACTGGAAAACACCGGGTTCCCGGCCAGCTTTTCCACAACCTCTTTTGCAATCTGTATCGGCGCCTTCTGATATTTCTTTTTCGCGGCCATCGCGCCGTTGCACTGGTATTCACAAAGATCCGGACGGTTTGAAATGCCCGTCTTTCCATAGGAAGCATCGTATCCGCACGCCTCAAATGCGGCCGACACTTCTTTGCCGATTAAATCCAGAAATTTTTCCATAATCTGTACTCTCCATTTATTAAGTATGTTACCAGGGTTCTCTGTCATTTTGTTTCACATGAAAGAGCCGCTATGCCTTCTGGCCGAAGCTTAATACAAATTTCTCAGGCTTCGCCGTTGTTTTTTCCGCTCAGCTCCGCAATGATATGCTCCTTCTGCCGGTCGATGTGGCGGCTGATCGCCGCGAGTGCCTTATTCTCATCATGCGCCTGCAAAGCCTGAAGGATCTCCTCATGCTCCTTTACCAGAACCCGATGGGAGTCTTTGTCTTTCAGATATTCCATGCGGTAGCGGTACATCTGCTCCCTTAAGTTGTTCAGGATCTGGATGAGCCGGCGGTTTCCAGTCGCATTGTAAATGGCATCGTGAAATTTCATGTCCGCTTCCGCACATGCCGCCACGTCATCGCCCTTTAACGTCTCGCGAAACTCTGCCGCAAGCCCCTTCATCTCGGCAAGCTGCTCCTTTGTAATCTTCCTGCAGACAAGCTTGACCGCCAGCTCCTCAAGTGCCTGGCGCACCTCCAGCACATCCTCCAGATCTGAAATGGTAATCTCCGCCACAACGGTACCTTTGCGGGGAACCGTCGTCACCAGGCCTTCCAGCTCCAGCATCCGGATGGCCTCCCTCACAGGCGTCCGGCTGACACCGAGCTTCTGCGCCAGATGTATCTCCATCAGGCGCTCCCCCGGGCTGATCTCGCCCCTCAAAATCGCCTGCCGCAGTGTCTGGAACACCACGTCGCGCAGGGGCAGGTATTCATTCATTTCCATCTGCAATGTGTCTATCATCTGTTCTCTCCCATCTCATTCGGACAGGAAACACTTTCTTCCCCTGTCCGCCCGGCGCGGATTGCCAAATGTCAGTGACAAAGCTGCCCCTCTTTTACGGCCAAAAGGTCGTAAGAAATACTTCATTCAGGCTTTCCTCTGCGGAAAAATCTGCATAAGCCTGCCTGGCCTTCTTCCGATCATCAAACAGACCGAACACCGTCGGACCGCTCCCGCTCATCATAGCGTTTACTGCGCCGCAAAAAAGCATCCTTTCCTTAATCTCGCCAACCACCGGAAATGCAGGAATCGTCACGGATTCGAGTACATTTCCCATCAGATTTGCCATACGATAAAAATCCCCGTCGCGGACTGCCTGCACCTGACCGTCAATATCAGGATGACTGGGCAGGCCGCCTCGACCATCTGAGTTCGCTTCGCGAAGGTCGAGGCTGTCAAGGCTGGAATATACGTATTTGGTGGAGACGCATATGGGCGGTTTCACCAGCAGGACATATGCCCGCGATACGTCCGGCAGGCGCCTCAGCCGCTCTCCGATGCCTTCCGCAAGCGCGGTGCCTCCCATGATGCAGTAGGGGACGTCTGCTCCAATCTTTACTCCCCGCTCTGTCAGCTCCTGTTCGCTCAATCCCAGGCCGAACAGCTCATTTACTCCGGTAAACACCGCTGCCGCATCCGCACTGCCTCCGGCCAGGCCGGCCGCTGCGGGAATCTTTTTCTTTAACAGGATTTCCAGATCCCTGTGAATGCCGAACTCATCCATCAGCATCCGCGCGGCACGGCAGGCCAGATTGCTTTCATCCTCCGGAATCAGATCCTGCCCGGCAAAGGAGCCTTCCTCATTCTGCTGCAAAAAGAGGCGGATCCTGCCTTCTCCTTCCACGTCCGGGGTACGCAGAACCAATTCATCACACAGATCCACCGTCTGCATCACCATGCGCAAATCGTGATACCCATTCGGGAACCGTCCGATCACGTCCAGGCCCAGATTGATTTTGGCCCTTGCCTTTCTTTTTATTTCTCTCATAGAATAACGCTCCATGCTTTTCACTATTGCCATAAGCTTTCGCAATGGGGAAAGCATAGCATAAAAATTGGCTTTTGTCTACCTTAACCATAAGGGTTTCGTGACGCTCTGCCACTCGTTGTTACGGGTCTGTCTTTTGCCGGATTGAAAGGTTTTGGCCGCCTCTGCCGGAGTCTGCGGCGGCATCCGGCCGCCTAAATCTGGCTGCCCCCGGGAATGCTTTCCCATTTTTCATTAAAATCAGACAGTCTCCTTTTTTGACCTGTTCCGAAGACAGACCGTTTGCTTCTATAATCTGCCGGGGAGTTAAAAAATATTCCTTTGCGATCTCCCAGAGAGTATCCCCCTCCTGCACCAGATAGGCTGTGATTCCCGGCAGTGCCCAGATACGCTCCGGGTCGATGTCTTTTTCGCGGATTTCCTGAATGCACCTCCTCTGGCCGATCCGGGTCACGAAAAGGTCCAGTCCGATCGTGGCGCGGATTTCAATCTGTTCGCCATCAGACATGGCAGCAGAAAGCTGTTCCAGAGCCGGCGTCAGGGTATACTGATTTTTCTCTGATGCGGCAGAAAGCCTGATTCCCTGGGCTTCGGCGGTGTGAGCAAAGGGAATTGCTCCCTCGAGGACAGCAAACGGCATGCTGTCATCGGAGGAAATGTATAAAATGGATACCGTCAGGACTCCCTCTGTCCGAAGTCCATCCTCCACCATCTCAGTCTTGTCAATCTGTACACTCCCGCTGCAGTGACAGATCTGTATGATGCGGGGATTCGCACCCTGGATTTTCAGCTTTCCCTGTACCCTGCATTTCGATTCATTCCGGACAACCAGGGTTTCATACGTTTCATCCGCTGTCACCAGCTCCAGATCCTTTTCCGGAGAAAAAACATCCGCCAGGAGCTCAGCAGTGTCCGTGCCGTACAGACTGATATTCAAGTCGAGAATGCCCTCCAGATGAAAGATCCGCATCTCGCCGTCCAGGTCCTCCTTCACGGTCAGGTCCGCTTCGGAAAGAGTCACTCCGATGTCCTGAATCAGTCCGGCCGTACAGCCGTCACAGGCGAGAGTACCTTCCAGAGGGACGGTCTGTTCCATCCACTGCAGACTCTCCTTTTCATCCTCCGCCTGGTAAAGTACAAAGACAAACAGACTTCCCCGCACCAGGAGACGGCCCTCCTCCAGGTGTGTCCGGCAGCCGCGCATCTGAATATCCTCCCACAGCACCTCGCGGATATTCGGCTTACCGGCACTCAGCGAAATATCCTCCTTCAGGCGCAGGATATCTTTTTTCTGCACCTCCAGCTGCAGAAACTCCAGGGTTTCTTTTTTTTCGCAAAAATCCGGAGAGTCCTTCGCAGAACCCCCGGCGGAATCGTCCTGGCGCACTCCTGCGGCTGCTGACAGATCATAAATTTCTTCCGAAGATACTTCAAAGCGGATGAGTGCCCGGATGGAAAGCTTTCTGGAATTAATCAATGAAACGTTTAAATCCTCCGTCTCATGGCGCAGCCGCACGCTCTCCCCCGGTTCGAGATCATCCACCGCGATCACCTCCTCAAACGGCAGCTTTACATCCAGCCTGCAAAGCTGCCGTTCCTTCGTATCGTCCATGTACAAAATCCCCGTCTCCAGGAAGCCGTCCGCAAAAAGCTTTCCGCTCTCAGCTCTGGTATGCTCCAGCAGCAGATGTCCCCGGCTCTGAATGATCATACCCACGTCCGGCTTTACGTCCGGCACATTCAGATCCTCATCCAGCGTCATCTGCGACACGGCGTGCTTCGCCTGATGACACATGTGAATATTCTTCATTAATAATTCCATTTTCTGCCTCCCTGCATAATAGTTTAAATAAATGATAAATGGTTTTATTCAATGACCACGACTTTTTCTGTCGCGTCGATTTTTATTACCAGATACGGATACGAAGCCGCACCGGTTGCCTCTCCTTCCTCCGGTCCGATCAGCCTGGTGTCGAACCACAGAGTCGCCTCATCTTCGGTACACCCAGCCACCGCGACGCTGTAGCCGCCCGTCAGCTGCTCACCATAGCCCCGGATCAGATACATTTCCTCCTGATCCTTCCAGGTCAGACGCATCTCCTGATCCTTGTTTTCCTCAATGATCGCCAGAAGCTCCTCCGGCAGTTCTCTGTCCGTCATGATCGTATACTCCACCTCCGTCTGTTCGCTTTCTTCTTGCTTTCCGCAGCCCGTAAATATATTTATACATATACATAGGATGCATATATAAAATACATTTCGTAAGCATCCGGCAGTTTTCCCACGTTTTTTCACTCCGGCAATCTCCTCTGTTTTCATTTTATAAACTGGCAAAGTGCAGAATCCTGCCGCCGAAAAGAAGCGCGGTTCTGCTGTTGGCAGTTTGAAATCGTCTCTTTCATTTTTATTGTCCGGATGGGAAAAGTATTCCTTTTTTTGTGTTGTCTCAGTTTCTGTTCTGTGCTAAAATGGAAAAATCGAACCAAAAGGAGACCTACTTCTATGAACGCACAGATTGTATCCATTCCGTCCGAACCGGCAGAAAAGCCGAAAAGAGTCCGGACATCCGGCATCCTGGCCCATCCTACCTCCTTTCCGTCCCCTTACGGGATCGGAGATCTGGGACCGGGAGCCTATGATTTTGTTGACTTTCTTGAAAAATCCGGCCAGCACCTGTGGCAGGTGCTCCCGCTGGGGCCTACCGGCTTCGGCGATTCGCCCTATCAGGGACCGTCCGCATTTGCCGGACAGCCGCTTCTGATCAGCCCGGACATCCTGATCCGGCAGAATCTGCTGACAAAAGAGGATCTCGCGGATATGCCCGACTGGGATCCGGACAAGGTAGACTACGGACCGGCGATCAGCTTTAAAAATTCTCTCCTGAAAAAAGCCTGGACCGCGTTTTTACATACGCCGGACAAGACCATGATTGAAAATTTCGAGATTTTCTGCGAGGAAGAAAAGAGCTGGCTGGACGATTACGCACTGTTTATGGCCTGCAAGGACGCGCAGGGAGGCATTTCCTGGCTGGACTGGGAGTCCCAGTTCCGCGATCCGACAGAAAAGCAGAAAAAGGAGCTGCGCGCCGAATTTTCTGAACAGATCCGCTACTACTGTTTCCTGCAGTTTCTGTTTCAGGAGCAGTGGCTGGCTCTGCGCGATTACGCGCACGAAAAAGGAATCCAGATCATCGGGGACATGCCGATTTTTGTATCCACGGACAGCGCAGATGTCTGGAGCAACAAACGGCTTTTCCAGCTGGATACGAAGGGATACCCCAGCCATGTGGCGGGAGTGCCGCCTGACTATTTCAGCGCGACCGGACAGCTCTGGGGCAACCCGCTCTATGACTGGGATTATCATGAGGAGACCGGCTATCTGTGGTGGATCAGCCGGGTGCGCCGCCAGCTGAAGCTGACTGATTTTCTCCGCATCGACCATTTCCGCGGCTTTGAGGCCTACTGGGCCGTCCCGGCAGGCGAGGAGACCGCGGTCAATGGGCAGTGGATCAAGGGACCCTGTGAAAAGCTGTTTCAGGCCATCGAAAAGGAGCTTGGCGAAAATCTGCCGATCTGGGCGGAGGACCTGGGCGTGATCACGCCGGAGGTCGAGCATCTGAGGGATTCCTTCGGGTTCCCCGGCATGAAGGTACTGCAATTCGGCTTTGGCGATATGAACGATACCACTTACATTCCATTTTATTACACAACGTCGAACTGCATCTGCTACACCGGCACCCACGACAACGATACTACCATGGGCTGGTACCGGGTGCAGCCCGATATTGTCCAGGACCGTATCCGCCGCATGGCGAACGCGGACGGCAGCAATGTAGGACACGATTTCATCTGCATTGCCATGAACAGCATCGCAAAATATGTCGTATTCCCTGTGCAGGATCTTCTGCAGCTCGGAAGTGAAGCGCGCATGAACACACCGGGCGTCGCGGCGGCAAACTGGGCGTTCCGCTTTAAGGAAGGCGACCTGCACGACGGACTTGCCAAATGGCTGCTGGAGACGACAAAATTATACGGAAGACTGGGATGAATATTTCATGATTCGTTTTTTTCTGATCATTTTTTTTGTAATCTGCTTTCTGATCGCGTCCATTCCAATTTTTCTGGTGGAATGGCTGATCGGCAAGCACTATCCTGCTGTGCGCGACAAAAGCTCGCTGCGGATCGTCCAGTGGGCCCTGCAGGTTATTTCGCGCCTGGCCGGGATTGATCTCACCGTGATCGGTGAGGAAAACGTTCCCAAGGACACGCCGGTGCTCTATATCGGGAACCACCGCAGCTATTTTGATATCATAATTACCTACGCGCGCTGCCCGCGGCCGACCAGCTATGTGGCCAAAAAGGAGATGCAAAAAATCCCGCTGCTCTCCCGCTGGATGAAATTCCTGCACTGCCAGTTCCTGGACCGCAAAGACATCCGGGCGGGGATGAAGACCATCCTCGAGTGCATTGATCTGGTCAAGAGTGGAATCTCGATCGCCATCTTCCCGGAGGGGACGCGCAGCCGGGGGAAGAGTGAACTGGACCTGCTCCCCTTCCACGAGGGTTCCTTCAAAGTCGCGACCAAAACCGGCTGCCCCATCATCCCGATGGCGATCAGCGGCTCCTCAGCGATCTTCGAGGATCATACGCCCCGCGTGAAAAAAGGCCATGTTGTCCTGGAATACGGCGCACCCATCTATCCGTCGGAGCTCCCGAAAGAGGAGCAGAAGGCGCTCGGTAAATATGTGAGTACGGAAATCAAAAAAATGCTGGAAGCACATACCTGCTGAAAAAATATGGTCGGGGCTGAAAAAGGACAGGGGATTCCCTGTCCTTTTGAATACGCACGGCCGCAAACGTAATTTAGCAGCTATGCCGCCGCCCTACTCTTCTTCCGGCTCCGCAGTCATTGCTTTTTCATATTCATCAAGGATAATCCGCTGTATTCTTTCACGCGTCTGAGAATTGATCGGATGAGCGATATCCCGGTATTCGCCGTCCGCGGCCTTCCGGCTGGGCATCGCGATAAACAGCCCTTTCTCTCCTTCAATCACTTTGATATCGTGTACAACAAATTCTCCGTCGAGCGTAATCGACACGATCGCTTTCATCTTGCCTTCTTTTGCAACCTTTCGTACTCTTACGTCAGTTATCGTCATTGACCTTACCTCCTGACCCGGGTCAACCGGAATAGTTAAAAAATAAGTATTTCTATATCATCTGTGCGAAGATATTCTTATGAATATCTATCTTCTGATGCAATCACAATCCTCACGCCATCCTCTCCCACGATCCGGGAATCCGCACGGATGGTTCCCCGGCTCTCTACGATACAGTTCTCCAGGTAAACATTGTCCCCCAGGTAGACGTCGTTTAACACGATCGAATTTCGGATCACACAGTTGTTTCCGACAAACACCTTCTTGAAAATAACGGAATTTTCCACTGTGCCATTGAGGATGCAGCCGTTGGCGACCAGGCTGTTTCTCACATGGCTGCCAGGGTTGTATTTGGCCGGAGGATTGTCGTCTACCTTAGAGTGCACATCCGGATGCTCCCTGAAAAAATAATCCCGCACATCTTTTTTCAGGAAATCCATATTCGTCCGGTAATAGGAATCCACGGAAGCGATGTTGCTCCAGTAGCCGTCCATCACATACCCATAGATCCGCTTGACGTCCTTGTAGCGGATCAGAATGTCTCTCACAAAATCATGTCTGCCTTCGTAGATCGCCTGCTCGATCAGCTCGATCAGCATTCTGCGGCGGATCACATAGATTCCGCAGGAAACCATATTGGATACGGCCGTCACCGGTTTCTCGTCAAACTGGATGATTCTGTGGTCCTCATTCATCTGGACAAGTCCGAATCTGGTAACGTCCTCCCCGGGCGGAAATTCCTTGCATATGACCGTGATATCTGCTTTTTTCGCGATATGATACTCCAGTACCTTCGCGTAATCAAGCTTGTAAATGCCGTCGCCTGAGGCGATCACCACATAAGGCTCATGGCAGTCTTTTAAGAAATCCAGATTCTGGTGGATCGCGTCGGCCGTTCCCCGGTACCAGTGGCTGTTGTCCGTAGTCAGCATGGGCGGAAAAATAAACAATCCTCCCTGTTTTCTGCCGAAGTCCCACCACTTCGAAGAACTTAAGTGCTGATCCAGCGACCTGGAATTGAACTGCGTCAGCACCGCCACCTTCTGGATGCCCGAATTGGACATGCTGCTCAAGGAAAAGTCAATCGCACGGAAGCTCCCGGCTATCGGCATGGCTGCGACCGCGCGCCGATTGGAAAGCTCCTTCATCCGGTAGCTGTTGCCGCCGGCCAGAATCATTCCTACCGCCCTCATAGCGCATCACCTGCCTTTCTCTGGGATTCCAGCGTCTCTCCGGAAGCCAGCCACCCTCCCGGATAATCTTCCCAAATGGTATAACCTGTGATGGCTGTATTCTTGCCAATGCTGACATCCGGCGGAATCACTGAATCTTCACCAACCACCGTCAGGCCATACGCATACACGGAAGGCTTTTTCCGGTTCGGCACTTCCTCGCCGACACCCATTTTCACCCGCTCGCCAACTGTCACATTTTCCGCGACAATCGCCTTATAAAGGTTCGATCCCGCGCCGATAACGGTGTTCTGCATAATGATCGAATCGCGCACCTCGGCTCCCTCTTCTATGACTACGCCGCAGCCGATAATCGAATTATAGACCTTTCCGTAGATCTCGGAGCCATCCCCGACCAGGCAGCGCTCAATCACAGAATCTGCGGAAGCGTACTGCGGCGGCAGGATGTCGTTTTTCGTATAAATCTTCCAGAATTCCTCGTAGAGATTGAATTCCGGGATAATGTCGATCAGCTCCATATTGGCCTCCCAGTACGATCCGAGAGTGCCCACATCCTTCCAGTAGCCGTTGAATTCATACGCCACAAGGGTCTCGCCCTTTTCATGACAATATGGAATCACATGCTTTCCAAAGTCACAGCCGCTTTGCTCAGAAAGGGCTAAAAGCGCATCTTTCAACGCTTTCCAGGTGAAAATGTAGATGCCCATGGACGCAAGATTGCTCTTTGGATGCTCCGGTTTTTCCTGAAATTCCAGGATCCGGCCGTCTTCATTCGTCACTACGATGCCAAAGCGGTTCGCCTCTGATTCCGGGACAGGCATCACGGCAATACTGACATCTGCGCCGTGTGCCTTGTGGAAATTGAGCATCACTTCATAGTCCATCTTATAAATATGGTCGCCCGACAGAATCAGCACATAATCCGGATGGAACGATTCCATATAGGTAAGGTTCTGATAAATGGCATTTGCGGTACCGGTATACCACTGGGTCTTTTCCACCTTCTCGTAAGGAGGGAGCACCGTCACTCCGCCCTCATTCCTGTCAAGATCCCACGGAATGCCGATGCCGATATGTGTATTCAGCCGGAGGGGCTGGTACTGCGTAAGCACCCCTACTGTATCTACGCCGGAATTAATGCAATTGCTGAGAGGAAAATCAATAATCCGGTATTTCCCGCCAAACGCGACCGCCGGCTTGGCTACCTTTGAGGTCAGCACGCCCAGCCGGCTGCCCTGACCGCCCGCCAGCAGCATCGCTATCATTTCTTTCTTAATCACGTTATCACCTCTGCAAGTCAAAATAGGATCATTCCTTGTGGCAGGAGCCCTAAGGCATCCACCAGCTTCGCTGGTACCCCTTAGGGCAAATTATACCACACCTTTTTCAAATAGTGAACATTTTTTACAATTAATTTTATATTTTTTCTCTGTTTTTTATCTCAAATAACAGGCTAATTGAATATAGCTGTTTGTTCTTGAAAAAGATATTTGCCATTTTGGCGAAAATTTTTGTTTTCTTTTGTACACAATTCCTGCCGGATGGTTGACAGTATGCCTGGGGAAGCGGAAGGAAGGCAGAACTGATGCAGGTATGATCTGCGGCGGCGGAGCGCACTTATCAGTCACAGCCTGACCAGGTTTCCAATATTTTCTATCTGCGGATATGGCATGCAGCGGCGGCGGAGCTATAGTCGGAACTATAGCGTCAGGCGCCGGGATATTGTGGCTGGCCCTTGACGATGCGGAGCAGACGGTCCGACTATAGCGTCAGGCGCCGGGGTATTTTTTCATGGACAATCTGAAAAATATGAGTATAATCATAGAAGGACTTGATTTTCGCTGAAAATCGGGACATTTCAATCAGGAACAGTCAAAGGAGAAATTTGGAGCATGTATCAGATAGATTTTAGCCGCCCTGCCCATATTCATTTTATTGGCATTGGCGGCATCAGTATGAGTGGTCTGGCGGCAATTCTTTTAGACCGGGGCTTTACCGTCAGCGGCTCGGATTCAAAAAAAAGTGAGCTGACTGCGCATCTTGGCGAGCTGGGAGCCAGGATTTCTGTCCCTCAGAGTGCAGCGAATGTGACGGGCGATATTGATCTGGTCGTCTACACGGCAGCCATCCACCCGGACAACCCGGAATACGCGGCTGCAGAAGCTGCCGGGATTCCCATGATGTCCCGCGCAGAGCTGCTCGGCCAGCTGATGAAAAATTACCCGATTTCGGCTGCCGTAGCCGGTACGCACGGCAAAACCACCACGACCTCTATGATCGCCCATATTATGATGGCCCAGAAGCTGGATCCGACTATTTCTGTCGGCGGCATCCTGCCTTCGATCGGCGGGAATATCCGCATAGGCGGTTCGGATTATTTTCTGACGGAAGCCTGCGAATATACAAACAGCTTCCTGCATCTGCAGCCGATGATCGGCATCATCTTAAATATAGATGCGGATCATCTGGATTTCTTCCATGATCTGGATGATATCCGCCATTCCTTCCGCCTGTTTGCGGAGAAAATCCCTGTGGGAGGGACTCTGCTCATTCATGCGCAGATTCCGGATCTGAAAACCTTTTCCGAGGGACTCCCCTGCCGTGTTGTGACCTTCGGCGCCGGGTGCGGAGATTATCATGCAGAGCATATCACCTGGGATGAGCTCGGATGCGCGAGCTTTGACCTGTACGCGTCAGATCGTGCAGAAAAGGAAGACCGGCTTCTCGGGCATTTCTCTCTGCATGTCCCTGGCGCACATAATGTCGATAACGCGGCGGCAGCCATTGCCTGCGCAGACCTGCTCGGTGTTTCCGGGGAAACGATCGCAGAGGGGCTTTCCAGCTTCTATGGCACGGACCGCCGCTTCCAGAAAAAGGGCGTTGTGGGAGGTGTCACGATTATTGATGATTACGCGCACCATCCGACTGAAATCCGGGCCACGCTGCAGGCCGCAAAAAAATATCCTGCGAAGCGGATCTGGTGTGTCTTCCAGCCCCACACCTATTCCCGCACAAAGGCGCTGCTCGATGAATTCGCGGACGCGCTCACATTGGCGGATCAGGTAGTGCTGGCCGATATCTACGCGGCCAGAGAGACGGATACTCTGGGTGTCAGTTCAGAGCTGCTTGGGCAGAAGATCGCTGAGAAAGGGACCGATGTCTGGTATTTTCCCACCTTTGATGAGATTGAGACGTTTTTACTAGAAAAGTGCGCTCCCGGGGATCTGCTGATCACCATGGGAGCCGGAGATGTGTTCAAAATCGGTGAAAGACTGCTTGGTAAATAAAGCTCTATCCGGCAGTCTTACCTTCCGGGCGAAGTATTCACCGGCCATACAAGGAGTACAAATGAAAAGGAGGTTTTGCAGTTTCACCTTCCGGGCGAGTATTCACCGACCGCAGGGATAAACCTGCAAAATCGAACATGAGGCGGCTCGCCGACTCCTGCTCGCGCGGGCGAGCAGGCGCGGCGAGCCATCTCATGCTCAATCGCACAGGCGCGAGTCGAAATTAGCAGTTAAAGCTACCCGCGCCTGGCACAACGGACAGGGGAAAAAGACGTTCCCCTGTCCGATTCATTTTACTGTGGTTTGTGTGCCGCCAGGAATTTATGAATCCTGCCGGTCGGTGTCAGAAGGCTGCTGACCGAGCTGTCATGGTTCAGCGTGTCTATCAGCAGTGCGAGATATTTGCTCATGTCACAGCCCGTATAATACGGCTTTGCCAGCAGTTCCGGCGGCTGATACACCAGATTGGTCGTCACCAGCGCATCAAAAAGCCCTTCCTCATAAGCCCGGTCAAACTTTTCCAGACTCTTTGTAAACAGACCAAAGGTCGCACAGATCAGCACGCGTCCCGCGTGTCTTTTTTTCAGCTGCCCGGCAGCGGCCAGCATACTGTTGCCGCTGACGATCATGTCATCGATCAGGACCACGTCCTTCCCGCTTAAGTCTCTGCCGAGAAATTCGTGCGCGACCACCGGATGCTTGCCATTTACCGTGCGGGCATAATCACGTCTCTTATAGAACATTCCCATGTCTACCCCGAGCAGGTTTGCCATATAGATGGCTCTCCCGGCAGCGCCTTCGTCCGGACTGATGATCATCAGATGCTCCGGATCAATCTGAAGATCATCGGCTGCGCGGAACAGGCCTTTGATAAACTGATAAACCGGAAGAATATTTTCAAATCCATGAAGCGGGATCGCGTTCTGCACTCTCGGATCATGGGCATCGAACGTGATAATATTTTCGACTCCCATCTTGACAAGCTCCTGGAGAGCAATCGCGCAGTCCAGAGATTCTCTGCCCGTGCGGGTAAACTGGCGGCTCTCATAGAGAAACGGCATAATGACATTGACTCTGCGCGCCTTTCCCCCGATTGCGGCGATGATACGCTTCAGATCCTGGAAATGATCATCCGGCGACATGCAGTTTGTATAGCCGTTCATAGAGTACGTCACACTGTAATTACATACGTCTACCAGAATAAAAATGTCCTTGCCCCGCACGGAATCATTGATCTGTCCTTTGCCCTCGCCGGATCCGAAACGCGGCACCTCGGTACTCACCAGATAAGACGGCCGGTCGTACCCCGCCAGCAGAGGACTTCCCAGATGCTCATGCACACGCTCTGAGCGCCAGTTTACAATATGGGCATCAATCTTGCGTCCCATCTCCTCGCAGCTTGGAAGCGCAATAATACCCAGATCCCCGACCGGAATCGAGTCCAGATTGCGTTCATAACCCGTTTGAAACTCCATCTTTTTTGCCTCCTGAAATGTGTCATGATACTATGGATTGCTCCGTGCTTCGCACTTTCGCAATCATGAAAGTGCATCCGCCGTCAGCCTGAAATCTCCTGTGAAGTCCTGCACTATAAGCTCATTCGCTTCTGTATGCGGATATCGTCGCCGATCAGACGCAGCATCCGGTAATTGCTCGATATCCTGGAGAGCACACGCTCCGAATAAAGATCTGCGATCGATGCCAGAGAAAGATTGGTCGATATCATGGTACTTTTTCTGCGCAGGATCCGTTCATTCAATACCAGGAACAGCTCTGAGGCGACAAAGGAGTTGGTCAGCTCTGTTCCCAGATCATCAATAATCAGCAGATCGCAGTCATAAATATACCGGTCCATCTCCCCTGCCTCGCTTTCATCGACCCTGCCAAAGGATGCGTCCGCCAGCAGTTCAAACAGCCGAAATGCAGAAAAATAAACCACAGAATGCGTACTTTCGAGGAGCGCGTTCGCAACGCAGTGCGACAGAAAGGTCTTTCCAAGCCCCGTATCTCCCGACAGAAAAAGATTGCCCGGCTCCTTATCAAAGTCTCTTACAAAGCTTCTGCACTCCTGCAGCGCCCGTCTGGCCATCTCGGCAGCTGTAAGTCCGGTGACAGGATCCGTCATGGTTTCCGGATAATAATCCAGAGAAAATGCAGCGAAAGTCTCCCCCTGCATGCTCCTGCGCAGGTTGGACTGCGCATACAGCAGGTCGATGATCGCCTGGCGGAAACAGTGGCATTTCTCCCGGCCGATATAGCCGGTGTCCTGGCAGTCCGCGCAGAAATACTCCGGCTCCAGATAATTCTTCGGAAAGCCAGCCTTCTTTAGCAGTCGTTCCTTTTGGGCGCTGATCTCGTCAATGCGTGCCTTTAAGGCAGCGATCCCGGACGGCTGAAGATACTCTGCGCCGCGATTGTCTGCTGCGCCGTCCTTCGCCGAAAGGTTTGCGCTGCTGTGCCCGTCATCCCGGGTAATTGCCGGGCCGTCAGTCTCACCATCCTCCGCCGAAAGGTTTGCGCTGCTGTGCCCGTCATCCCGGGTAATTGCCGGGCCGTCAGTCTCACCATCCTCCGCCAGCAACGCCCTGGCGTACGCCGTACTTTCAGCGGCAATCCTCTCATCCAGCCCGGCCAGCTCGGGAATGCGCTCATAGACCTCCCTCTCTCTTGCCAAAAGTGCCTCCTGCACCTGGCTCTGCCGCCGCTGATACTCCCGCATAATCTCATCATACTGTGCATTTGTCAATGCCATAGCTGCCCCCGTCCCAAACAATATGCTTCAGATCATCCCAAAAAACTTCCGCAGATGACTGCGGTCCCAGTAAACGTTCAATTTTAATGTCCCGACTGCCGTACACAGGCGTAATTTTAAATAGCATGACCGTCTTACTAAGACTGCCCGAACAGCCGTTTTTCCAGTTTGTCGTAATTATAGCTTCTCTGGGTGAAATTATTAAACCGGTTTGGCTGCCCGGTGCGGGTACGGCTCTGCGAAGTCTTCTTCGCGGCCTGCTCCTGCTCCCACTTCCGGTCTGCCTCCCCGACATCCTTCATAGACTGGACACCCGCGCCCAGCCACTGTGTCAGAATCTTGTCCGCATACTGGAAATTCGGCTCATGGATCTGATCAATCGTGCGGCGGCAGGCTTCCAGAACGAGCTCCATGGAAAACCCATATTCATGAAGCCAGCGCGCCATTACCTCCTGCTCAGACGGAGCGGGCGCACGGTTTTTGATCCCAAATGCCTTCATAATGGTATAATAATCCTTGTTGTACCGGCCGGACTCCTTTTTGGCATCCTGCACAGTCTTAATCCCGGAGCGAGCCCAGCCCTGCGCGACCTTCCGCATATAATGACGGCTGGTCACATCCTTCGTGATGCAATATTCCAACAGATACTCAATCAGGTCGGCAGAAAACCCGAGTGTATGATAATAATAGACAAAATCATTCTGCTCCGTGGCAGAAAGGGGCCTGCCCAGATACTGCTCCGCTACAAAAAACAGCTCCTTTAAATCGGTCTGTGCCTTCTCAGAAAGCGCACCTGGCAGGGGGATCTCCTCTGGCAGCCCGTCTGGTTCTTTCGCCGCGGCAGGATCCTCCCCTTTTTCACCTGAAATTTCTTTCCTGGAAGCGCCAATGGGCCGTCCTCCCAATGTACCGGCAGCAGCACCGGACGCTGTCTCAGCAAACGCCGCCTCTGTCTCGGCCGCGTCAGGATTTTGCTCTTTGCAAGTCCGTGCCTCCCGGAATGGCCGTTCCTGGTAAGAAGAAATTCCATCACTGTAGAGGCCGTTCGCGTCTTCCTCTTCCTGCTCCGGGCCTGCAGGCGTCGAATAGAATCCCGGATCCGTAAACGTCACAGTCGCCAGATCCCCGTCCGGCCCGATCCCGATCCGCAAAAGCCGCTGCCGTTCCCAGTAAGTGAGGGCACGCCGGACATCCTTCTCCGTATGTTCAAAAACATCGGCAATAGAAGCGAGGGAAAGCTCCCGCCCACTGTCAGCACAGCGCAGCAAATACAGATATACCTTGACAAATTCCCCATTCGCGTGGGGCATATACTGATCAATAAATGAATTCTGTACCACTGTAGAACCTTCCGGCGTATCTGTGTATATCTTCATTGCCATGCCATCCTTTTCCAGGCTTACCTGCCCGTATTTTGGGCAGGCAAAATATAAAAATCAATTCCTTCACTCTCCGAGCTCACAAATCAAAGTGCCTATATTCTGAATCCTGGACTTCATCATAACACACTTTTCCCAAAAAGAGAACAGTAACTTTTCCACACCCCAGGTGACCAATATCTCGATATTTTCCTGTGAATAGTGTGGATAATGTGGATAACTGGTTGACAATAATTCTCTTCCCGCATATTGAAAGTCGAATTTCCGCAAAATCTGTCGAAATATTATGTAAATCTACTTGTCCACCAAAAAAGAAGAGTTTTCCCTCGAAGATCATGTGAATAACTCTGTGGATAATGTGGATAACCCGGGAAAAGCCAGCTAAATGCCAGTCTCCCGGGTGTGGAAAAATTGTTCGCAGTCAAAGACCCCGATGCAAGCATACGGGGGCATCAAATTTGTAGCGATGCAAGCATCGGGGTATTTGACCCTCGCGGCAGTCGCCAAATATCCGTGCAAGCACGGCTACTTGGCTCGTTGCTTCGCGGGAATCAATGTCATAAGGGGGACCGGCTTGCCGGTGGATCCCTTATGACCCTGATATGTGGCATCAGGCAGCACGCTCTCAGCTTACTCTGATTACGCCTTTAACGATTTCCGCCTTATTGTCCACGCAGGAATCTAGTGCATTCTGAATGTCATCCAGCTCAAAATAATTCGTCACAATATCCTTGATGTGAATCTTGCCGGTCGACACGGCATCAATTGCCATCGGATAAATATTCCGATAGCGAAAAACGGTCTTAAATGTCAGCTCCTTGTCAAGAGCCGTGCCGATCGGGAGCGTCATATCGCCGGACGGGCTGTAGCCTACAAATACGATCGTCGCACCCTTTTTAGCGGCACGGATCTGCTGCTGCGCTGTAATCTGTGAACCGGCCGTCTCAATACCAAGGTCAAAGCCTGCGCCCCCAGTAATCTCCAGAATCCGTGCGACCGTATCCTCCTTCGCGCCATTGATCACCTCATCCGCGCCCAGCTCCTTTGCTTTTTCCAGACGCTTGTCCATCACGTCCACAACAATCACCTTTGAAACGCCTCTGGCTTTCAGCGAAAGCATGGATACCAGGCCGATGCACCCGGCTCCGGTCACAACGCAGGTCTGGCCCAGATGCGCATCGCCCTGGCACGCCGCGTGCATACCCACGGCCAGCGGCTCAATCAGAGCACCCTCCATCGTGCTCACATTATCCGGAAGCTTAAAGCACAATCCAGCCTCGTGGGCTACGTATTCCTGAAACACACCATCCACTGGCGGTGTTGCAAAAAATACGACATCCTTGCACAGGTTGTATTTGCCCTGCTTGCAAAATTCGCAGTGTCCGCAGGTCTTGCCCGGCTCCAGAGCCACCCGGTCCCCGATCTTCAGATTTTTCACATTTTCGCCGACTTCTACGACCGTACCCCCCGCCTCATGGCCAAGTACGAAGGGAGGTTCTACGACAAAATCGCCGATTCTCCCGGCCTCATAATAATGAAGATCGGAACCGCAGATGCCCACGTACTCGATCTTTACCAGAACCTCATCCTCCATCGGCACCGGGATCGGCCTTCTCTGAATCTCGACCTTGCGCAGGTCCGTCATAACTGCAGTTTTCATAGTTCCATTCATTGTAATTCCTCCTTTATTTATTCCCCGCACAGCATCGTGCGCAAGCGCGGTTTTGCATGCGCGGCTCTCCACTACATGTCCCGCATCGGGTTTTGATGCAGGACGAAGGCCGCGCCATCGCCGCCAGGCGATTTTTGCATGCGCGGCTCTCCACTTCATGTCCCGCATAGCCTGTGATGCAGATATTCCCGTTTCTGTCTGTCACACCCGATAACTCACCGGGGCTCCCAGATAAGACTTAAGGATTCTTACACCATCCTGTTCCAGCGTCAGCCGCTCCAGAACGATACCGGCGTCCCCCGCATAAACCGTGATGCGGTTGAGGCCTTCGCGCAGGCTCACCGAAATTTCTGCCACATGCTCCTGGTTCAGCACGGCCTCGCACCAGGCCTCACACCCCGGATCGCCTCCGCGGTAGCCCTCCGGCGTGACTTCCACGACCCGGGGAGTCTCCTCATTCACAGAAATGCCGTATCGGAGTTTTCCTCCGTAAACGAGCGGGTTGGCCGGCGAGGTGTGCAGCGACAGGCGGTACGAGCCGGCCTCTGACGTCCACACCTCATAGGAAAGGCTCGGTGCTCCGCCCTGATTCCAGTCGGTCTCGTTAAAGACTGCCGTTGTCGGGAAAACCTTCATTCCGGAGCCATATTTGCCGTATTCCCGCAACAGCCAAAACGCGGCAGCAGCTTCGGGCACAGGCTTCTCTTTATCTGGTAACCCGCACGTATTTTTCTCTGAGCACCTTTCCTCCTCCGCCGCTCCTATTGCAGCACTTTCTTCTGTCCCACTCATTCTCTCTGCCGCACATGTTCCTGCAGACATGCCGCATGAAACAACCGCCCCACGGCATTCACCAATATACGGATTCTCCGCCATACCCGGAGTTCTGTCCGCAAAATCTGCCGCATCCCAGACGCAGATGCCCTCCTGCACCAGAAATGTCCCCTTCGGAATCCCGCTAAGCTCCGGATTCCGCGCTGTTATGAGCAGCGGTACACACTCTCTCCCGGCTCTGATCTGGCAGCGGAACTCGACCGTCTCATGCGCCGGGATGCACTCTCTGAGCACATGGACTGTTACTTCTGTCTGCAGAGCCGTGCTGCCGGAGGATGGGGTGATCTCGAAGTACTCGCTCGTTCCCATGATCTGCCAGTCCACGGTCCCGCAGCCGCCATTCGCCACCTGCAGGGTCACCTGATCCGTCCCGGCATTTTCGAAGTCCCGGATCGTAAGCGGCACCGGAAAATACTGGTTGGTAAAGGTTTGCGTACGGTCCGCGCGGGAAACCACCAGCCGCGGGTGATCCGGGAGGGTTACCAGATGCCTGACGGGATAGCGGTAGTCCTCATCATTCCAGTTCACAAATCCAATATGCTCCTCGCGCTCCATGCCGCTCCACTTCCCGCCGTCAAAGGCCGCCAGCTCCTTCGCAAGAGCCTGGTCGCGCAAAATGCACGCTTCCAGCATTTCCCCATACTGATTCGCCGCAGCCTTTCCCTGCGCGCTGTACAAATGGTTCAGCCCTGACGCGAGATGCATTTTCAGCAGATTCGCGATTCCCGCCGCCGGGAAATAGATCATGCTGTAATAGCCGTCCGCGCAGGGGGAGCCTTTGAGAGAGGTATACAGCTCCTCATTTCTCTTCTCCAACTCCTCAGCGCGCTGCAGCATCCGCTTCGTCTCTTCGTAATGCGCCGGATGATAAATGGTGTCGTTCAGTGCTTCCGCCCTGCGCAGACTGTGCAGATCAACGGACTCCTTCAATATCCATGTTATCTCAGAAACCTTCTCTTCGTCAACCTGTTTTCCAAATAAAGAACGTATCCACTCTTCCGTATAGGCAAGCGTGTTTTCCTGTCCTCCCAGTCCGTAGGTGTCAAAATCATATGCCAGCGAAAGGAAATACCCCAAGGGATACTCGTTAAACTTGACGTCGCCGACATTGAGAATCCATACCTCGCGGATGCCGTACTCCCAGGCCTCGGTCATCTGCTCCCAGATTTTCATGATCGGTGTGGAATTCACCCATTCGTAGGAAATCGGCGAGCCATGGTAGTCCACATGATAGTACATACCATAGCCGCCCGGATGCGCAGGCAGCGCGCTGCGGTTTCCCGGCGTGTCAGGATGGGCCTGCATATGGCTTCCATCCAGATGCGCCGTCTGCAGATCCTGATTTTTCTGCGCATCTGCATCCAAAGCATCCTCCCTGCGCAGTTTTTCACGAGCGGCCATCTCCTGCGGAAGAGCGCGCATGTTATTGAAATTATCCTCACAGAACATCAGCGTCACATCATCGAGCTCTTCAAAATCGCTCAGTCCGGACGCTTCCTCGTTTCCGAAAAAGTAGTCCTCGACCTCCTTGTAAATCGCCAGCAGCTGAGGCACCTTTTTCAGATCAGGGTTGATATGCTTCGCGATCAGCTTTCTCTGCTCCGTAATGATTTCCTTCAGCAGGCGGACGTTCTCTTCAATAGTCGAATCATCGCCCAGCATCTTGCTGTCGTTCTCGCCGCGCATCCCAATGGTCGGAAACACATTCTGTCCCCGGACACGCGCCAGGCCGTCCTCCCAGAATTTCAGCAGCCCTTCCTTGTTGGTCACATAGCTCCAGTCATTCCCATAGGGAGATTGCTCTCCTTTAAAAATAGAAAACTCAGCGCCGGAGCGCATACATGGCTCGTGATGCGACATCCCGATATAAATGCCATACTCCGTCGCCAGCTCCATCGACGCCAGTCCCGGCCCATCCAGCAAGAAAGACGACGACCACATCGCGGGCCACAGATAATTTCCCTTCATGCGCAGCAGATACTCAAATATCTTGTCGTACATCTCGGCGGTAAATCCCTGGTAATGGGAAAATGTCCAGTTTCCGAAGCAGGGCCATTCATCATTGATAAAAAATCCCCGGTAACGGACCGATGGCTCCTTTGAGATCCCGTTTTTCACATAAATCGTCTCCGTAGGCAGGATTGGGCGCTGCCGTTTCTCTCCCCAGGAGTAGACATCTCTCGGATAGGTATGCGTAAAGGAATCCATGCCTGAATTCTTCCTTTGTGCGAAGGCTCCAGCATCGCCGCCTTCATTCAATTCCGAATCAGTCAGAATCACGCCTCTGGCTGCCGGCGGGGCGGCATCCCCCCAGAACCCCCATGCGGTCACTCCCAGCAGCTCCGACAAATGGAACATGCCATAGATCGTGCCGAGCCGGTCACTGCCCACAATCACAAGGCCTTCTTCCACGCCCGGAAGAGGCTTTTCAATCAGGAAAAAACCATAGCTCTCCCATCTTCCCTTCAGCTTTTCAAGCTCGGGAAGTCTCTCCATCAGCGTTTCTGCCAAAGGATCATGGCCCAGCTCCGCGACGACAATTGCCTGCGGAAGCACGGGAACGATATTCGGTAAAATCACCTGGCTTTTTGTCCCTGTCGCTGCCTCTACATCCGTCGCCACCTTCGAGCCGATTTTGCGGATTCCCTGTGCAGCCGCCGGATCCAGAATCACGTTGATGTAATCTTTCAGTCTCAATTTTGCCATAAATTTTCGTGCAGCCTCCTTTTCGTGTCCACTTATCTGTCACATTTATCCTCGCAGCGCAGCCACTCGCAAAACGGCGCCACACACAGTCCTTCCTCTCCATAAAGCAGCCGGCTGCCCGGTGCATTGCTCCATGCATAACGGACGGCGAGTACGGATTTCTCCATAAAAGAATCGGTATCCGCCGAATGGCTGGAAGGATCGGCACACGCAGCAGATTCGGTATGCGCCGAATGACTGGAAGAATCGGCACACGCAGCAGATTCGGTATCTGCCGGAAGAACCGGCTGCAGACGGATCTCCTGACCATACAATCTGGCTTTTGCCGGCATCCATCCAGGATTCTCGCAGTAAAGCTCAAACAGTCCATCCGGAACGCAGGTTTTCTCAGCGGATTCCTTCACAGCAGCATTTGCCAAAACATCCTCCGCTCTTTTGGAATTTTGAACCGTCCTGCATACCACTGTGCGGTCAAAATGCAGCACCAGTCCGTCCGTATGCTTTTCCCATCCGCACAGCTTCGGACCGGAGCACACCACGTCCTCGTGATACACGATCTTCCGCAGCGCCAGTGCCGCCCGCCGAGCAGCCTCCTTTTTATTCAGAGGATGAAGGTCATTGTCCTCTCCGATGTCAAGATTCACCGTCACCGCCACATCCGGAAGCTTGCCAGCCTGGCGCTGTGCTTCACGGATCATCGGCCATGGCAGCTCGCCGTCCTCCGTTTCCTTCGCAATATCAATGTCGCAATTCGGCAGCTGTACAATCACAAAAGGCAGGCGCTCCTGCATCCACCGCCTCTGCCAGTTGGAAATCATCGCCGGCAGCAGCTTCTCATACTCCTCTGGTCTGCAGTCATTCGATTCGCCCTGATACCAGACGACGCCCTTCACCGTGTACGCCAGAGCAGGAGCTACCATCTCATGAAACAGGCCAGTCGCTCCCCGGTTCAAAAATACCTGCTCCGGCGCCGGTTCCGTCGCGGCCAGCGCCAGATACTCCCATTCTCCCTCCAGAGAAATGGGGGCTGGACTCTCCTCACAGGAAAACAGCTCTTCCCTTTGCACGATGTCAGGCCGCGCCGCAATGGAAGCTTCGCTTTCCGGCCGGCGGTGCTTAAGAAGCCAGCTGTCATCACAGACATCCTCCCAGACCACCTCCACCGGTTTTCCTTTTGTCATGCGTCCATCGCCATTCCGGCACACCAGATGGATCAGAAGCTCATTTTCCCCGGCCTGCAGCACTCCTTCCGGCACCGTGTACCGTCTCGGCGGATAACGGTAGCCCGTTTCACCGACCAGAACGCCATTTATATAAGCCCGGTCTGCATCCGCCAGAGTGCCCAGCCGCAGCAGAGCCTTTTTCCCGGCCCGCTCATCCGGCACAGAAAATTTCTTCCGCAGCATCACGCTTCCGCAAAAATTCTCCAATCCGGCATCCGCAAGAGAACCGGGAAGCCGAACCGGCTGCCAGTGAGTCCCTTCCTTGTCTGCGGTTATTTTCGTGGCAGAAGCAGCTTTATCTGTGCTCTTTTCTTTTGCGGCTGTCTTTTCCTGGTTTTTTCCTGCAAATATGTCCTGCGGCGGCCAGGCCTCTTTTTCCTTTATCTCC
>JAJQFO010000309.1 GCA_021201095.1 Lachnospiraceae bacterium
CTCAGGGTTGTTTCATGAAGAAAAAATAAAAGTGGGTTTATCATAGTGCGTATATAGAGATTTGGATACTATACAGTTTTCCAAATCTCTTTCATTTTTTCCAGAAGTAGAGTATAATAGAATTGCAGTAGGAGTATATTATATTCATACAGAAAGGAGGCGCCTATGAACCAGAAAGTGTATCCTGAATGGGTTCAGGCCCATAAAACGAAGGGAACCACTGTAAAAAAAGTAGGGGATAATTACTATTTGTACAAGCACACATCAAAACGAGTCGCCGGGAAAAAATACCCACAGCCCGTAGACACTTATATTGGTGTCATTACACCAGACGGTATCATCGAAAGCGGGAAAAAGAAAATGAAGCTTTCGGGCATCGAAGTAAAGGAGTATGGGTACTCAAAGGCGGTATGGTCTCTTTGCCCGGAAGACTGGAAACGTCCTCTCGGGGAGGATTGGGAAGATGTTCTTTCTATTATTATTGTTGAGCAGTCACCGTATTCTTATTTAAAAAGGGAGCGCCGGATCAGGAAAAAGGAAGAGTTCCGTTACCAGTTTCCTGTCCAGCTGGCTTCCCTGGGAAAGAGGATTTCCAATGCACATAAAATCAGCCTGAAGGAACTGCATATTCTGGAGAGCATTTACCTTGTATATCTGGAGAAGGAAACGACAGTTTCCGTGATCAATGACGAGCAGAAGCAGTTGATCGACCGCCTTGGCATTGATATGAGGATCCGCTGACAAGACATTCCGTACGAAACCACTGATTGAGTATATGAAGACGGTTCCGGACCCGCGATGTGCGCGGAAGAAGAAACATGACCTGGCCGAAGTGCTTATGTGTCTGGTGATCGGATATCTTTGCGGGAAGACAACGTTGCGGCGAAGCCTCGAATGGGCGCGGAGACATCTGAAGTGGCTGCGGAAATTTATGCCGCTGGAAAATGGGATTGCATCAGTAGCCACAGCCTCCAGACTGCTGAGCGGGATTGATGAGGAACTTTTCAGTTATGCGTTTATGGAATGGATAGGGGAAATCCTGAAAACCAGAGGGATTCACATTGTCATAGATGGAAAGGCTTTAAAAGCAGCCGGCTCAAAAGTCAGGGGGACAAGGGCTCCGATGATACTGAATGCGCTGGATGCGGCAACAGGGCTGGTCATCGCACAACTGCCGATAGCAGACAAAAGCTGCGAGCTGGCCGGGCTGCCCAAACTGTTGGAATTGCTTGACATAAGGGAAAGCACGGTTACCATAGACGCAATAGGGACGCACACAAACATTATGGAAAGCATTGTCAGGAAAAATGGCCATTTCGTATTCATGGTCAAGAAAAACCAACCAGACAGCTATGCTGAGATCACGAGCCTGTTGGAGGAATTGTCCGAGGAATACAAAAAAGCAAAAGAAAATGCCATGTACATTTCGAAGTATGCGGAAGAAATGGAGAGTTACACGGAGTCAGTAACCTGCGATAAAAACCGGGACAGGCATGAATACCGGACATACCGAAGCTGCCATGCTGTGGATTGGCTTACAAAGACGGAGAGCGAATGGTCCTTTGTCAGGACAATCGGCCAGGCAAAGCAGGTGCGAATTCTGTCCGTACAAGATAAGGATGGGAATGATATCACTCCGGATCCGGAAACATTTTTAAAAGAAGGGAGTGCAAGGCAGAAAAAACCGGAATCTGATGATGACGAGGCAACCGTTTTGAGTGTAGGAATGGTTTCAGACCGGATTCTTTCGGCTGCGGAGATGGGAAAATATAAAAGGGAACACTGGGTGATTGAAAACGCCCTGCATTATGTACTGGATAGCAGCTTTCAGGAGGATCGTTCTCCGGCGAAAAAGTCCAGAAATAATCTTGCCCTTATACGTAAATTTGTTTACAATATCATACGAATAGCGTCATTAAGGGAGACCGGGCAAAAACCATTTTTGCTGATGATGGATGAGTTTGCAGATGACTTATCTTTTGTAGAAAGGTATGTTTTTAAAGGCATTGAAAGCTTAGATTGATATATAGTAATAAAAAATATAAATTTAGAAAAGGGATGAACTCTCAGGGGGATTTTTGCGCTTTTGGCTTATAAAATGAAGAGAGAAATCATTTGCTTGGAATAATCACTATCTCTGCCATATAAAATCAGCCAAACGAACGCATGTGACAGAAGTTGGCTATATGTTCGTGAAATCGCCCTGGTTGATTTCAAAAAGGGTTTGACAACCATTGCCTCTTGCTTTAAGATAAGAATGACACATCATTTGAGCTTCCTCGTTACAGGTGGAAGTTGAGAAATTTTATTCCGGCATCGAGTGGGCTGGGATTCAAATTTAGCCGGGAAACCTGCATTATATATGAAGGCACTGATTATTTTATGAGAAAATAGTCGGTGCCTTTTTTACGTTTATATGTGCAGGGACGCGATAGGAGTTTTGGCAGCTTTGCTGCCCGCATCTCGCGCACGCGAGCAGGAGGAGTAAAGCTGTCCCCAGCTCGATATGAAACTGTGTCAGGAGGAGGAAAGTAAATACACTCGAATGAAATCAAATATCCGTGTGCGTCTGTGCCTTGAGGATGACAGGCATATACAGCACTTCGCACTGTGAAAAACGAGGAGGAAACGAATGAATAACAAAAAGAAAAAGAAAACCATTTATAAGTATGGAAGTGTCCGTCTGCCCCTGGAAACCGGCAGGATGGCCTGGTATAACCAGAAAGGCTTCTGGAGAAACACCGAAGTCGTGGAACGGATACTGGTAATTGATGGGAATCATGTGGTATTTGAGACAGCAAGATACCGGTATTGTATTGAGTTTCAGGAGAAAGAGCGCTTGGCAATGGGGCTTGCGGCTTAGAAAAATGATAAGGGCATCGAAATGCGGAAATAGCTTTTGGTGTCCTTTTTTATGCACACAGCCGCGTAAGGAGTATTCCAGCTTCGCTGGACGCGGTCGGCGCGGCGGACAGGTTGATGACGATTGCTGAAGACGGGATGGACCATCAGGATTTCAGGGAATTTTAGAGGAGGCAGGAATGATCGAGGTAATCTACTGGATTGAGAATCAATACAATGGAGAGAGTGGCTGGGTAGATATAGCGCAGGAAGAAAAATATCTTAAAGAAGTGTCAGAACTGTTTGGACGGGTTGGATGGAAGATGGAAAGACCGGAAAACGGCTGGCCGTTCGCAGTCCTTGCCAGAGGGGAGGAAAAGCTGGAAGTACATCCTCTTTACATCATAGGAAAAGTCAGGGTGGATTCCCTCAAAAGCATATCGAAGCTGCTGCTATGTGCAAAGACGTTTCATTTCAGCCAGGTCGAGACAGTGAATATCAGTGAGGATTTGACGGATGTGGAATATCTGATGCATCTTCGCGGGGAACAGGAGCAGATGGAACGGGACATTCTGTCCCTGTGCAGCAGGAGAAAGGGTGACAGGCAGGTATCTTCCGCATTGATATATGAATGGATTGCAAGAAAGTATCATATCCGGCGGAAAGGCGAAAATGGGGAAGACGTCATTCTGCTGGGCGTCTTTCGGAACCTTATTGAGAAGCTGGTATACCGGGGCAATCTGGAAGAAAGCAGAGATGACAGGACAGGGCTTTGTTACCGGATTGTCAGGGATATAGAAAAAGATACCAGCAAGGCGGCATGACTTATCATTATACTTTGAAGGAATGGGCAGCTTCACGAAACATGTGGGCTGCCTTTTTTCGCTCCGGTCATTGCTAAACGCTATTGACTGGTGCGGAATACAAAACGGCACGGGCAGTAGCGTTTTATGTCCTGATTTCACAGAAAATCGAGGACGCAGGCAGGAACGGAGCATCATATACAGGAAGTGTGACTAAATTGCGACTGAATTGCGACTAAATTGCAATTGATTTGCGAATAATTGCGACTGCCCTGCTGTTGACATCGGATTATGGAAAAGTTAGAATGATAGCGTAAAATTTTGTGCATACGGGATGGTATGGAGAGCCGCAGGATTTTACAGAAAACTGAATAAAAAAAGAAAACAGTCATTTGCCGGAAGTAGCGGATGGCTGCTTTTTTATGCTCAGAGCCGGGCAAGGAGTTTTGCGGCTAAAGCCGCACCCGGCTCGCGCGGGCGGATAGGGGATAAGTACGTTCCCCTATCCGATTGCGCGGAGGCACCCAAAAAACTTGCAGCTAACGCTGCTCGCGCTTCGCGCTGACAAGCAGGGAGAAAACCACCCTGCTCGATTGTCCAAATGACAGTGAAGCATATGGTATATGGGCAGTACAGGAAATGTGAAAGATTCTATCCGAAGGAAATCGGAGAGGGGAGGTGTGCCTATCAGGGGCAAGAATCTGAAAGAAATTTCGGAAATCAGGAACAGGAAAGCTTGCGGTGGCAGGATGTTCCGGCGATTTGCATCCGCTGGTATGACAGCTCTTTGCGGTGCGTATTGCTTCGTGCTGTCAGCCGGGGCAACGGACATTTTTACGACCGCGAAAACGGCCATGCAGACGGTCTACACGGATGTATCTGGGATTGCGACTGTTGCGGCAGTTGTGTGTGCGGCTGTCTGCCTGTTTCTAATGAACTTTTCAAAATCAGGGCGGACGGTGGATGAGTCGCGGGCCTGGCTGAAACGGATCGTGATCTGTTGGGCAGCGCTCATGACACTTGGAGCGATTGTGACATATCTGGAAAAGATCATACCGCAAAGCCTTTTCACCGGATAATTGACCTGCCGGAAAATGATGCATTGTTTTTCGGAGAGCGGAACTTTTGAGCCGCAGACGCAGGTTTACTGATTTTTTCGAATAAAAGCCAGAGCTCTCCTGGCGGAAAGGAGGATTCTATAAGGTAAAAGAAATATGACATGGCTGATTCAATTATTGATTGAGGCAATCAGGGAACAGTGCTCGCAGTTTATTGTGGATGCGATGGAAGTGATCACTGAACTGTTTACAGACCTGCTATCCTGTGATCTGACGTTGTTTGAGGAATTGTTTTCTGTTGTGGGGAGCCTGTACCGGAATGTCATCCTTCCTCTTTCTGTGGCACTTCTGCTGATGATCTTTACGTGGCAGCTTTTTAAATCCATGTTCGGTGTTGCCGGGATGGAAGGGGAAGACCCGATACAGCTGACGTGCCGCAGCGCAGTCTGCCTGTTTATGATCTTTGGCGCGAAAAGTGTTCTTAATTATGTGTTAAATATCGCAGGGACACCCTATAGCTGGGTCGTGGGGACTGATATTGAGGTGGTGAATTTTTCAGAATACGTTTCGGCTCTTTCCGTCATTACTGCAACTCTGGGGATTGACAGCGTCAGTGTCTCCCTGCTTATGCTGATCATGCAGTTTGTCGTAGCATGGAATTATTTTAAAATGCTCCAGATCATTGCGGAACGGTATGTGCTGCTGGGTGTAATGTCCTATACGGCTCCGCTTGCTTTTGCCACGGGCGGCTCAAAGGCGACGAACAATATACTGAACTCCTGGTGCAAGATGTTTGGCGGGCAGGTGATCCTCGTGATTCTAAATGCGTGGTGCATGAAACTGTTCCTTGCTGGTTATGGGAATATGCTTGCGAGTGGATATGGGTTTACAAAATTCTTTGCTGCGACTTTATGCCTTGTCGGCTTTTGCAAGATCACATTTAAGCTGGATTCTTACATGGCATCCCTTGGTGTGAGCATGGGCCGGACTGCCGGAGGAATGGGCGGAATGGCGCTCATGATGGCAGCAGGCAGGATGCTGTCCCGATTTGGCGGAGGCGGCTTCAATTTTCAGGGCGGCTTTTTTGGCGGCGGTGATACATGGTCATGGCCAACAGGCGGCGGCATTGCGCCAGCCGGAGGCGGTGGGGACGGCGGAGCTGAAGCGTTTACCCCAATTCCGCTTTCTGCCGATGGCGGCAATGAAGAAGAAACCAGGGCTTCAGGAAACCCGGGAGCTTTTTCGGATGGGGAAACAGAAGTAGGAGGAGCGAGTGAGACCTCTTCTTATCATGCGGGAACGAGTATTTTTGAAGAGCTTGGAGAGAGCGCAGGTGAAAATATGTCGAATCCGGAAGTTTCATCAGGCGGAGTATTCGGGAACCCATCAGAGGAGATATCCGATATGGCTGCGGATGGAGAAAGCCCTCTGGAAGTATCCATGTTGAACTCTGGAACGGAGGGAACGCCGTTGCCCCAGGATGGAGAGGATACAGGGAGGCATCCGGTGTTTGGTGACGAAGCCAGGAATGCAGCTATCTCTGTGCAGGAAACAGGGCTTACAGAAGGCATGGAAACCAGCTTTACGGATATATCGGAATCAGAAACAGCAGACGGATTAGAAGCCAGCTTTAAGGATATGCCGGAAATGGAGTCGACAGATGGTTCAGAAACTGAATTTACAGGCATGCCTCAAACAGGACTTGCAGGAAAATCAGGATCAGGGATTTCGGATATGCCAGAAGCAGAGGCGGAAGACGGATCAGAAGCCAGATTTACGGACATGCCGGAAACTGAGATGTCAGCCGAACCAGAAGCCGGATTTACGGATATGCCGGAAACTGAGACATCAGACGAGTCAGAAACCGAATTTACGGATATACCGGAAGCGGAGATGTCAGACGGATCGAAAATCGGATTTACGGATATAGGAACGGAAACCGATTATATGGATATGCCAGAAGCAAAGACATCAGACGGCTCAGAAACTGGATTTACGGATATTCCAGAAAAGGAGCTGACAGATAGTTCGGAGATAGGATTTACAGGCTCGCCGCAAACAGGATTTGCAGGAAAATCAGGATCAGGGATTCCGGATATGCCAAAAGCCGGAGCCATAGACGAATCAGGAAGCGGATTTACGGATATATCGGAAACCGGATATGAGAGCACACAGGAATCCGGACTTGCCGATGAATTTGCTTCCGAATTCAGAGGCGAACCGGCAGATGGGCAAACAGGTGAATCTGAATTCAAAGCAGCAACTGGAGAGGGATTGGCGGGCGGTTTATCTGTGGGCGGTTCTTTTGGCAACCAGAGATTTTCAGAAGCAGGAAACGATGAGCCGCTGCAGGAGGCAGATCCCAGTATATTTAATGCGGAAGGACAGCAGCCGGACGGCAGCGATTCTACTTTCTATGCAGGTATGTCTGGGCAGGGAATTCATTCTGAAACACGGACTGTCGGAACATCTGCGGAAATGAGGAACGGTTCTCAAATGCCAGAAGAGACAGGGTCAGAAGCAGCAACGGCATCCTTTAGCAAACCCTTGCAGCAGGACTTGATTAGCCGGGGTGTATTATCTGAAATTGAATCTGCAGGAGAGGTAAATCCGGCAGGGCAGGAGACGATGAGAGGCAATCCGAATGAAGGGAAAGATGTTGGAACTTACAATCGGAATGAAGCTGGCATCTACGGAGAAGTCCAGTCCGGCATTGGCAGTGATATGAGTGTTACCGGTATTGACGGATTATCGGAAGACACGGGAGAACGCTCCGGATATCATGAGCCGGGATGTTCTGAAACGGAGGCAACCGGTAATCCCGAAAAAAGTTTTCTGGGTGAGCTGGGAGATACCTCCGGAACAGGAACGGTTGGAGCGGTAAATTCCGAAGAAGCAAATTCGGGCGTTCAGTCAGAAAATCCCGTTGGAGCAGAACCAGGCTTTCGTATGCAATCGGACTCTGGAAATGGGGCTGGATCGGTCAGTGGATTCGAG
>JAJQFO010000103.1 GCA_021201095.1 Lachnospiraceae bacterium
ATGCGCCGGGAAGAATTCTCTCGGAAATCTTCTGCCCCTTCTCACTTCTGATTAATCTGCTATGACGCTTTTGAACGATAAATGTATATGACTTGAAGTACAGGTGATGGTTTGATTTTTTTATAATTCAGACATAATTCGGTCATATTTTCATGTTAGAAAACCATAGATGTTGGATGATTCCAACGTCATTTCATAACTCACGCCTGGCGGCTCCCACACGCTGCCAGGCACTCCCTCATTTTCCAAGATTATAATTCCAATATTTTAAATAGTCTCTTTCCATACAAAAGTGCTTCTCGATCAAAGAAGCACTTTTAATTTACCTTTCAGCAGCCTTCTCCAGTTCGTATGATACGCGATCACATACAGAACAATGCTGACTGCCGCGCCGCATACCACATCTATGGCCGAATGCTGCTTCACGAATAACGTGGAAATACTGATCAGGATCATCAGCACGATGATTGCTATCTTACGCCCTCTGTGCTCTGTAAACAGCTTTGACTTCGCAGTCACCAGCGCAATGGAGACAGACGAAGACACATGGATCGACGGACATACGTTGACCGGCGCATCCACACGGGAAACGCCCCTCACTACGTTCGGCGGATATCCCGCCCGAAGGGCGAGGATGCCACCCGGCGAGGGCAGATCGTGCCAGTCATGCAAAAACGCTGCGCGTTTGGACGGCGCTCCAGGCCATAGCCAAACTCCTCCCTGATAGCAGAGCGTATTCGAGTACCGCCATGAAAACCGTGAATGACCCGAACCTCATACACGGCGCTTCCCGCGCCATCCACTTTCTTATGAATAGCATCCAATGCTTTTTCAACATTCTTCCCATGTACATCTATTGTAATAATCGGTTCTGAAAGCATTACACTCCGGACTCCTTTGTGCATTGAAGCAGCCTGCCAGAAACAAAATCGGTGAGCCGTCCTCAAACCAGTATTTTTCTTTTGATGGACTCCACTCATAAAACCCCTTTGCCGGAATCACACACCGGCGCGCGAGAATATCATCCCGGAAGGTTCGTCTTTCCAATATGCCTTCCGATCTTGCGTTAGCGCCAGCCAAACGCGAAGCGTTTTTTGCATGGCTGGCGCGCATTGCCGCCGAGCAAAGCGAGGGGGCGTTTCCATAATCAACAGGTTTTTGCCCTGATAACCGGGATAACCCCAGACCATATTCTCCGCAGCCAGCCTTCCGTTTTTCTGACTGAATACCGCAGCGGTCTCCGATGGCCGGATGTCGCCTGTTCTGATCGGAAAATCCGTATTTTTCGTAATCCGATGGAATTCATCAGCTGTATCATCATCAACGTAATAGCGTCCGCACATTGTTCTCTCCGATTCTGAACTACAACATTAAATTATTGGTTCCCATCCAGCAAGCGATCCCGCACATGCAGGCGATCATCTTGCCTTCTGTGCAATGACTGTATACCAATCAACATCATCAGTATTTATTTCCGTGGCATATGCCGGATAACACAAAACCTGTATGTCCGCATATTGCATTTCTTTCAATTTATTTAAGAGCACGTTCTTTAAAATCGGGTAATAGTGCTCCTCAAAACGTTCTTTTGGGACGATTTTATTATCCTGCTCAAATGTGAATATCAAATTAAATATCATAGAGCCGTCATTTTCATAATCCCATACCTGTATCAGATTAACTCTGTTTTCATTTAAGAACACCGGATTATACAAATAAAATCTCTGATGCTCCCGTAAAATTTTATCCCAGTTCCGGATATCAAAATATAAATACCCTCCCGGACGAATCAGCTTATCCATCTGTTCTAAAACCTGCAGCACTTCTCCATTTGTTACATAGGGAAGCGAATTTCCTGTACTTGCCACGCAGTCAAATTGTCCTGTGATTTTAGATGACAATTCTCGAAAATCGCATTGTGTAAGTTCGATTTTCTTTCGCATATTCACCGACTTTTCTCTGCATTTATCAAGCATATCCTGACTGAGGTCAGAGCCTGACAATTTCACACCTAACTCAAGAAGAGGTAAAGTCGAACTCCCTGTTCCAATACTGACATCGAAAACTGATTTAATATCTCGTCCTTCTAATAATGCAGCCCAATGCTTTTTGTTCGCTTCGAATCTATCTTTGCTTTCAATCAGATCATAAATATCTGCCCGTTCATATAATTTTCCCATAGTCAAACACCTTCAAATATCACTATCTTTTAGAATATTCCGTTTTTTCAACAAGCTACGTCATATATTTTAATCCTGCAAGTTCAACATTATTTGCAAAGCTTCCGATTTCATCCTCATGCTCTTCAAAAAATGAAAACGAATATCGGCCACCATTTTCAGCATACTCTTGTTTTGTCAATTTGTTTTGATTTAGTTTGGCAGCTACCCTTCTAATATCAATTATGATATCATCCTGATTTATTTCTGTCATCTGGTATCCCTTTCAAATTCCGTAACATCGGTTTGTTTCTTCCCGCTGATGTCTCCATTATATCAGCCCCACTCACTGCAAACAAGAAGAATATCCGCATTTTCGCTATGTAAGCAGCCCGCAGGCTGCCCAGGCTATGCCTATCCACGAGGAATCATATCAGACTGGCTCATCATCTGCATCATCTTCGTCAATCTCATAATCCTCGTTGTCGTAGCCTGCCTTCCAGATATTTGTTTGAAAAACTGGCTTTTACAAAGCTTCGCTCCGTCTATCGGATTCAAACAGGAAATGAATTGACAGATTCTGATTTTGTATCTTTTGAACTTTTGGATGAAAATGGCAATTTGACCAATGCCGGTGCATTGCTTGCTGATGATTCACCCATTTGGCATTCTCGCCTGTTTTGTACGTTGGTATGGGTTAAACAAAGCCTCCGACGTTATGGATGCCTTAGACAATAAAGAATACGGTGGCTCTTTGATTTCTCTGCTCCAAAACGGAGAAGAATTTGTCAAAAACAATTGAGCAATCCTTACACTTTTCGATAATTATGGTTATGAACACTCATTCTGCAGAGCTGATATTTTAAGGATATTCGCTTTAGCTCCATCTCCTGCAGGGAAATTTTTGAATCGGCTGAAAACCCTTGGCCTTATTGAACCAGTAAAAGGTCAGGGAAACGGTAAATACAAGTTCATCAATTATTAGAATGATAAGATAGCTTTATGGACAAAATCAAAAACTGTCGGCAAAAAAAGAATCATCCATTCATAATGAAAAAGAGCCCAAAAGCGTCTCTTTTTCGTTCTACAAAAGTGATATGACGGTGTTCTGCTGCGCGTCGAATTAGTCTACAATCGTATATGCGTCAGAGGAACCCTCCGGGGAATCCGATGAGGACAGGCTATATCCGCCGCTCCCATTTAACTTTATATCGAAATAGGTCGTCGTCCCATTATCTTTGATCGCCAGTTTGCAGCTTTTGCTGCTTCCGGACAGATACTCCGTAATATCCACTTTATGGGACTCGTAGTAAAGCCATATGGTGCCGTCTTCATTAGTCTCAACTTTCTTAGCTGGAAACCAGCCAAAATCGCCGATTTTCAGATTCTTAGCTGGAAGCCCTTTTTTCTTAGCTGGCTGGCTAAGAAATCCTCAAAATCTTAGCTGGGACTGAACCTGACGACTTTCGTTAGCCAATAAAAAAAGCGGAACCTGTTTTCGTGTCAGCTAACACGATCTTAGCAGATTTCCGCTTAAAAATCACGTCCCTGGCGGGATTCGTCTCCGCTCCGCTTCGGTCGGCGCTAAACGGACGTCCACTGGGTCTACGCTTCCGCTTCGGTCGGTCCTAAACGCGTGCCACTGGCACGCAGGACCGTCCAGCGCCCCACGGCCTTCCGCTTAGGAGTCGGAGCCTTTACTGTACGGTATGTACCATTCGTGTTCAATTTAGCCTGATTTTATCAGGGATTTTTATGGGTCCGAATTCATTCCTGCACGTTCCTGATCGATCCTGTTCATTAGAAATCAACCTGTGATTTTAGACAGATTTTAGAAATTTCTAAAAAAAGTGGGCATCGAACTGTACGCTACACACCTTTTTTAGACGGCGCGGCGATTTTTACTTTCATAGTGAACGAATTTCCTTTCGAAACCAGTAGTTCACCAGCAACAGCATTACAGATTCTTTCCAGGTCACTCACCCCGTCTGCCCTGCTGTTCCTGTCATTATAGAGATCATTCTCACCAATCCAAATGTGCGCAGCTTCATGAAGCAGCGAAAACAGCTTTTCTCCGAGCTTTTCTTCCTGCGTCTGGTTTAACGCCCAGCGAATAATCTCTGGCTGAACGTTCACATTAACCATTGGCATAGCACATCCCCCTTTCATTTTCTTCCTTACAGTTAATTATAGCGATTAATTCTCGTTCCGCAAGAAAAATTTTACTCTGCCCACTATGTAGGCCTCGCATTAAATCTCCAGCCTTATTTTGTTTTGACACGTACTTTCTTCCCCGAAAACGCAATTCCAAATTTCAAAATATCCTTAATTCCATCTTCTTTCATTTCAGCATCATAACGCATATCTTCAATCTGAGACAATGCCTCATCTGCGAGTTCGGCAAGCTGATCTTCCTCCAGGTTTTTCTTCCACTTAAGTTCCATGATAATTCCCGGATATCGTTCTTCCTTTGGAAGCATACTGATATCATATCTTCCGTCACCGGATTCTCTGTTGGATTTAATTTTATACTGATTATCCATTAAAGCGACCAGCCCAAGGACAAGACCATGGTAGAAACCTTCTGTCCCGGCATCATAGAAACTGATGGATTTATCAATATACTCTGCTATAGCCTGCTGCAATTTCCTGCGATTGTTTGCATAAAGGCTTTCCGCAATCTTATTAGCCGTTGTTCTTGTGACGGCCCCGATCTGCAGCAGATGAGACAGTATCTCACTCTTGTAAACCGCTGCGATTTCTCTGTTAGGAATGGAAACCTCACACAGATACGAACCATCTGCCTGCAGCTCTTTTTGGGGCGTCTTCAAATATCCAGCCACTAACAACAGACTGTAAATATTAGCCGGATCTTCAGCAAGGGATCTGTAAACTACATTCTGGTCAATCCTTGCAATGACCTTCTCCCCTTGAAGCAAAGCATACAGTTCTTCAATAATATCTTCCGTCGCAGCCTTAAGAACATCTTCGAGGATTTCATTTTTACCGGTATTTACCCAATATGCCCCAGGGGTGCATCCCTTTGAAATATAATTGATTACCGACCAGGGATTATAGATTTCCTTACTGCCAAATAAATATCCATCATACCAGTCCCTTATTTCACTTTCCTTCTCCGATACGCCATAGTATGCAAGCATCTTTGTCACTTCTTCGCTGGTAAATCCAAAATAATTGTCGTATTCTTCGTCCATTACAGAATTTACCGACAGATTATTTAATCCGCTGAAAATGCTTTCCTGTGCGATTCGCAGAATACCTGTAAGGAATCCATAAGAAAGATTCTTATTGTCTTTGAATGCTCCGGAAAAGAAATTTCTCATGAAGCGAATGATCTCCTCATAGAAGTCTTTCGAGTATCCTTCCTGAATGGGTGTATCGTATTCATCAATGATAATAATCGGAGCCTTATCATAGTGCGTGGCAAGCATTTTTGACAGTTTCTCAAGTGCAGATGTGAGCTCCACCTCATTTGCTGTGCCATTCAGGATCTTTGAGAAATAGTCTTTCTCGTATTCCGAAAGCTTATCACTGTCTGCCAGTTCCTGATGTCTGCCATATTCCTCCTGAAGGAGCGCTTTCAGTTTTTCAAGCGTTGCTTTCCAGGTGTCAAATTTCACATCCTTAAAGGTAAGGAATATAACCGGATATGCGCCCTGATGGGAACGATATTCCTCTCCGCATTTCCAGATAGCCTTATCTGTAAAATATATGGATGTATCGGTATCTGTTTTTTCAAAGAACACCCTGAGCATATCCATATTCAGTGTTTTACCAAATCTTCTCGGCCTCGTAAATAAAGATACCAATGGCTTCTGATCTAAAAATTCCCTGATCAGCAAGGTCTTATCGACATAATAATATTCCGACTGGGCCCGTATATAATCAGAAATACCAACAGGCAGGGGCTTCCTCTGGGCTCCCGCTGCTTTCTTTACATACTTTCCGGATGAAATTCTTCCATCGTCAGGTTTCCTGACATCATCCGGAATTTTCCAGCTTTTCCCTTCCTTTACGGCTCCCGGAATTTTTCCGTTTTTACAAAAATTTGTGACCGTGCGCTCGGTAACATTCCAAATGGATGCCATTTCTTTACAAGTCTTCATTGATGCCATCTCCTGTCATTTCCTGATCTTATTTTTATGATTATAAACGATAATCGGAAAGATATCAATCAGAACTGGCTTTTTTCCGAAAATATTGCTATGACTATTTTTGCGCACCTGTACATTTTTATACAGCTCTTCTGACAGTACGTTAAAACAGAAAAAAAGCGGGCAGCGTCAACCGTTTCCGGCTGATTCTGCCCGCTATGTATTTATCTATTCGGATAGGGGAACGCATTTCTCCCCTATCCGCCTGCGCGGGGCGCTGGATGGTCCTGCGTGCCAGTGGCACGCGTTTAGGACGGACCGGAGCGAAGCGGAGACCCAGTGGACAACCGTTTAGCCCTCGCCGGGTGGCCTCCCACGCTTCGCATGGGATATGGCCTTGCGCGGCCGTGTGCATAAAAATCGGGACAGCAGTTCTTTCTCGAACCGCCGTCCCTTGATGAGTTACAGGATTTTCTCTATGAAGCTGTGTTATGCGGACGGCGCGGCAAATAAGATATTGCTCTGGGTGGGGCTGCTGCTCTCGGTCTGCGGAGTTGTGCTTGTATGGCTGCAATACCGTAACGTTGGCATTGAATCGGTTCTCAGTAAAATCCCATTTAATTAAAATTTCAGATTTTGGACGTGTTGTACTTGAACTGGTTTGGTGTTAGTATAAGGCAATCGAAACCATAACAACATAATCTGCCAAATCATAACTATGATGTGTATTCGGAAAGGAGGAACAGTCATGGATATTAAAAAGTTCAAAAAAAGAACACAGTACATTCATCGCAGTAGGTACAACTCTCCTTATCGTTGCAGCGGCAGCGATCGTATGGAAATATATCAAAAAAATTTGTAACACGATGAAAGAGGATGATGATTGAGCCGCACAGCTAAAATCCATCTTCTCAGCAGCATCATTTGTCTCGTCATGTTAAAAAACGGTGCAGCTGTTTAAGGCTGCACCGCGGAGAAAAAGAACTTCATCTGCGGCGGTTTATCCGCCGCATTTTCTATGTTGGTGTTACTCGATGGCAATATACTTATTTTCTTCAACTACCGGCTGCTGGACTTTCTTTGGCACAGTAAGAATCAGAGTGCCGTTCTCAAACTTCGCCTTGATATCTTCCTGTTTCACTTCTTCTCCCACATAGAACGATCTGCTGAAAGATCCGGCATAGCGTTCACGGCGAACATACTTACCGTTGCTGTCTTTCTGATCATTGTTTGTATTCGTGGAGGCCTGGATCGTAAGATATCCATCCTTCAGCTCAGCCTTCACATCCTCCTTCTTGATACCCGGAAGATTCATTGTCAGCTCATATTCGCTTTCGCTCTCTTTCACATCCGTTCTCATCAGGTCTGTCTGCCCTCTGGATGCGCTTG
>JAJQFO010000186.1 GCA_021201095.1 Lachnospiraceae bacterium
TCTCATTATAAAGATATTTCTGATATTTGCCAGACACGTCTTATTTGACGCTTACATTCCTGATCCAATCTACATAATTCCGTCTAATATTTTTAGAAAAGTGAAGGATTTTATCTAATGAAAAAGGCCGTTTTTCTAATATTTGAAATGAAGCGCTTTTTTTATGGGATTCCATCTAAAAAAGGTAGACACTGTATTTTTATTAAAATGCAAACTGTGTCATTACTGTTCAATCCTGCACATCTGTAATGCGAAGAATCATGGAATCAAAGCTGTCTAAAACTTTTAGATGAATCAAAGCATCCGTCTAATGAAATAATGAATTTTCTAACAGAGTATAAGCCTTTATTAGAAACTTACATACCCGTCCTGTTCCGTGTGATAGAAAGCGGAATCTGTGGCGGGTTTTTTATGCGCAGAGCCGGGCAAGGCATATCCCATGCGAAGCGTGGGATGCCACCCGGCGAGGGAATTTTGCGGGCAAAGCTGCATCAGAATCTGGTTCATGCGTGTAGGTATAGGCAAAAAATGCCTGTGCTCAAAATTATTCAAAGAGGAAGATTGGAGGTGACTCGAAAATGAGTGGAACAGCAGACGTACCGGTACAGTACGCGAGGGACAAGCCGAAGGACTGCCGATACTGTTTCTTATGGGACGGTAAAGCTGGCTGTCAGCTCGGCGGAATAAAAAGCTGTTTTTATATCATCCGGCAGGAGCAAATAGTGAATGACAAGTGCTATCAATGCCCATACAGCAAAGGCGCTCCCTGCATTGGCTGGTGTACAGCTGATGCGATAGCAGAAATACGAAAGAAGCGAAACTCCAGCGGCTGAAATGAAAGCGTATTTTGCATTTGTGCGATGTTGGCGGAACTGGCCGAAATTATTGTAGGAGGTGATGATGTATGCCGGTGATCCGCATTGAAAAAAACACGGGTTATACAACCATGAGTAACTACCATCTTCGGGATGGTGATCTGTCGCTGAAAGCGAAAGGGCTGCTGTCCCTCTTTTTAAGTCTGCCGGAAAGCTGGATTTACAGTGTCAACGGCCTTGTGGCTATTTGCAAGGAGGGACGAAGCGGTATAGCTTCCGGACTTAAAGAACTGGAGGAAAAAGGCTATCTCCATCGTGAACGGAGACGCAATGAAAAGGGACTGCTTCGGGATAATGTTTATGTCATTTATGAGCGGCCGCAGAAACCAAAAGCCGGAAAGCCAATAGCAGAAAATCTGCTTTTGGATGATGAGGAAGCAGTAAGCGCGTCCCCTGGAATTCAGGCATTCGTGAATCCAGAAGCAGAAAATCCAACACTGGAAAATCCAACGCAGGAAAATCCAGCGGAGGAAAAACCTGCGCAGGAAAATCGCACACAATTAATTAAAGAAGTATTAAGTAAAGAAATAATAAATACTGATTTAATAGATAGAGAGAGTGAAAGAGAGCCGCGGCATCGACATGGTGCGTATCGGAATGTTCTTTTGAGTGATTCTGATTTTCTTACTTTGCAGAAGGAATTTCCGCGGGACTATGAACAGTGGATTGAGCGGCTGTCGGAATATATGGCTTCCACCGGAAAGTCCTATAAGAACCATCTGGCTACCATCCGTAGCTGGGCAAGACGTGAGCAGCGGCAGAACGGAGGAAAAAAATACAGCCACGATAATTACAGATGCGAGGAAGGTGAGAGCCTGTGAATGATGTTTTAGCAGCATTCTTTGAGCGGTACACAAAGGCCGTTCCATCCGATGGAGAGTATGTCGGAGAGGACGGTCTTTTTTACTGCAAAAAATGTAATACGCCCACGCAGTGCAGGATCAGAGTGGGAGGGATGGAGCGAATCGTTTCCTGTATGTGCCGGTGCCGGAAAGAAGATCAGGAGGCTTATGAGAAAAAGCTGGAAGAAACGAGCAGAAGAAATCGTGTCATGAACCTGAAAGCAACGGGAATACAGGAAAAGGCGCTATTCGGCTGGACATTCGATACAGCGGATGACAGTCCGGTGATTCGGACCGCGGAGAAATATGTCGAGAACTGGATGGATGCAAAGGCAAACAATCTCGGATTGCTGCTTTGGGGTGATGTCGGGACAGGGAAATCTTTCGCTGCTGCCTGCATTGCCAATGAACTTCTGGATCGCGGGGTGCCTGTGCTTATGACAAACTTCTCGAAAATCCTCAACCAGATGGGAGCCATGTATTCGGAGGAGCGGTATCGCTATATTGCTTCACTGTCTGCCTTTGATCTTTTGATTATTGATGATCTGGGTATCGAGCGGAATACCGACTATGCACTGGAACAGGTTTACGCGGTGATTGACGAACGATACAAGGCAGGCAAGCCACTGATTGTCACGACAAATCTCACCATTGGCGAGATTAAAAATGCCGAGGATGTTTTTCATGCGAGGATTTACAGCCGGATATTGGAGCTTTGCACACCGGTACAGGTGCGCGGAAAGGACCGGCGCACGGAAATCGGGAAGGACAAGCAGAATCTGGTGAAAGAGCTGGTTAGCGGCAGATGAATTTCAGCGGACGTACAATCATTCTGGCACAGGCAAAGGGACATGAAAGAAACAATGTTTTCTGTTTTACAGGAAATAGCTCATGAAGATGCAGGGGGTGATGAAAATTTCAAAGAGAGCAACAGTAACGGCGGTCGTCAATCAGAAAGGGGGAACAGGCAAGACCGTCACATGTGAGAATCTGGGCATTGGCCTTGCCAGTGAGGGCAAAAAAGTGCTGCTGGTTGACGATGATCCGCAGGGAAGTCTGACCATCAGTCTGGGTTATCCGCAGCCGGATGATCTGCCTGTTACGTTATCTGACATGATGATGAAGATGGTAAATGATGAGCCGGTCAGTCCGGGTGAGGGCATTCTCCATCATAAAGAAGGGGTTGACCTGATGCCGGCAAATATCAGTTTGGCAGGTCTGGAGGTGTCGCTGGTAAATGCCATGAGCCGTGAAAGTACGCTGAATCGCTATCTGGATACGGTGCGTTATCAGTATGACCACATTCTTCTGGATTGTATGCCGAGTCTGGGGATGCTGACAGTCAACGCACTTGCAGCGGCGGACAATGTTCTGATACCTGTATGTACCCAATATTTGTCTGCCAAAGGTCTTGAACAGCTTTTACAGACAGTAAACAAGGTCCGCAGGCAGATCAATCCCAAACTGAAAATTGAGGGAATCCTGCTGACCATGGTAGATGGCAGGACTAATTACAGTAAGGAGATCGCCAGTCTGATTCGGGAGACCTACGGAGAAAAACTGAATATCTTCGACACGGAAATACCGCGCTCTGTACGGGCTGCGGAAATCAGTGCCGAGGGGAAAAGTATTTATGAGCATGACCCGAAAGGAAAAGTAGCCGCCGCCTATCGGAGTCTGACAAAGGAGGTGTTGGATAATGCCGAAAAAAGGCGCAAACATCGCATTGAGCAGCTACGATGATATTTTTTCCACGGAAGAAAGCCGTGAAGCTGCGACGCGGGAACAGATTCAGAAGATTCCCATATCAGAACTTCACCCATTTGAGGGGCATCCGTTCCGCGTGGTGGACGATGAAGCTATGACAAGGACGATGGAAAGCATTTCCCAGTTTGGCGTGATCTCGCCGCTTCTCGCCCGCCCTGATCCGGACGGTGGTTACGAGATTGTTTCCGGACATCGGAGACATCATGCGGCGCAGCTTGTCGGACTGGAGACTGTGCCGGTAATTGTCCGTGAGATGGATGATGATGAAGCGATCATCGCCATGGTGGATTCGAATCTTCAAAGAGAAACGATTCTGCCGAGTGAACGTGCATGGGCCTACAGAATGAAGCTGGATGCCATAAAACATCAGGGAACGAGGACGGATTTAACTTCGGCCCAACTTGGGCCGAAGTTGACCGCCGCAGATAAAATAGCGGCTGAAGCGAATGATAGCCGTAGTCAAGTGAAACGGTATATTCGTCTTACAGAACTGATTCCAGAACTGTTGGATATGGTGGATGAAAAGAAAATCGCTTTAAATCCCGCTGTGGAGCTGTCTTATCTGAGTAAGGATGAGCAGAAGCAGTTTCTGGAAGCGATGGACTACGCACAGGCAACGCCGTCTCTCTCGCAGGCACAGCGGCTGAAAAAACAGAGCCAGGACAGCGGGTGTTCGATGGATTTTATGTGCAGCACGATGAACGAGGAGAAGAAAGGCGACCCAGATCGTGTGGTTTTTAAAGCAGATGAGCTTCGGAAATATTTTCCGAAGTCATATACGCCCCAGCAGATGGAAAAAACCATCATAAGACTGCTGGAACAATGGCAGCGGAAAAAACAGAAACAACAGGATCAAATGCTTTAATCAACAGGCAGCGGAACAGGCTTCGGAAAGGAAGTATGTACGCTGCCTTTTTCATTTTTAACGAAGCAATCGAAGGAGGAAATAATTGAATGAATCTTAACATTGAAGGTGATCTGAATATCAACATTCTTTTAACGGATGGAATGTTGGATGCCGGTGCAGATGTCTGCACAGACATGGAAGATGAAAAGGACGAGGCGGAAATGATTGTCATGATGCTCTGCCCCGGCAGTGCTCCGAAAGTATTGACTTATGGGGAGGCCTGCGAAAAGATTCCGGAATTTGCCGACAGCTTTGTGCCGGTTGATTTTGGAAAAAGCGGACTGACGCTTTATTTCCCGGAAAATAAAATTATTAAGCTGGGAAAGGAAGTTTATCTGTTTGGCAATGCCGTGATCTGTTGCGAGGACCCGGACGGAGATTTATGGTCGCTGTCAGGCGGGGATATTTATGAAATCTTCCAGTATGTTGAGGAAAATGCCATTACCCTTTGCGCGGATGGGCGTGATCTTCCGGCAATCCGGCTCTGAGCAGAGATAAGAGAGCGGGTGCCGGATGGATTATTTGGAATATGGGGTGCTTGACAGCTATGAGACGGTGAAAGGGATGCTGACCGTAGATTTGATTAACCGTGACCAGAATAAGGAATTTCTGAAAGGGATTCCCCGTCATGATATGGAGGATCTCTCGCTGATATACCGAATCCGAATAAACGGTGATGATAACGAACTGATGGCTGACCTTCTTTTTACCAATAAGATGTTGGAAAGATACGGGATAACGCCGGAGCAGCTGCATCATGACGCATTGGAAACTGCTGGCAGAAAAGAGCCGCTTTATATCCTGACCGTAAAAGAAATAATGGAAAGAATGTCAGACATGTTGGGTATGCCGGCACTTCTGGAAATACCGGAACAGGAAGCGGAATATGGGTTTTCTCTTTATATGGCTACAAACCTGTCTGGAAGAAAAGGGGCATCTGTGATCGCTTATCCGGAATTTATGGATAAGGCTTCTGAAAAATTGAATGGCGATTTTTATATTTTCCCGTCTTCTGTAAATGAAGTCATGATGCTTCCGGATGATGGTGAACAGAATTGGAGAAATCTGGAGAATGTGGTCCGTGGAATAAATAAGGATTCGATCCCTTCAGGAGAAAAACTGTCAGATAAGGTCTATCATTACGACAGCCGGGAAAGAGTGTTTGAGCTTGCGGAAAAATATGAAAGCAGAAAGCAGGAACGGACAGAGCCAGGCCACTCGGTTCTGGGCGATTTAAAGGCATTCAGCGAAAAAGCTGAAAAAACAGATCAGAGCCGGCAGAAATCAAAGTCCAGACCAGTTTCATCACAGGATGTATCGCTGTGATTTATGGACCAGGCAGTCAGAGTAAACAGGGAAAGGAGGAACCCATGAAGGAATATGATGTCACGATCAAGGAGACTCTGGAAAAAACAGTTTCCATGAAAGCTGATTCAAAGGAAGAAGCAGAGGAAAAGGTCAGGCAGGGCTACTACAACTCGGAATATGTGCTTGATGCGGACAATTTTTCAGATGTTGATTTTAAAAGTGATGAGGGCAGGGAAATAACCCGAGAGGGAAGCAAACTGGATGTACTTCTGGTAAAGCCGGGGAAAGCGCCTGTTCCCTATCAGGTCGGCTCGGAGCTGGAGGATCTGCAGGCGACAGTGGGAGGCGATATTGAGGATGTGTATCTGGATGATGAGGATGTCGGGATCATCTGTAATGAACAGGGAAAGAACATTGGACTGTCCCTGAACCGCGCTCTCCGTGATGCAGACGGACAGATGTATGACATCCTCACCGGTGATTTTCTTGTGGTTGGTCTGGGCGAGGAAGATTATTGCTCCCTCACACCGGAGCAGATGGAAAAATATGAAAAGCGTTTCCATTATCCGGAGACTTTCGTGAAGATGGGGCGGAGCATAATGGCCCTGCCAATCAGGGATGAGCCGAAAGAGGGCGCTGCAAAAGAAAAATCAACAGACGCGAAACGAGCACAGCCATCGCCGGTATCTTTGTGACAGCGCTGTGCTTTTTTCTATGCGGCGTCCTTATGCTCTGAATTGCCGGAAATGAAGGACACGCATACTTTCTTCCGGCCCGGAAAGGAGATGATGAAGGATGCAGGAGGAAGTAGAAAACAAGGCGGTCAATCTGGCAATCAGCACGTCAAAGCTGACTGTTCGGACGGTAATGAATGGTGTCCGGCTTTATCTGAACCACCGTTCTAAGGTAAAGGTGAAAAACAGCCAGAAAGCTGCAGAGGTTCCGCACGGAAAACAGACAGTGCGGGAGCTGGTCGGGCAGAATCAGGGCGTTTCCACGATACCGATTGCGGAAACGGAACTGAAAGGGTTTGAAAAGGTGGCTAAGAAGTACGGCGTGGATTTTGCAATCCGGAAAGATTCTTCGGTTAGTCCGCCGCGTTACACCGTCTTTTTTAAAGCCCGCGATGCGGATGCACTGACAGCGGCCTACAAAGAGTATTCCGCGCAGACAATGCAGAAGGCAAAGCGTCCGAGCGTGAGAAAACAGCTCTCGAAGCTGATTGCGCTTACGGCATCCATCCCGAACAGGATACGTCAGAAAAGTCAGGAGCGTGATTTATGAGTAAGGAAAAAATCACAAAGCTCCTGGCTAAAATTTTGCCCTATTTTCTGATGGGCCTTATTGCAACCAATCTGGGCGAAGCGTGGCGGCTTGCGGCTGGTGAGACGACAGGAGAAAAGATTCTCGGCCTTATGGCTTCTGTTCCTGCCGCCTTTGGAAATCCGCTGCCAAGTCTCCATCCATTTGATTTGTTGATTGGATTGCTGAGCGGCGCTGCTCTGTGGCTTGCGGTTTATTTAAAAGGGAAAAATGCAAAGAAATTTCGCACCAACATGGAATATGGTTCTGCCCGGTGGGGGACGGCAAAGGACATCGAGCCGTTTATGGCCCCGAAATTCGAGGATAACATCATTCTCACAAAGACCGAGCGGCTGATGATGTCGAACCGGCCAAAGAATCCGGCGAACGCCAGAAATAAGAACGTGCTGATCGTCGGAGGGTCCGGCAGCGGCAAGACGAGGTTCTGGTTAAAGCCGAATCTGCTGCAGATGCACAGCAGCTATGTGGTCACTGACCCGAAAGGAAGCATTGTAATCGAGTGCGGCAACGCACTTCTGAAGCATGGTTATTGTCTGAAAATCTTCAACACGATCAACT
>JAJQFO010000342.1 GCA_021201095.1 Lachnospiraceae bacterium
TTCTCGCGGTTGTGTTATTATTCACGGTTTATCGTTCGGAAGAATTTACATTTCTAAAGCTTCGAAGCAAATAGTTGTTTTCCTTTGCGTGTAATGCTCTGAAAGCAGGCTACTTTTATTTCGGAGGCAGCCTGCTACTGTACAAGAACTGGCTAACTGTTATTGTAAAGGCATACAATTATCATGCGAAAACAAATCAGTATTGTGGGTATGTGAAGGAAGGATAACACTTTATGGAAGAATGCAAAGCTACGGCAGAATTCAAAGCTACAGCAAAGGAGAGCGGAGAACGGCTGGATCATTTGCTTTCTGCCCATTATGAAAACCATTCACGATCTTCGCTGCAGACGCTGATCAGGGACGGTTCTGTGACCGTAAACGGGAAAACCGCCAAACCAGGGCAAAAGCTTTCTGAAGATGATCGGATTTGCATTCATTTTCCACCTGACCGGGAACTGGATGTGGTGCCGGAAAATATCCCTCTGGACATTCTTTATGAAGATGAAGATCTGATTATCGTAAACAAACCAAAGGGGATGGTGGTTCATCCTGCCGCAGGTCATTACAGCGGGACTTTGGTAAACGCCCTGCTGTACCACTGCAAAGACAGTCTTTCCGGCATTAATGGTGTATTGCGGCCTGGCATTGTCCACCGTATTGACCGTGACACTACAGGCTCGTTAGTCGTCTGTAAAAATGATTTTGCTCATCAGGCTGTGGCAGCTCAGCTCAAGGAGCATTCCATTACGCGAAAATACCGCGCCATCGTTCACGGACAGCTCCGGGAAGATGGAACTATACAAACAACAATCGGGCGGCATCCGCAGCGAAGAAAGGAAATGGCGGTGAATGTTCCAAACGGGAAGAATGCGGTAACACATTATCACATCCTGGAACGGTTTCCATCGTATACCTACATCGAATGCCAGCTGGAGACCGGACGAACCCATCAGATTCGGGTGCACATGAAAAGCATCGGGCATCCGATCCTTGGAGACCCCCTCTATGGGCCCTCCAAATGCCCGATTCCGGGGCTTCAGGGTCAGACCCTGCATGCCATGACCCTTGGCCTTATTCATCCGAGAACAGGGGCATATATCGAGATTGAGGCGCCGCTTCCGGAATATTTCCAGGAAATTCTGAAAAAGCTGGAGATGGGATAAGCCTCGCAGCTGTGAAAAGACTGAACAGATAAGATACGCAGACTATGCCTTGGGAAAGGAGCAGAAGAGAACAATGAAATTTGTGATTCAGAGGGTCACTCATGCATCTGTGGAGGTTGCTGGTAATACGGTAGGCGCGATTGAAAAAGGATATCTGGTCCTGATCGGCGTCGGACAGAATGATACGCGCGCAGATGCAGACAAGCTGATAAAAAAACTGATCGGGCTTCGGATTTTTCCAGATGAAAATGGAAAAATCAATTTGTCTTTAAAAGATGTAGGCGGATCCTTGCTTCTGGTATCTCAATTTACCCTCTACGCAAACTGTATAAAGGGCAACCGTCCCTCGTTTGTCGAAGCCGGTGAGCCCCAAATGGCAGAAGAATTGTATGAGTATATTATCGCAGAGTGCAGAAAATCCATTTCAAAGGTTGAGACAGGTGTATTCGGAGCCAAAATGAGCGTCAGCCTTTGCAACGATGGACCATTCACCATCCTTTTAGAAAGCTGATGCTGCAAACAGTTTTCTCTGTATGCTTTGAATGAATATGTATGGGAATGCATTTGCCTTTAAAATGCATTCCCATTTCCATTTTACAGTTCGTTTTAAGTACAGTATTTACAGAATTTATTTATGTAAACTTCTGTTCGACGCTTTGTTTTATGTGAATAATTTACAGAATTAATTTATGTAAACTTTTTAATTCATACATTATTCAGGGACCCCTGTTAAAATCCATTTAAATGAATATGATTATGCTTTACGAAGTTTTACCGCGCTGGCTGCTGTGCGGCGGCGGTCGTCGCCCATCGCTGCGTAATGCTTGCGGGTTGTATTAACGTCCTTGTGACCGAGAACATCTGCAACCAGATAAATATCCCCGGTTTCCCGATATAATGTGGTGCCGTAGGTGCTGCGAAGCTTATGCGGCGTAATTTTCTTTGTCGTAGTGACCTCCCTGGCGTATTTTTTTACCATGTTTTCGACAGCCTGCACCCCGATTCTACGGCGCTGCGTAGAATAGAAGAGAGCATTCTCATGACCGGCAACAGGGGTAATTGCCTTCCGGGCTTCCAGATACTTGCGCAGCGCCTCCTCGACCTCCTCACCAAAATATACCATCATTTCCGAACCGCCTTTCCGGACAACGCGAATCCCATTATTTTTAAAATCAATATCATTCACATCCAGACCCACACATTCCGAAACACGAATCCCCGTGCCCAGCAGCAAAGTCACAATCGCCAGATCCCGAACCTTTGTTTTCTCATAATAAACCTTTTTCTGCCCGGTCAGGGAATCCCCGCAATGCTCAATATAATCCAGCAGACTGGCCGTTTCATCCGGATCCAGGCGAATAATTTCCTTGTCATGAAGCTTGGGCATGTCTACGAGCAGAGTCGGATTTGTGTGAATCATTTCCCGCTTGTAATAATATGCGTAAAAGCTGCGCAGCGCAGACATTTTGCGTTTCAGTCCACGTTCTCCATTGGTAACGATGTGATTCTCCGGATCCGAATAAACCTTCAGATATTCCTGATATTCCTCAATATCCACAGCCTGCAGCTGATCCAGAACATCAACCTTCAGCGTTGTGATATCCTTGTCTTTAAAAAGCGGATTTTCCGCAGCAAGAAACTGAAAAAAAATCCGGATATCATATGCATAGGAAATCCTCGTTCTGGTAGATGTCGTCGGCTCAATCGCGCGAAAATAATCCTTCGCAAAACCCGGCAAGGTCTTCAGAACCTCCCGAAGGCGCAGTACATTATCAATTTTAACCTGTTCACTGTAGGTCAGATTCTTCTCCATAAAAACCTCCTAAATCAGATCGAATGGTCATGCAAAAAAGTGCTTTTGTAAAGAAAACGGATTCAGTTTCTATTAATGCATTAACTCCATGTTTTTCATAATAGATCGAATGGTTATACAAATAGGTACTTCTTGTAAAGAAAATGCATTCGGTTTATTAATGTATTAACTCCATGTTTTTCAAATTAGATTGAATGGGTCATGCAAAGAGGTACTTTTTGTAAAGAAAATGCATTCGATCTATTTGAAAAACATGTGTTTGTCGTATAGATCACTTGTGTACTATTATACTCCCTCCCTTTTCGGCTTGTCAAGCCTGCAATTTCAAAACCTAATTCAAAGATTAGCTCAGATATGTAAAAGGAAAAACCGTCATGGCATCTTTTAAAATAATCAAACAGACAACCAGACGGTTTTCCATATAAAGTTAGATTTTATACCTTCCAGCCTATTTAAAAATTAACTCACGAATTAGAGTAATCGTTAATGGTCATTTTTTATGGCTGCAGAAAGTATTTCTTCCATAGATCCATAGAATGCTTTTTGGTTTATTTGATCGTTACTTCGCAGGTTGCCTCATTCACAAGATTCAGAGTGTCTGCAGAATCATAATAGGATACGTGAATTACAGTTTCTCCGCTTTGACCGAATACCAATTCGAAGGTATTGACGCTTTCCGTGAACGTGATGTAATTTTCTTCAATTAATGTCTCAACGCCGTCTACTGTGACACTGTCAATCACTGCATAGGCAGATACTGTAGTATCCATATAGAGACTGCCGCTTACGGTATCACCAGCTGTCACGCCGTCCACCGTTTCATCCAGACCAATGCCATAGCTCAGTGTATGGAAGGACCAGCTGATCTGGCTGTCGAGTGATGTCACCAGGGAGGCTGTTCCATCTGCTGTCGTAAGCGCGTCGTCACTGAGAATGACATAGAAAGACGTGTTCGGCGCTAAAGGACTTTCCAGATAAATGTAGAACCGTATGCCTTCCAGCCAATCACCAAGCTCTGTGAGCTCATTTGCGTCAGTAATCTGCTCAGAAATTACCTTTGCAGGATCAGCAAGCTCAACGCTTTCCACCAGAGAACCGTCGGAAGCATTGTATACAGATAATGTACCAGTGCCGGCAACGAGGTCCGCTCTCGAGGAGGAAATGGTCAGGCAATTAAGCCCAGCCTCTATGGAAGCGGTTTCAGCAGCATCAGAATCTGTATTTGGCTCAAGCACCAGCTCTGTGATCGAAATGGACTCTGTCTCCGCAGAATCTATTACAATATCTTCAGCTGCATCAGTCTCAAGCTCAGTGGAATCCGATGTATCCGAAACGTCGATATTCTCATTGTCCTCTTCTGTCTCAGAAGGTACGGTACTTACATCAGAGGACTCACTCTCTCCTGCGTCTGAAGAAGAATCAGCGTTTTCCTCCTCACCTGTGGTGGAATCACTATAGGAATCTGAAACGGTAATGTCAAATCCAATATTGTCGTCCGAAGATTCTGTGGTTGCTTCTTCTGCCTGCACAGCTTCCGTCGTCGCTTCCGTCTGAGATGCTTCTGTCTCTATGGTGATATCAGCTTCTGTATCAGATGTGTTTTCTGTTTCAGCTGTACTTTCTGTTTCAGTCAGAGCCGATTCGTCTGTCGCATCAAATACAACATCAGATCCAAGTGCAGAATCGTCTGTATTCAGGAGAATACTATCCTCGGATAAGGATGAGGAATCTGAATCGGAGCTGGCGTCTGCATCCGAACTTGCGTCCGCATCTGAAGAAGAATCCGAGCTAGCATCAGAGCTTGAAGAGGAATCATTATTAATCTCAATCGTGATATCCACCGAGGAGGATCCAGAATCGGAAGTATCCGAGCTCTGAGAGTCTTTGAGCTCCTCCAGATTTTCCTCAACGCGCTCCAGTGTTTCGCTCATCTCTTCATAATTATAATCCTGCTCGGCAATTTTTTCGAGAAGCTCTACGAGAAGTGCGCGGTCTTCATCGGAAAGAGTCACCTCCTCCTCTTCTGCTACCGTGTCTACGATTACTTCGATGTCACCGGTATCAACTACATCCCCTTCAATGACCTGTATTTTTGTCTCGTTGACGATCTGCGTGGCTTCCACCTGCCCGACACTTTCTGAGATTGTTGTCGTGGTAACAAGCTCCTGCGTCGCCGTCTCTTTCTTTGTCTCATCCAGCGTCTCGCCGGAGGCTGTCTCATACGCCATCAGAATACCGGTGAGTGCTCCTGTTCCAGATACGGCAAAAGGTGCCGCAGCAAGAACGTCGCAGTTTACCACTCCTGATGTAGACAAGGTCGACGCGATCATGTTGCTAGTCACATAAGTAAGGTTCGCGGTCTTGACCTGGATCCCGCCAGAGGTAGTCGGACTCACCAGTGCACAGCTAAATGTTTTTGTGCCAATCTGCTCCAGTGGAATATAGGATCCAAGATGCTCTCTCTCATCCGCGTTAGTGATAGTCAAGGTCTCGATATTAGATTCTCCATACACACCGAAATACTGGAGAATCATGGTCTTCTGTTCTTCTGACAAATCCGCACCAAGAGTAACTACCTTCTGGCTGTCCGCCATCGCAGGTACGGATGGGATCGCCGCAGCAAGGCAGATCGCGCTCATAATAACAGCGGCAAGTTTCTTTTTCATCATACTGTCAGTCTCTCCTTTTCGTTTTCATAATTGATTCCCGTCTTGAAGACGCATAAACAACAGGTTCCGGACACTGGAACAAAGTAATGGCGGTGCTTTTTTACCGCAAATGGTGTAGCTTGTTTTGTCTCTGTGTCACTGCTGCTAACAGTATAGCATTCCAGTCTCAGGAAAACAAGAAAGCTTTTACGACAGATTTATTAAGGTTTCATAAATAAATATCAGTAAAAGAAAAAATGGCTAAGTCATTAGAGTATTTTTACCTAAAAAACAAGAAAATCAAAATCACCCATAAAAAGGAAAATAAATGGAATACACGCAAATAGAATAATGACACAAGGAAAACATTTGTTTGCTTTTTTCGATTGGATGTGCTATACTAAAGAAAACATATGTGCGGGAGGTTATTGATCATGCCTGGAACTATTACACCTAAACAGCAAGAAATACTCGATTATATAAAAAGTGAAATTTTGAAACGCGGTTTTCCGCCTGCGGTTCGGGAAATCTGCGAAGCGGTTCACCTGAAGTCCACCTCTTCCGTTCACTCCCATCTGGAATCGCTTGAGAAGAACGGCTATATCCGAAGAGATCCGACTAAGCCGCGCGCAATAGAAATTCTGGATGACTCCTTCCAGATGGTGCGCAGGGAAATGGTAAATGTCCCGATTGTCGGCACAGTAGCTGCCGGGGTGCCTATTCTGGCGGAACAAAACATTGACAGTTATTTTCCGATTCCTGCCGAATATATGCCGAACGAGCAGTCATTTATATTGCGAGTAAAGGGCGAGAGCATGATCAACGCAGGTATTCTCGATGGTGACTGCGTGTTAGTACGCCAGCAGCAGACAGCGGACAATGGTGATATCATTGTCGCTCTGATAGAGGATTCCGCTACTGTCAAGACCTTTTATAAAGAAGATGGTTATTTTCGTCTTCAGCCGGAGAACGATACCATGGATCCGATTATTGTTACGGAACTGGCTATTCTTGGAAAGGTTTTTGGTGTGTTTCGTTTTTTCTAAAAAACATAGAATATCCGCGTGAATACAGCTCAATTGTAGCAAAGGAATGAAACATTAAGCCAAATTGTATTGAGAGATTGAAATTCTGAGTCAAATTGTAACAAGAGAGTGAAACCTGAAGTCAGACAGAAAAAGGGCCGGACAGAGCGAGAAATCTCTCACTCTCCGACCCACTTTTATAAAGCGCATTGGTTCGAGAGGAATTTGGACAGGTTGCTGTCCGCATCCTGCTCGGCTGGAAAAGAGAAGAAAGCTCGTTCACCCTACAGTTCAAACCGATTTTTTAATCCTTCGATAAGCTCTTTGGGCATCGCCAGATGAAATCCTCCCGGATTCAGCAAGAAACCCTTGGCATTTTTAATCAGTATCCCAGATAAGTTATCAAATGGGACTACAATCGCCCGAAATTTGTTTTCCTTATTGAATTTTATAAATTCTGTAGAGTCTGTAAACAGCGGCTGCAGAATCTCACCCTTTTTATTTTTCAGAATGGGAAGGCGATATTTCCGCTGCTTCAGCTTTTCTGCATCATTTTCCGGACCTTCCAGAAGCTCAATCGGGACTACGTAACGTGCCTTCATCATGTTCACCGCAAGTTCTTCCTCTAGCTCAGGCAGCTGCGTCTTTTGCTCATTGGGTATCGGGCGCGATGCTTCCTGCATAAAATACAGGCCAGTCAGCTGCAGTTCAGGATTCTGTATTGGCTGCTGCTCTTTGGGCAGCTTGGAAAAATCAGGCTGTTTTACCATGTCCTCCAGGGCAAGTGTTTCCTTCCCAGTACTGTTTACGAAAACCATCTCATTAATCCCAATCATAAAAAGGGAACCAAAAAAGCTTAAAAACTTCTTATTCGGATACTTAATACCTTTCAGAGCAATTTTCTGCTCTGTATAGGGC
>JAJQFO010000138.1 GCA_021201095.1 Lachnospiraceae bacterium
CCGCCCCCGACCCCTCCCCACCCGCCCTCTCGGCTTTTTTTTTTCACGCAGTATCCGGCTCGGGATCTGTTGCTTACTCAGTCTCCGTCTCGGCTTCCGTTACTTCCTCGGTCTCTGTCTCGGCCTCGGTTGCCTCTTCGGTCTCCTCAGCCTCTGTTACTTCCTCGGTCTCCGCCTCGGTTTCGGCTTCTGTTGCTTCCTCAGTCTCCGCGTCGGTTTCGGCCTCGGTTACTTCCTCGGTCTCCGCTTCCGTTTCTGCCTCGGTCTCTGCCTCAGTTACTTCCTCAGTTTCGACAGCCAACGTCTCCGTCTCCGTTTCTGCTGCCTCCGTAACTGCCTCAGTTGCTGCCTGTGTCTCTGCCTCAGTCTCCTTATTATTGGAACCGCAGCCAGACAGAGACAGTGTCAGAGCAGCCGCCAGCACAAACATGGTCGCCTTTTTCATTGCACCGATCTCCTCTCGCAATTTGCTTATAAATTTTCAGTTACTATCACGAACGGCAAGACTACTGATGAAACTATTTTTCCCACTGTAGAATCCTACCGCACGATGAAACAATTATAGCACACGGCTTTTAAAAATCAAACCATAAAGATAAATTTTTAATTCTCCCCGTTGATATAATTGATCAGGCCTTCCGCGCGGATAATTTTCTGCATAAATTCCGGGAATGCCTGCCCTTTATACTCGGTGTTTTTCGTATGGTCATAGATCATGCCGCTGTCAAAATCAATTTCGACCAGGTCTCCCTCCTCAATCGCCCGGGCAGCCTCAGGGCACTCAATGATGGGAAGTCCAATATTGATCGCGTTCCGGTAAAAGATACGTGCAAACGTCTCCGCAATAACGCAGCTAACGCCCGCAGCTTTAATGGCGATCGGTGCATGTTCTCTGGAAGATCCGCAGCCAAAATTCTTATTTGCCACAATGATATCTCCCTTTTGCACTTTATGGACAAATTCCTTATCAATGTCCTCCATGCAATGGGTCGCCAGCTCCGCCGGATCTGAGGAATTCAGATAGCGCGCAGGGATGATTACATCCGTATCCACATTATCACCATATTTAAAAACTCTGCCTTCTGCTTTCATCTCAGCACACCTCCTCAGGGGATGAAATTTTCCCGGTCAGGGCACTTGCCGCAGCCACAGCCGGACTGGCCAGATAGACCTCCGAACCGACATGCCCCATACGGCCGACGAAGTTCCGGTTTGTCGTGGAAACGCAGCGCTCCTTATCTGCGAGTACACCCATGTAGCCTCCCAGGCATGGTCCGCAGGTCGGCGTACTGACTGCCGCGCCCGCTTCAATAAAGATCTTCAGCAGGCCTTCCTCCATCGCCTGCAGGTAAATCGCCTGCGTCGCCGGGATGACAATACAGCGCAGATTCTTTTTCACCTTACGGCCTTTCAGAATCTCCGCGGCAATGCGCAGGTCACTGATCCGGCCGTTTGTACAGGAGCCAATCACCACCTGGTCAATCGAGATATCCTCCTTAATTTCATCAACCGTCTTCGTGTTTTCCGGCAGATGCGGGAAGGATACCGTGGGCTTAAGCGTACTCAGATCAATCGTATATTCTTCCTCATAAACAGCATCCGGATCTGCCTCAAAAATCCGGTACTCCCGCTTTGAATGCTGCTTCATATAAGCAATCGCCGCGTCATCCACCGGAAAGATGCCGTTTTTCCCGCCGGCTTCTATCGCCATGTTGGCAATGGTAAACCGGTCGTCCATGGACAGCCAGGAAATACCGTCGCCGACAAACTCCATCGAACGATACAAGGCGCCATCCACGCCAATCAGTCCGATAATATGAAGGATCACATCCTTACCGCTGATCCACTTCGCCGGCTTGCCGGTCAGATTGAAGCGAATCGCTCCCGGCACCTTAAACCACGCTTTCCCGGTCGCCATACCGGCTGCCATATCTGTACTGCCGACGCCAGTGGAAAAAGCACCCAGTGCGCCGTACGTGCAGGTATGGGAGTCCGCACCGATAATCACATCGCCCGCGACGGTCAGCCCCTGCTCCGGAAGCAGCGCGTGCTCAATTCCCATCTGACCCACATCAAAATAATTCGTAATTTCATGCTTGCAGGCAAATTCGCGCACGCATTTGCAATGCTCCGCCGATTTGATATCCTTGTTCGGGATAAAATGATCCATCACGAGAGCAATCTTATCTTTGTCAAAAACCTTCTGCTCTTCTAATCTGTCCATTTCATGAATGGCCACCGGCGACGTAATGTCATTGCCTAGCACCAGATCCAGCTTTGCATCAATCAGCTGACCGGCTTCCACCGAATCCAGTCCCGCCGCCGCCGCAAGGATTTTCTGCGTCATTGTCATTCCCATGGTATTTGTCCCCCTTTCCCTATTCTATCCAGGTGCTTATCGGATTCGAACTGTTATATAGTAATCGGATCAGAAAATTCAAAAGAGGCCGCACTTCCTTCGCAGCCTCTATTGTCTGAACCCATATCAGGAATTACCCCGAAAACAGTTCTTAAAATAAGCCCAAGCCCGACAGCGTCCGACGCATGATGCTCAGAGAAAATAGCCAGTCCTCACCAGACTCTTTCCTGGCTAAGCAGTCACACGCGGCCTGCTTTAGTTGTTAATCAGCTTGTCCTCATCGCTCCAGCTGTAAAGCTTGCGCACCTCTGCGCCTACGATCTCAGACGGATGCTCTGCGGCCTTCTTGCGCATAGCCTTGAAATGAACCTGTCCGCCTGCGGAGGACATATCCAGCAGGAAATCCTTTGCAAAGGTACCATCCTGAATATCCGACAGAATCTTCTTCATGGTCTTCTTGGTCTCTTCGGTGATCAGCTTCGGTCCCGTCACATAATCGCCGTATTCAGCCGTATTGGAAATCGAATAGCGCATTCCGGCAAATCCAGACTGATAGATCAGGTCAACGATCAGCTTCATCTCATGGATGCACTCAAAATATGCATTTCTCGGATCATAACCTGCCTCGGTCAGAGTCTCGAAGCCTGCCTGCATCAGAGCGCAGACACCGCCGCAGAGAACCGCCTGCTCGCCGAAAAGATCAGTCTCCGTCTCTGTGCGGAAGGTAGTCTCCAGAACACCGGCTCTTGCTCCGCCGATCGCAAGTGCATAAGCAAGCGCGATGTCCAGCGCCTTGCCAGTCGCATCCTGCTCCACAGCTACCAGGCAGGGAACGCCCTTGCCAGCCTGATACTCACTGCGGACTGTGTGTCCCGGTCCCTTCGGAGCAATCATCGTCACATCTACATTTGCCGGCGGAACAATGCATCCGTAATGGATATTAAATCCATGCGCGAACATCAGCATATTGCCTTCTTCCAGGTTCGGCTCAATGTCCTTTTTATACATAGCGGCCTGCTTCTCATCATTAATCAGAATCATGATGATATCAGCTCTCTTCGCTGCTTCCGCTGCCGTATACACCTCAAAGCCCTGCTCTACCGCTTTGTTCCAGGAACGGCTTCCCTCGTAAAGGCCGATGATAACATTGCATCCGGACTCCTTTGCGTTCAGAGCATGTGCATGTCCCTGGCTGCCATAGCCGATAATTGCGATCGTCTTTCCCTCAAGGAGTGAAAGATTACAGTCCTTCTGGTAAAAAATCCTTGCTGCCATTTTCCTTTTCCTCACATTCTTAAAAAAATTAGTACGGTTGGTACTTTGTGATTGGATTACGGCAAACAGCAATTATGATTGCCATCCGCCAAATCTATGATTATAGAAGTCAGGATCTGCCGCGAAATCATACGCAGGGACCGCTTCCTTCTATCATCTCTACAGATAACGTACATCGTCTGCACCGCGGGAAAGTCCCGTGATACCCGTGCGCGCCAGCTCCAGGATCTCATGCCCTTCGAGCAGACGCAAAAACGCATCCAGCTTCGACTGCTGTCCGGTAAGCTCGATAATCAGAGAATCGGCTCCGACATCCACGACTCTGCCGCGGAACACATTCGCCATTGTGATAATATCCTGACGCTCATGCACATCTACACGCACCTTCACCAGGATCAGCTCCCGGCAGACACTGCTTTCTTCATTCAAAATCTTGATATCTACCACATCAATCAGCTTCGCCAGCTGTTTCATAATCTGATCAAGAGTCTGCTCGTCCCCGCTCGCCACTATTGTCATGCGTGAATACCGCGGATCCATCGTCTCACCTACTGTGAGACTGTCAATATTATAGCCCCGTCTGCTGAACAGCCCTGCTACACGGCTGAGTACGCCGGATGTGTTGTCTACCAGTAATGATAAAACTCGTCTTTTCATGTCATCTACTCCTGCCTGTTTTCAAAATTAAATAATAAACCAATTTAATATAAATAACGAACAGCTGCAATGTTGTTTCATGTATGTATCCTGACCAATAGCATAATGCTATAGCCCAAGTCCGGTAAGAATCCCTTTCGCCACTGCAGACGCGATTTTGGATTTATTTTTACTGTAAAAGGTCATATCATCCTTGTCGTCAACAAACGCAGTCTCCAGCAGACCATACGACACTCCTGCCTTCTCACACAGATTCATATTCAAAAGATCGCTGCGTCGGACAAGTCCGCCCGCCCAGTACGAAAAGCCAAGACTCTTGATATTTTTTGCAATCGCCTTGTCAATCGTCGTATCTGTCTTTGACGTGCGGACAAGCATTGCCGTGCCAGTGTAGCTGCCATTTCCGCTCAAATCTGACGCGCCCGCATTAAAATGAATTTCCAGTACATAATCATAATCTGTCCACGTAACGGAAGGACCGGTCACCTTGCTGTAATAGGTCAGGTTGTACATCGTCGTATATAGATTGTAGTCCTGATCATACATCGTGACCGAAATATCCTTGCCGGAAGAAACCAGAGCTTTATAGACCAGTGTCGCAAGCTCACGCGCCAGTGTAGATTCATAGTAGGTGGTGCCGCTGATTTTAGCATTTGCCCCGACATCGCCCTGTCCATGTCCTGCCACCAGCAGAACCCGGGCCGTCGTCGCAACTCCGTTTTCATCAAGCTTCACACCATCCACGGTAGTGCTTTTCTGAAGCACTCCGCTTGAATTAAAATAGTAGCGTTTCGAATCAATCAAAACCCAGCCGGTCTGCCGTATGCCATCCGAATCCAGATAAAAGGTCTTCTTTTTCAGTGTCAGCCATCCCGTCTGACGCACACCGTCCGAATCCAGATAATAATAATTTCCTCCGGACTTCAGCCAGCCGGTAAGCTTCGTGCCGGATTTGTAATAATAATACTTTCCGTCGAGCTCTATCCATCCCTTAGCAAGAGAGACCTTCACGCCCTTCGAATTGACGAGATAACCGTCCGGAGTCACCGTGCTCACCAGTCTGCGGCCATTTTCATCCACATAATACTTCGAGCTGATCCAGCAGCTCGTCTTCAGCACACCCTTCGAAGTGAAATAATAATAGTAACCGCTGATCTTATTCCAGCCGGTAAATCCCTTCCCCTTTGTCGTGCCGACCGTTCCTGATTTTTTATAGTAATATTTTTTCCCACTGACCTTCACCCAGCCGGTCTTCATCTTACCCGTTGAGGCAAAGTAATAATAGTAATCGCCGATCTTCTGTCTCCCGGTCACCATCGCCCCGACAGAGCCTGTCGTTTTAAAATAATAAACACTGCCGCTGATCGTATTCCAGCTGGTAAGCTCGCTTCCTTTTTTTGCTCCAACCGTACCGGATTTCTTAAAATAGTGCTTCGCACCGTCGAGCGTCACCCAGCCGGTCTTCATTTTACCCGCGGAAGTAAAATAATAATAGTAGCTTCCGATCTGGACCCGTCCGGTCGCCATCGCGCCTACGGTATCTGTCGTGTAAAAATAATAAACGCTGTTATTAATTGTCTGCCATCCCGTCTGACGAACCCCGCCCTCCGAGAAATAATACTTATAATCCCCGATCGTATAAAAGCCTGTGACCATGCTTCCCTTCGGTCCATTTGAATCCGCTTTTTTCCGCAGGTAATAGTATTGATTTTTATACTTTAGAAGTCCCGTCTTCATCGTACCATCAGACTTATAATAATAAGTATATCCATCGATGGTCTGCCATCCGGTCAGACTCTCCTCCGCTGACACTCCCTGCACACAAATAAAAGCTCCCAGCATTACCATGGCAGCAAGCAGCAATAGCTTCCTAAATCCCTTCATTCGTAAATCTCCCCATTTCGTCCCCTTATTGTTTCTATACAAATCTTCGTTTATTCTAGCACACTCTGTCAAATCACACAAGCTTTTTATAAAAATATAGTAATTTTCATTCTTTCATTGTTAAGAAAAAATTAAAACACAATCAGACCATTGACTCTTTCATATAATTTTGTTATGATTTTCCCGTAACTTTATTTAATAAATTTGTAACAGCTTTGTAATGCAATCAAAAAGAGGGCTGCTGCAGATTTATGTGGCAAACATTGATAAGGAGGCGTTTGTACCAAATGAAGAGAAGGGTACCGCAGGCGGTCTCTCTGTGCCTGATGGCCGGGTTTCTTTTTTCCGGCGCACAGGGGTTCCCCGCTTTCGCGGCAGAGACTGAAGCGGTGACAGAAGCTGATGGGGAAACAGTTTCTGACACCGCGTCAAAAACAGAAGCGGTGATGAAAACGGACGAGGAAACCATTTCTGACGCCGCTGCAGATGAAGAAGCATCTCTGGAGGGCGAGCTGATATTCGCACAGTGTGAGGACTACGTCAATATCCGCTCTGAAAGCAGCACTGACGGAGAAATCACTGCAAAAATCTACAACAACGGATCCGCGACGATTTTATCTGTCGTGGAAGATGACAATGGCGACGGACTATGGTATGAGATTACTTCCGGAAACGCTTACGGTTATGTAAAGGCCGATTACTTTGCTACTGGCGAAGAAGCCGAGGCAATCGCAGAAGAGATTGCCTACAATGTTGCGACCGTTCAGGTAGAGTATCTGAATATCCGCGCTGAGGCATCTACGGACAGTGAAGTGATTGATGTTGCTCCCGAAAGTGCGCAGATCGAGGTAGTCCTCTATGGGGATGACTGGATGAAGGTCGCGCTCGGCAATGATGTCTACGGCTATATTAAGGCTGAATATGTCGAGTACGATACATACTACCCAGTCGCTGAGACACTCGAAGAAGAAGCGGCAAGACTGGCCGCGGAGGGCACACTCTCTGAGGAAGCTCAGACTGAGACCGAAGCGGCCCAGACAGAGGCTCCTCAGACGGAAGCGGCGGCAATCCAGGCGGAAACGGCTCTGACAGAGACGGAAGCGGCCCAAACGGAAGCGGTGCTGGCTGAAACCGAAGCGGTTCAGACAGAAACCACTCTGGCAGAGACGGAAACCACTCAGACCGAGACTGCAGCAGTCCAGACCGAATCCGCTCAGACGGAAACCACTCAGACTGAAACCGAAGCGGTTCAGACAGAAACTGCTCAGACTGAGACCGAAGCAGTTCAGACGGAATCCACCCAGACTGAGACCGAAGCGGTTCAGACGGAATCCACTCAGACTGAGACCGAAGCGGTCC
>JAJQFO010000280.1 GCA_021201095.1 Lachnospiraceae bacterium
GCGAGAATATTAACAGCTATATCCGATTCCATTTCGCGAAAAAGGAAGAAACCCTTTATGAGGCATTAAACAGGCTGGCTGACATACGGAAGAAAATGATTGGCTAAATGAAATTTACCTACAGCTTCCTAAGCATTCGGAAGCAAAGGGAAATGCAGGGTTCTAATGAGGCAGACCGCGTAATTCCAGCGCTGCTGCGAGTAATAGATACATACATTTTTAGATAAAAGCGGTTAGGTCCGCCGGGTATAGAAAAGCCTGGCGGATTTTTCTTACATATGCGGCAGGAGCAATGAGGACTCTGTCAGTCATTACTGCATTTGGCTCATCAAAGCAGTGCATATTTTTCATTTTTTGTCAGCCTTAGATATGAATAATTCCATTTTTTTTCAAAAATCAAGCGAATTGAAAAGAGATTGAGATTTTGAGAAACTTTTAACTGAAATCTGATTACATACGAGGAGGAGAAAAAAGATGAAAAAACAGGTGTTTAACCCATATCTGCCAATGAATGAATATGTTCCGGATGGAGAACCGCATTTGTTTGATGGAAGAGTTTATATTTATGGTTCTCATGATAAGGAAAATGGTGAAAAATATTGTTTGCTGGATTATGTTTGCTATTCCGCACCGGAAAATGACCTGACTGACTGGCACTATGAGGGGGTTATCTACAGACGGATACAGGATCCGCACTATGATGAGACGCAGTATCTCTATGCACCCGATGTGTGCAAAGGGACAGATGGACGGTATTATCTGTATTATGTACTGAGCGGCGAATTTGAAGTGGCAGTTGCTGTTTGCAATACACCCTGCGGAGAATTTCAATATTTGGGGCGTGTGTGCTGTGAGGATGGCAGTATCTTTCGGAAAAATGCCCCATTTGATCCGGCAGTGCTTTGCGAAGATGGGGAAGTATGGTTGTATTATGGTTTTGTGCCGCCTTTCCCGATGCACAGAAAATTGCCGGAAAACCTTCCGGGAGCCACTGTTGTGCGTTTAGGGAATGATATGATTACAGTAAAAAGTGTTCCGGAAGTAATCCTTCCCGGGAAAAAGAACGCGGCAGGAACCGAATTTGAGGGGCATGCATTTTTTGAAGCATGTTCTATTCGCAAAATTAATGGCCTTTATATTCTGATTTATGCGTCAGAATTATCTCATGAGCTTTGCTATGCATACAGCCAGTACCCGGATCGGGAATTCCATTACGGGGGAACGGTCATCAGCAATGCTGATATTGGATATCGTGGACGCACCAGAGAGAAGGCCAATGGATGCGTCAGCAATAACCATGGCGGACTTGTGAATGCGGCGGGGCAGTGGTATGTATTTTATCACAGGCATACGCATGGTACCCAGTTTTCAAGACAGGGGTGTGCGGAACCGGTTGAAATCGGTGCGGATGGCAGGATCGCGCAGGTCGAGATTACTAGTTGCGGATTGAATGGAGGTCCGCTCAGGGGAGAGGGTGCCTATTCGGCCGCGATTGCCTGCAATCTGTATGGCACTGAGCGTGGTGTAACGATTCCTTATATGGGTCGATTGGAAAATCAGCCTTATATCGCTGGTGAAAAAGGAGAATATAGAATTACCCATTTCGGGAACAGTGCAGTCGCAGGTTTTAAATATTTTGAATTTGATGGCATGGACAGGATTTCTGTGACTTTGCGTGGATGCGGGGGAACCTTGCGGGTGAGCGACGGCGAATGCGAAATCGCAGAGATTACTTTAAATGCATGTGAGGAGTTTACACCATGCACCGCAGTATGCGCTCCGATGCATGGGATAAAGCCGATTTATCTTACATACTGCGGCGATGGAGAAATTGAAATCAGTTCCATTGCATTTTCTAAAACCTGAGAATATGGGATGCCACCTGCCTGCTCTTATCTTTTTGAACAGGTGTGAGCATCAGAAAATCTCAAGTTCGATCAGACGGATCTCCAGCGGTTCGAGTTCTGCTTCAAGATTGATAATTCCGTTATTAATCCTGTCAGATTCAACCTGGAGATCTGTCTGCACATTGCGGATAAAGTTCATGCTGGATTCACTGAGAAACTTTGGTGACCCCATCTTTACCCAGACATCATAGGATGAACCGTGGGAGGCACTGACACAGTACTGTTTCATGGTGTAATAGTCTCCGTCAACCTGATCGATCTTTAATGAGTAGCGGATCAGTTTCATCTCCTGAAAGGCGGAATGCCTTTGTCTGTAGTTAGAGTTGTTGACTACATCATCATAGAAATCGTAGTTGTAGAACAAAACAATAATCCTGTGATCTTCCGGATCTCTGGTGGCAATACAGCCATTTTCTCGGGCAAGGATTTCACTGCCTAATCGGTTAATGAAAGCAAACGCATGGAAATATGGTTTGGCAATTCCATTATAGGTATACATGGATGTCTCTCCATGAAACAGGGAAGAACCAGCCTGTCCGCCGGAAGTATCCGTGAGCTGCCAGAAGCCGGTCATATTGGATCGTTCCAGATTTTTGACAATGTTGTGCGCAAGATAACAGGATTTATAGCATGTATCATTGATAGGGTTTGTACGGGAAGTCAGTAAATCATATTCAAATAAGTATGAGGGGATATCCTCAATCTGCCATTGCTGCTGAAACCCCTGAATTTGTTTATATATTTCTTCCGTCCAGGATTCAGGCGCTGCGTTTGTGTAAACTCTCCCGTCTTTTATCTGAGACTGCCGGGAACTGTATGTGAAATAAAAAAAGTCCGGAAAACAATTGTTATCCTTACAAAAAGCCGCGAATTCCTGACTTTTTCCGAATTCACCCGGAAATCCGAAAGAAACCGCGTGGCTGCATATCTTCAGGCTCGGTGAAACATTTTTCACGACCGTATAGACCTGATGATACAGCTCGAAGAGCTCCGAAAAATTGTTTATGACGGAAGTATCCTGTATCCGTGTATACCAGAGACGGAACCTCCACTGACTGACCACGGCAATTCCATAGCGGGCGATGATGTGCCGCAGGAAAGATTCCAGTGGCCTTGCGAGCATGTTTCTATGTATTGAAGTATCAAAGAGAAGCTCATTTGATCTTTTCTCGTCGGAAATTTCTTGATAGTCCAACTTTATTGTCAGCATCGGGTACAGACGTATCGATAACAGAAAATCCAATATCTGGTCGATATAATAGAAGTCGCTGGAGCCATTAAAGTTTTCCTGCCTGTCTGAAAAATCATAGAGATAGGAAGCTATATTAAAGCTGATATAGTTAAAACCAATTTCCTGCTGAAGATCCGCGAGAAGTCGTTGAATGCTGGTCTGCAGCAGATCCTGATAATGTTCCATGAAACAGACTTTCTGGAATTCTTTTGTGCTGTGGGATGCAGGCTCTGTCATCACCAGTGTGGGACAGGTGATCCATTTTGCTGCCTGCTTCTGTTCGGGAACAACTGGGGTTCCCGGAAGGTATTCCTGCTGATATAAAGAGAGCTTCGGAAGATACGCAGACTTTGGGACAGAAGGGTGAAAGAAATTACCGCGGCGTGAGACCACCTGTGGAAATGAACTGTTATCTTTTGCAGATTTACGGTAAACAGAAGGAAGCATGCCGTATTTTTGACGAAAAAGCCGTACAAAAGTCCGTGTATCAGTAAATCCATTGTTGTGAGCAATGGTATCGATCGAATCATCCAGAGAAAGCATATCGTTGACTGCGTGATTCAGTCTCAGAATATTGTAATATTCTGTAAACGTCACTCCGATGTGTTCCTTAAAAAAAGCAGAAAGGTAGGGAACGGAGAGATTAAATTCGGCTGCAATAGAGTTGAGCGTCAGATTCTGACTGTAGTTTTTGGCAATATAATTGATCAGGGACAATCTTCGATCTTCATATTTGCTTTCCATGTGTGAATTCTCAGCCTTAGCGGATTCAGAAAAATTCAGGATAAGCTCACTCAGAATCTCATACAGGAGCCCTCTGGAAGCTGTATTCTGGTCATCATTAGACTGTGAGTACACCAGTCTTGCGATCAGATATCGGAGATGTTTGTATTTTTCCTTGTCCGGAAGCGCAACTGAATTCAGGAAAAATATGGGAGATTCCATGGAGGTCTGTCCAAGTAAAGCGTCAATATCAATCTGACAGACGACATGGGTGCATTCGTCGCCGGATGGATCTGGCTGATAGGAATGCAGAGTTCTTGCGTTGATCAGAATCAGATCTCCTTCATTTGCTGTCCAGGTGTCGTGATTGATCCCAACCTGCATTTTTCCGGATAACATCAAAAGCAGTTCACTGGTTTCATGAATATGGGGAGGAAAATAATTGACTTTGGAGATAAAGATATTCGCATCAGGGCCAGGGAGCTGGCTGACCGCGCCGGGAGTTACGTTTAATTCCATATTGTTCACCTCGATGGTTGTATCTGTTCAATTCTTTCACAGTTACAGTGATTCAATAATATGCAACGGACTGAATAAAAACCACATGTAAATGTTCATTCACAATAGCACGGCGGAAGCCGGGAAGTCAATGAATTTCTCCGAGTATTTGCGGTTTTTTAATGAAAAGAGTGCGTTTTATTAATTATGGATTGTTATTTTATATGAAATTATTGTCGAAAACAAGGAAAGGAATCCCATTGTTTCATGAAAAATCCGATGCTAAAATGTAGTCATCATTCAGGGACAATTCCATTTTCTGGGAGAGGAAATCACAAATGGAAAAAGAAATTATTTTTGAAGCAAAACATATGCATAAGGAGTTCGGACCTACCATAGCACTGAAGGACGTGGATTTTACATTGCGAAGAGGGGAGATTCGGGGACTGATCGGAGAGAACGGCTCCGGTAAATCAACGATCATGTCTATTGCTTCCGGAATGCAGAGCGCAACGAGCGGAGAAATGTTCTATCATGGAAAGCCCTGGCACCCACAGACAATGGTGGAGTCACAGAAGCAGGGGATTTCGATGATACTGCAGGAAGCAAACTCCATTCCGAACATCACAGTGGCTCACAATATTTTTGCAGGGCGCGAAAAAGAATTTATGAGCCATGGAATTTTCAACAGCGGGAAAATGGCGAGGGAGGCACAGAAGATTCTGGACAGCTTTGGAGTCAGCCATATCCGCGCACAGGATTCTATTAATAAGTACAGCTTCGAGGATCGGAAACTGGTGGAGCTGGTAAGATGCGTGGATGAAAACACAGAGATTCTGGTCGTTGATGAGACAACGACGGCACTTTCTCAGCAGGGACGGGACATTCTGTATGATCTGATTCACAGGATGGCCTCAAATGGAAAAGCAGTAGTCTTTATCTCTCATGACATTGATGAAATCTTTGACCAATGCAATGCTTTGACTGTCTTAAGGGATGGAGAAATTGTTGGAACAGTATCCGAAGAAGAAATTCTTGCCTGTCGCAATTCCGATAATCGGAAAGAGGCTGTGAAGCCGGTTCGCCATATGATGGTTGGACGGGAAATGGGTGAGAAATATTATCGTGAGGATATGGAGCGTTCCAGCCTTCCTGAAACAATTTTGGAGGTTTCGCATCTGACCTTTGGGCAGATAAAGGATTTTTCTCTTTCCCTCAAACGTGGAGAGATTGTAGGAATTGGAGGACTCTCAGGCTGCGGTATGCACGAAGTAGGACGGGCAATTTTTGGACTGGAAAAATTAAAAAGCGGCAGTGTTATCTGCAATAATTCACCAATCCGGACTCCATTGGATGCGATACGGCAGAATATGGGGTATATCAGTAAAAACCGGGATACGGAAGCACTGATCATGCAGGGAGCAATCGGAGATAACATTGCGCTGCCCTCGCTGGATCGGCTTTCCCACTGTACCTTTATCAGTCCGGGAAAAGAACGGGACCTGATTCAGGAGCAGATTGATTCGCTTTCCATTAAATGCAATAACAGTAAACAGTACGTTAGTACTTTGTCAGGCGGAAACAAGCAGAAGGTATCATTTGCAAAATGGATGGCGAATGACAGCGAGGTCGTTATTATGGATTGCCCAACGCGTGGCGTGGATGTCGGCGTAAAACAATCAATGTATCAGATCATGGAGGAAATGAAGAAGAATGGGAAAGCCATTATTATGATTTCCGAAGAAATGACAGAATTGATCGGTATGTCTGATCGTCTGCTTATTATGAAAGACTTTCAGGTGACAAAAGAATTTGACCGGTCTCCAAATCTGAAACAGACGGATATCATTGAGTACATGATTTAGAGGAGTCCTGACATATGGAAACGAAAACAGAGAAAAAAGAAGTGAATATACGCGGGTGGCTGAAGGGAAATGCGAATTCCCTGGCGGGATATGCAGGGCTGGTTTTCTGTATGATTCTGTTTGGTACGCTTGCACCGGCAATCAAGAATATCAATATATTTGATATATCAGGCAGTTCCTTTAAGACGATTTTTACCGAGGGCGTGACATTTTCTGTCCTGTCAGTCGGTGCTGTGTTTGTTTATTCCCTTGGTGCGATGGACATCTCCATCGGTGCACAGATGTCGCTGTACACGGTGCTTCTGGTAGAAATCTATAACGAATTTGGCTCCAATTATACTGCGATGTTTTTTGGAATCATTGTTATATTGATCATTGCTCTTCTCTGCGGTGCCATCAATTCGGTGCTGGCCAGCGTATTGAAGATCAAGCCGATCATTACATCATTGTTTTTGCAGTTTTTGCTATACGGGATATCGGTTATCCTGTTTAACCAGTGGTGTGGAGACAGCCAGTCTATGACGTTTAACGCTGGTACGGCCAGCAGCACGACTTTCGCACCATTTCGTAAAATCGGAGTGATGTTCGCGGTTTTGATCATTGTGGCAGTGATTTTTACCTATCTGTTTAATTTTACAAAGATCGGCAGATATGTAAAAGCAATCGGAGCAAATCAGGAATGTGCCAGACAGGCAGGGGTAAATATCACGGTTTATCGGATGGCGGCTTATCTGGTGTTCGCTGTGGCGATTGTGGTGGCCACGGTCGTATTCCTTGCGAATAAGAGCGCTATCACCTATGATGCGTGCAGGGGATATGAGATGAATATAATCATCTGCCTGATTCTGGGTGGTATGCCGATATCAGGAGGCATGAAATCCCGGATCAGCAGTGCGATCGTAGGTTCGTTTACATATGCGCTGATCGATATCTGTTTTATCTTTGTCGGTGTGCCGAGCCGCATGACGAATCTGTTTGTGGCGATTATCTATATCATTGTTGTGCTGCTCACCTGCCGGGATAAAGGAAGGGTGCTGCCGCAGTAAGAAGGCAGTTATGCTGAATGTAGTTCTGCCGGGATAGAAGCGTGTTGTTCACGCTTTATCATAAAAACAATTTTAATAAGGAGGTAATTAGACAATGAAGACAAGAATGAATCGTATCCTTGGAGCCGGTTTGGCACTCGCGATGACCGTTTCGTTGTTTGGAAGCAGCATTTCTTATGCGTCAGAGGACTTTGAGGTGCAGGAAGCGGTCGGTGATTACAAGATCTGCGTGTTCACCTTGAAAGCGACGGGCTCAATCGTAGAGGCAGTGGAAGCTTTCCTTGGGAGTGTAAACAGTGATCTGGGATTTACGTATGATGTCCGCTTTGCAGGAGATGACGCGGCAACTTTGTTGGAAAACGTGGAAATGGCGATTGCAGAGGGCTATGACGGAATTATTTCCATGACAGACAAGGGCAACAATGCTGCTATACTTGAATTATGTGAAGAATCCGGCGTATATTTTGGCGGCACATGGTCCAATCAGGCATCCAGTCTGAACAGTTCGGATGCGGGTTATGATATTTTAAAGAGCAGCTACTATGTAGGTTCCATAGCGGATGGCAACGATACTTATGATTCGGAAGTAGCGGAATATGCGGCACAGATTGCAGCGGAGTATGAAGCACTGGACGATTCTGAAAAGGAAGGTTCTATTGGTATTACGACGAATCCGTCCAAGTGGACACCGGGGCATCAGATTGCTGCTCAGAATATGTATGAGACGCTGACAGAGGAGTATGGTATCCCGGAGAGCGCTTTCGCAACAGAAACGCTGGAGACACGTACGGAAGATGAAACATATGCCGGTGTGACGCTTGAGGCTGGTACATGGCAGTTCCCGCAGGTAGATGTATCCAGTATGGCACTTCCGACCGCGTATTTCCAGAGTAATTCAAACCTTCAGCTGATCTGTTCTTTCGCTTCCATTACCTATATTGAGCCGGCACTGCAGACAGCAAACCTTCACGGAGAGGTGAAAGTATGGACCTGCGGATATGAGTCGGAGGACTATCTGATGGATAATTTTGGTACGGAAGGCGATCAGACATATCAGGGCTTCCGGACTGCGCCAATTGAAGATGTGGCATTCCCGTTGGTACAGATTCTTGATAAACTGAATGGATATTCCTATGCTGATAAGGAAGAAACGGTAGCTGGGCTTGTTGAGTCCATGGAAGCCGATGATGCTTCCGCTAAGTACCAGCTTAGCAGCTATATGATTCCGTATTCATCTTCCATCATTGTGACGAACGATGAGCAGTTTGCGAATTTCAAGAGTAACTATGTATATGGAAACGCGGACGGAACATGCTCGATCGTGACATCCGCACAGCTGCAGAGCCTTATGGTGACTTACAATGAGGAAGCGACCTACGAGGAGCTGGTAGCGTTCTTTGATGAAACAGGAAGCCTGACGGTGGATGCTCTCGGAGAGTAAGACGTTATGTCTGAAATATCTGCTTTGTAACAGATGATATGAACAAGATTCCGGCTGTGTCTTTTGCACACAGCCGGAGAAACGGTCAAATGCGCCGGGATATGGAATGAGGATGAAACTATGGACGGAAATAATAACAGAGTGCTGGATATGATAAAACGAATTGTGGGAACACTGTATATTCCTGTGATTATTTATTTCGTGATACTGGCGATCGCAAGAGGCAGCGGACTGACGTTCTTTGGCAATGCAACTACCTGGCAGAATCTGATACAGAGCATGGCGGCAACGGCAACGATTGCCTATGCGCTGGGAATTCAGATAAAAAACGGAAGATTTGATTTCAGCGGTGGCGCAGTAATGACGCTCGGTGCAATTGTATCCGTATATGTTGTAAATCAGATTGTTGTGAACTGGCTGCTGTTTCTGATTCTCAGCATTCTAATCTGTACTGCTCTGAGTGTTCTTGTAGGCATACTTTATACGTACGGAAGACTTCCGGTAATCATAGCGACTATCGGTGCGGCAATCCTGTTTGAATCCCTGACACTTCTGGTTGACAATGGACGGGGCATCAGTATTTCCGCGACATCCGCACTAAATTTTCTCGGAAAAAATACGTGGGTTTGCCTTGCGCTTACGGCAGTGTCAGCAGTGATTTATTTCTGCTTTACCAGGCTGACTATCGCGGGACAGCACGCAAACCTGTTGGCAAACAATCAACAGGCGGCTGTTAATATTGGTATCAATGAGCGTAAAAATGTGATGCAGACTTTTGTCATGACAGGAATGCTGTACGGAATTGCAACTGTAATATATGCGTCACAGTCAGCATCGGTTGCGGCGGTATCTTCGACGCTTGGCACGATCAGTACGGCTTTCGGCGCGATTTTACCGGTATATATGGGTTTCTACATCGGTAAATTTACAAATAATGATGCTGTTGGAATCATATTTTCCTCCTTTGCAGTAGGTACGCTGAAATATGGTCTTTCGATTATTGCTCCTTCTGGATATTCGGGCGCATACACAAATATTGTTTATGGAATCTTCCTGGTTGTATTTTTCCTGATTTCCCATCAGGGTGATGCAATCCTGGAATGGCTGAAAGAAAAAATCAGGACAGAAGAAAGGCAACCGGAATGAATAAGACAACACAGAAATTTCTGATTGGGGCTTCCACAGCGGCTCATCAGGTGGAAGGAAACAACAAAAACAGTGATTTCTGGGCGATGGAGCAGATGGAGTATTCGGATTTTGCTGAACCTTCGCTGGACGCAGTGGATCATTACCATCGGTTTCGGGAGGATATTGATTTATTAAAGCAAGCGGGTCTGAACGCCTATCGTTTTTCTATAGAATGGGCCAGAATTGAGCCGCAAAAGGGTTGTTTTGACCCAGGGGGAGTGGAACATTACCGCGAAATGCTGCTTTACTGCAGAGAATGCGGAATCGAACCAGTTGTGACTATGCATCATTTTTCGTCCCCCAAATGGTTGATCGAACAGGGCGGTTGGGAAGATGAGCGTACGATCAATGCATTTGCCGAATACTGTGCATTTATCGCAAAAGAACTCGGAGATCTGATGAATTATGTCTGTACGATCAATGAGGCTAATATGGGTTTGGCGCTTGGCGTGATAAAACGCAGCCATTCTGCGGGAAAAAACGCAGATCTGCAGGTGGGAATCCGATTGGAGAAAGACGGTGTGGAACGCCGTGAAAAGCAGAAGGAAGAATATGAGTCACTTTTCGGGACAGCAGTTCCGCAGACTTTTCTTGAAATGCGCACAGATGCAGGAGACCGGATTGTTGCGAGAGCGCATCAGGCAGCTGCCCGGGCAATGAAATTGGCCTGCCCTCATCTGAAAACGGGGCTGACATTATCACTGCATGATTTTCAGGCAGTAGATGGTGGAGAGAATAACGCAGCTGCAGAATGGGAAAAAGAGTTTCTTCATTACCTTCCCTATATGACGGATGATGATTTTGTCGGTGTACAGAATTATACCAGAAAACTGGTAGGAACAGATGGGTTTCTTCCGGCTCCGACAGGAGCGAAGCTTACACAAATGCATTATGAATATTATCCGCAGGCCCTGGAACATGTGATCCGAAAGGTAAGTAAGTCTACAGATTTACCGATTCTTGTTACAGAACATGGCGTCGGAACAGCTGATGACTCAGACCGCGTCGCGTTTATTGAAGAAGCTATGTCAGGAATTGGTAAATGCCTTGGAGATGGGCTTAAGGTCTTAGGCTACCTCCATTGGTCTCTTCTGGATAATTTTGAGTGGCAGAAAGGATATTCGCAGACGTTTGGCCTGATTGCTGTAGATCGGAAAAATCAGAGGAGAACGCCGAAAGAAAGTCTGTATTGTCTTGGCAGCTACGGAAAAAATATATGATAAAGGCCTGTTTCCCGTTCAGTATAAGCTGTACCTATGCGACTAAATTGCGACTTTTTTGAGAATAAATGCTACGGAAGCACTATTGACCTATGATTTTCCATAAATTATAATGATAGCTGTAAAAAAATTGCAATCGATAAGGGCAGTCATAACCGGCTGCCTTTTTTGATGCAGAAAAATGTTTATAGACGCCATGGAAAAAGGAGGGAACGCATGGAAGAGGGCACGAAAAGGAAGAAAACGGAAGAGAAAACAGCTACAGAAAATGCTGCAGCTTACGCACAGGGCGTACCAAAGGATCTGCCGCGCGCGGCGCTGCCGGATCCGATCCTGACGATTGATGTGGACGCCCATGTCGAATCGTTTCAGGAGAAGGAGGACGCGAGGTGGCATTCGATCTTAAACGCGCACAGGACAAGGAAAATCTTATCCGGGACGCTAAGCGGCATTGAGACGCTGGAGAGCGGGTGGGTGGTTGCCGTCACCTATTATAACGGCTTCCGCGTGATCATCCCGATGGAGGAGATGATGATCAACCTATCCGGGGATGGGCGAGAGAATGCCAATACCTTAAACCGGCAGACGAGGATCGCCAATAACATGCTCGGCTGTCAGATCGATTTTATGGTAAAGGATCTGGATGCCGAATCGAAAAGCGTGGTAGCGTCGCGGAAGGATGCGATGATGAAGAAACGGCAGATGTTTTATGAGTCGGAGAATCCGGAGGAAAAACCGATGCTCTATCCCGGACGGATTGTGGAGGCGCGGGTGATCGCGGTCGCGGCGCGCGCGGTGCGGCTGGAGGTGTTTGGCGTTGAGGTGTCCGTCCGGGCGCGGGATATGGCCTGGGAATGGATGGTGGACGCCGGGGAGAAGTATTCCGTTGGGGATCTGGTACTGGTAGCGGTGGAGAAGGTCCAGATGAAGTCCGTGGATGACATTTCCATCACCGTAAACGCAAAGACCGGGGCGGATACGAATAAGGATAATTTAAAGAAGTGCCATAAAAACGGGAAGTATGCGGGAATCGTGACGGACGTTTACAAGGGCACTTATTTTATCCGTCTCTCCATCGGAGTCAACGCAGTCGCCCATTTTTGCAGCACCGCGTCGCTCCCGGCAAAACGGGACCAGGTCGGATTTGTCGCCACCAGGATCAACGACAGCTTTGAGGTGGCGGAGGGGATTATCACGCGGATCATCCGGCGGTATGCGTAACTGATGACTTTGAAGAAAATTTTATAAAAAGTTTAGAAAAACCTCTTGAACCGTGAGGCCGGATTTTTTTACAATAAAAAAAACGGATGAGAAAGAAGGGGTTTGATGGCTAAGAAACGAAAGAAAATGGTTCCGGCGGATATCTGGTGCCCATACTGCGGCAGGAAAGCCATACTTAGGCCGGCCTCCTATGTCTATAAAGAGAACTGTTTAAATAGCAACGGGTTCCTGTATGTCTGCGCTGGTTATCCGGCCTGTGATGCTTACGTTGGCGCGCATGACCACAACCTGCAGCCGAAAGGAACGCTGGCCAACTCCGACCTGCGCCATGTCAGGATTGAAGCGCACCGGGCGCTGGATGCCATCTGGAAAGAGGGCTATATGACGAGGAAAGAGGCCTACATCTGGATCGGGAACAAAATGAACCTCGGCAGCAAGGAGATGCACATCGGGCAGTTTTCCTATTACCGGTGTCAGGAAGTGATGAAGTGCTGCAGTGAACTTATGGAAAACAGAAAGGCAATGGAACAGGGGGCAGCCTGATGAGGGCTGCCTTTTCAATGCACAGGGCCGGGCAAGGAGTTTTGTGGCCAAAGCAGCACTCGGCCTACGCGGGCGAGTAGGGGATCAAGTCCCCCTACTCGATTGCAGAAATCCAGAGTTGTAAAATCGCCGGTGAAGGAGGGAGATGATTTTGGTTTTGGAAGCTACAGACGAAGAAACATACGAGCTGATGGACTTACGTGACCGGCATCTGCTGACCGCGGCGGTCAGTGCCCTGGTGTCGGCTATCTGCGTTTATGTGGTGGTGCTCATCCGGGCAAATTTCGAGACAGTGTATCTGCTGGCAGCTTCTTTTCTTTGCATGGTTTTTTTCCTGCGTCTGGGAATATTAGAAGGGAAAAAGGTTATGGAGGCAAAGGGCTGTTATTTAAAACTCGATGAGGACAGCGTGACGGTGCGGCAGATAAAGAGGAGCGGCCACTATGAATACTGCAGGATCTATCTGGATGAGATCGAGAAAATAGTGGAAGGCGGCAGGCGCGGTATCCCGGAGTTTTACGTGGTGATCGAGGAAAATGCCCTGAAAAGCTTCCTTCTGCTCGATAAGGAAAAAATGCCGGGGCGTATCTTCTGGATCCGGTCGTTCGGCTATTCATTCGAAAACTTCCAGAACTTCTACCGGAAATTCTGCTGGGAAGCACCTGGAAAGGCCAGGATCATCGGAACAGATAAACAGGAAGTCTGGGAGATGAAGAAACCGAAACAGGAACTGCTCTTTGCCGTATCGTTGCTGGTTCTGTATCTGATCCCGAAAATCCTGATGACAGAACTGGGGGTGGGTATTTGAAGCAAAACGAACACGGCATGGATAATGGGAAGCGAAAGTTTCATATGGCTGCAGAGAAAGCTGCAGAATTTTTTGCAAGGCTGGATGACCTGCCGCCTGTACTGGCAGGCAAGGCAGTCCGGCTTCTTTTATTATCCATCCTGATCCTTTTTATCGGCATGATTTACGGAATCCGGATGAAGGATGGCATCTGCATTATGATGTCCGTGCTGCTTTTCCTTGCACTGTTATGGTATTTCGGAAGTTTGCTTTACATCGCGCTGACAAAAGCATATGAAACGGTGGAAGGGACAGTCATAAAAATACAGAGGAGAGTCGGATTTTTAAGGAAACTGGAAGTGGATATCGAAAAGACCGATGGGAGCAGGAGGACTTTGCTGCTAGAAAATGGCAGTGTGCTGCAGCCGGATCAGGCATACCTTTTTTATATTGCCACAGGCTCACCGGATGAGCTCGCTTCTTTAGGAGATACGGGCAGTGGAAGATGGATCCGGAGCCAGGACGCAGTTCTGGGGTTTGAAAGGATCAGGATACAGAACCCAAAAAGCAGTCATTGATGCAACGGCAGCAAGTATGGAATGATAACTTAGTAAATTGCAGACTTGCACGGCAGTGGGTGATGTAGAACGACTGGCAGCGTAGTGAAGGCGCAGTTCGCAGACCTGCGCGGCTATGGGCGATGTACTACGGGGAACAATTATGGGACTTATATTACAGGCGGCATATCGCAGCGGCCGCATACAACCGGAAATCGTATAAGATGTTGAGGATTATTCCGGCATACAAAATGTAAAGGTTAATTCTGAAAAAAGAAAGGGGATATTATGGCAGCATTATCAGAAAATAAGAATATGATGGATACTAAGATCGGAGAAAACGATGTGGCTACGGAGGAAGTGATGTCGGCAGAAGAAATATGGCCGGGAGAGCCGGTATCAGAGGAGCAGGTATCAGAAAAGGATGGGACAGAAGAGGATGCCTGTGAAGAGGAAGAGCCGGAAAAGGATATGACAGGCCGGACGGTCACCGGCACGGTACGCTGGTTCAGCGCAAGGCGCGGCTATGGGTTCATTACGCAGGATGGCACCGGAAAGGATTTTTACGTGCACTATTCAGAGATCGTGGGTACGGGTTTTCGGAAACTTACATCCGGCGAGGCTGTGGAGTTTGAGGTTGGTAAGGATCAGGATGACCGTCCGGTTGCAACGAACGTTGTGCAGCTGGCCGGTTTTACGGCGATTGACGATCCGAAAGGCGGGCAATATGGGCTTTGAAATGGATGAACAGACTGAAATAACACAAGATGTTGCTAAAAATGAATTGACGATTACAATATCTTGTGTTAAGATGAATGCGATTTAAAATTTGTGCAGAGACATATACTCTTTGCAGATTATTTTATCCCGGATGGTTAAGATCCGGAAGCAAAATTTTAGCGTCAGATACGCTCACAATCGGAATGCACAGAATGGGAAGATGCAAAAAAGAGAAAGACTCTTTTATGCGTCTTTTTTTGTTTTATGGAAATGTGCATGGATGCGGCCGGGAATTAATGAAGACCCATCCGTTCCGGGAAAGGAGGAAATGAATGACAGGCAAATTAATGAACAAGGAGAAAGGCTGTCTGCGCATGAAGCGGAAGAAATAAGCAGCCGGCAAAAGGAACAGCAAAATACGATGAACGGAGGAAATAAAGTTGAGTACAGAGGATGGAAGGAATTTGAAAAGAAGAATAAGTATAAGAAAGCTGGCGGGAAAGCCGGGGCAGATGAAATCGGAGACGAATGCGGCAGATGCAGAACTTATGCAGACAGTAGAATGGGAAAACGCGAATCAGCTGGATTTATGGACGCTGCTTTTTATGGTGTCTGACGGATACCGCTTTACGATCGACAACGGCCGGATTTCATCCGTGGGTATCCGGATGGCAGAAGCGGCCTGACGCGGGCATCCCGGAAGGAGGGACTATGTATTATCAGGATGATTTTTCCCGCACGTTTTTAAGTGAGGCAAAACTGCATCAGCATCTGTTTGAGGTAAGTGCCCGCGCCACCTGGGAGCGGATGCCGAGCTGCGAGATGGAGGTGCTGGCTGCGACCGGTGAAGAAAGAGACATCGCGGATGTCGAAAAAGAAGACTTAAGCAGCCTGCTTTTTGATACGATGAAACATACCTGCCTGATCCTTCGCGCGGGCGGAAAAAGCTACCTGCTTGGGAGTACCGCGATACCGACGCTGCAGCGGCGGGCAAGGATTTCCGGGAGTGCCTTATCCGCTGTCGCTACGCCGGTTCTTGCAGATATCTTAAATGAATGTCTGGCGGTGGCGGAAGGAAAGTCGCTGCTGCGGTTTTCAGAAGGGAAAATCCGTGCCGTGCACTCCGGGGATAAAAAGGATTATTCGATCATCGAAATGACGGATATTTTCATGGCTGCTTCCGCCTATATTTCGGAGGGCTTTGAAAATACAAGGTTTTCCGGCGGGTATACGGACCATGCGATGACTTACGGGGCATGGACGGTCAGCGATAAAAAGATGCTGGATGCGTACCGGGAACTGTCCGCGCGCTATGGGAGAACCATACAGGGCGACCTTTACACGGATATCCGCGTGACAAGCTCGGATGTCGCCGTCTCCGGAGCCAATATTTCCTATAATATTAAGGAAGACGGCCACACGGTCGTGCTCGGTCGTGCTTTAAAGACCATCCACCGCGGCAGCAAAGGGATTGAGGAAGTCGAAGATAACCTAAAAAACGTGTTTGAGTATTACAAAGCCACGTTAAAGGGGATCGAGCGGTTGTTCCATATCCGCCTGCGCTATCCGGAAAATGCGATGGCAGGTGTGATGAGGAGCGTAAAGCTTGGGAAAAAGCTGATCGCGGAGACCGTGGAGAACTTCCGGGCCGAGAATGACGGGCAGCCCTGCACCGCTTATGACGCATACTGCGGGATCTGTCAGGCACTGGTCTTTGCCAGGAAAAACGGAGCGAAAGAACGCGCCATGCTGGACCTGGAGGAGGACATTGCCCGGTGCATCTTATCCCGCTGGACGGACTACGACATTCCCGGCGAAGTGAAATACTGATGCCGGATAGTAAATAAAAAGGAAATGGAACCGGGCTTTGTTTAAAAGAAACTGGAGGTCGAACAGACTTATCATGGCCTGCAAAAAGAAAGGAGAAGTGATGGCCTTAACCGAGATGGATCTTATGATGCTTCCGGAATGGGTTGGCTGCAGCCGGACGTCGAAAAGCTTTTATCTGTGGCTTATAAAGTGCTGCAGGAGGGACCTGCATCTTTGCGGATACCAGCTGCATCCGGTATGGAACAGGGGATTTTGCTTCCTGTTTTTAAAATCCGGTCCGAGTCAGGAAACGGGCAGGCTTCCGAAGCTGATGTGTATCTTTAACGCCGGGACATTTGCCCTTTCTGATGTGAGCAGCCTGATGTGCAGGCTTTTGCAGCTGCCGGATACCATGGAACTGGAAAGTAAGGCCCATGCGGAAAAGACGCTTATCTGCGAAATAAACAGACGGCTTCTTTTTGACCTGGAGCACCGGCACGAGCTGTTCTTCGTCCTGGGTCGCGGAATCATCCCGAAACTTAGCCGGGCTGAGATCCATGAGGATGCCCTTTGGATGATCGAAAATGGAATTCCGATCGATGAAGTGCGCTATATCCCGGATATCCACTTTGGGGGAGATACCGTGGAGTTTACCTGGAGGCTGTATCTTCATTATCTTAATAATCCGGCAGCAGTCACGGATGCGATGGAAAAGTTCTGGATCCAGAAATTTGGCGAGGAGATGTTCCAGGAAAAGATCCGCTTTAGCGGTATCCGGGAGGAATACGCCCTGATTATGGAGAAAAAGAGCAGGAAATAAGGCATCTGGTGCTGCAGAGAAAAGCGGACGGAACTTGAGAAAAAACGCAGGGAACAAAAATTGCAAAAAGAATGCTATGAGCAAAAAACTACAGAACGAAGAAAGTGAGGAAAGCAAATGAAATACTATAATCAGATGAACCTTCAGCAGAAATTATGCAGGATACGGAAAAAGATTCCGACCCTGGCAAAACGGCGCCATACCGAGAACGTGGATTACGATTATACGAAGATCGACGACATCTATGAGTATTTGACACCGGCGATGGATAAATATGGCGTCAACTTCCGTGTGATCGAGGAGACACCGACGCAGAAGGATGAGCATGGGGAGCCGGTGTATCTGCGTCAAAAGGACGGGATGTGGATCTATGAGGCGGATGCCCTGCTCGAATGGGTCAATATCGATGATCCGGAAGATACGGAAACCGCCCGCATCCACCTGATCGGCACGCATGACATGGCGGAGAAGGCGAAAGGGACGGCAATGACTTACGGGATCAAGTATTATCTTTTCAGCCGGTTCAACATCAACCAGGGTGGAAACGCGGAGGATTCCGATTCCGTGCCATCCCCCGGAAAGAAGGAAGCAGTCCCGGAGCCGCGAAAACTCGTGAAACGCAAAGCCGGGAAGCCGGAAGCTTCAGGAGAGAAGAGACCGGAACAGCAGGCTTTAAAAGAAACGGCTGCCGGGCCGGATCCGGCACCGTCCGAATCGGTTGCAAAGTTTGCAGCGGAACGGAGCCGGAGGGCAAAATCAGAGCCGGAGAAAGCTTTGGAAGTGACAGAGAAAAAAACGGAAGCATCCCGGCCGGACGCTGCGGAACCGTCGCGGATTTCTGCAAAAAGCCCCGGCAGGCAGGATAGAAAAATTGAACCGTTCCCTGCCATGAATCCCCCGGAATCCCGGGAATCGTCGAGTTCCCGGAAAGAGAGTGAATCACCGGCAAAAGCATTGGAGACGGGAAATTCGGCAGAACCTGTTAAAACTATCAAAGAAAAGCAGGTTCAGGCAGACGAAGATACCCTGGCAGAGGATGTGCGGATGGACCAGATATCCTTTGGCATGACGGCGGATCATTCCTTCGATGAGTTTGTAGAGCTTCAGGAGGGGGAAGAAATCCCGTTTGATGAAATGCCGGAGGACGAAAAGGATTTTGACGGGGATGAGGTGGACATGGATGAGCTGGAAAAAGAATTTTTACATGAGCTTAAAATAGAGAATGGACATGGCGGACCGATGACTCTTGAGAGGGCCAGAAAGATTCCGTGCGCGTTCGGACCTTTTACGGGCAAGACATTTGGCGAACTTTTTGATTCAGGGGAGACAGGCCGCAGAGCCCTCGAATGGGTGGTAAACCGTTATGCGGGGAACAACCAGGAACAGAAGGAAGCGGCGGCGATCCTGTTAAAAGAACTGGAACGGCAGGATGGCCTGGGCAAAGCAGCATAAGGGAAAGAAAAGCGGCATGGGGCAGGGTATGTTCCATGCTGTTTTTCCCGTGCGCCAGGCCGGTTTAAAACTGAAGAAGGAAGGAGATGGGCCAAACCATGTATATACCGCCCTTTTCCATCGAAGAAGTGTCGGATCTGCTTGGGATCGAGCGTATCGGCCCGACATCCGGCGCGTCGTTTGGCGTTGTCTGCCCCTTTTGCGGGGACCGGCGCGGAAAGATGAATTTCTGTATCTGCAAGGACGGACAGGTGAAGAACACGTACCACTGTTTCCACTGCGGGGAGAGCGGAAATATGCTCCAGCTCTATGCGAAGCTGCGCGGCCTGTATGGTACCGATGCCTGCAAGGTGGCATACCGCGAGATTCGAAACCGGCTCCTGGATGTGCACTCATCCAATGGGAACGGATGGGATCCCGGCCAGACGAAAATCAGGGAATTTACGGAGCAGTCAGCGCTGCCTGTGGATTTCGCACATCGGGATGCCGTTTACCGGGAGCTTTTATCCATGCTGCGTTTATCCAAAAAACACCGGCGCGACCTTCAAAACCGGGGTCTTAACGGGGAACAGGTTAGCAGGATGGGAGAGATGGGATTTTTAAGCACCGCGCCAAAAGAAAACAAAAGCCTGGCAAGACGGCTGATAAAAAAGGGATATTCCCTGGAGGGCGTCCCCGGTTTTTACATGGATGACAGGGGAGAGTGGATGATTTCCTTTTACCAGTATAACAGCGGCATTTTATGCCCTGTTTATTCGGAAAACGCCATGATCGCGGGTTTCCAGATCCGCATGGATGAGCCGTTTAAAGGCATGAAATACACCTGGCTTACCAGTGCCGGCAAACGAAAAGGCTGCTCGAGCAAAAGCCCGGCCGGATTCTTCGGCAGTCCGGATGCGGATGCCGTTTATGTGACGGAGGGCATTTTAAAGGCGGCGGTGGCGCACCTTGTGACCGGAAAACCGTTTATCGGGAATCCGGGCGTCGGGCATTATAAGGAGCTGAAAGAAATGCTTGCCAGATTAAAAGCCCGCGGTGTGAAGCTGGTCTTTGAATGCTATGACATGGATAAAGACATGCGGACGGATTGCAGAGAGGACTGCGGCGAGGCGTGTGTAAGCTGTGAAAGATATCAGACCCGGCCCGGTGCGAATGGCACGAACGCGTATACCTGCCCGAAAAAACAGAAAAAGCGTGACGATATCCGCGCAGGCTGCGGCAGGCTGTACCAGACCTGTGAGGAACTGCAGCTCAAATGCGTCCGCGTCACCTGGGAGCAGGATGCGGACGGCTATTGGAGTGGGAAACGGAAAGGCATTGACGACTGGCAGCTTGGAATTTTGCAGGAACAGTTAAAACAAAGGGAGAAGCAGCAAAATGCAGACGAAACACGAAAAATCGTGATCAACGATTACGGAGCATATAAAACAGATCAAAAAACGGGTGACCAGATAAGGAAACTCATTCAGGCTGTACCAAAGGGGAGCTATTGCGGCTCCCTTTTTGTATGGCCTGAAGCATTTTTTAAAACGAAAAAAGGAGGAATGGCGCTTATGAAGAAATCAGGAAAAGTAGCAGTTGCGGTCTCCATCGCCTGCATCCTGGCAGGCGTGTTTCTGGCACTACAGACGTATCTTGGCTATATAAAGGGCAGGGAGGGGTATCAAAATCTTGCTGATACCTATACCTCTGAAAGAGCGGATTCGAATGCGGATGCTGCTGCGGACGATTTGGACGGGGACGGAGAGGAGGCAGAGCATCCGGACTCGGATAGCTTTGATACGAGCACCTTGCCGGAGGATGCGCCGGAGCGGATCACGATCGACTGGGAGAGCTTTTTGAAAACATACCCGGATTGTGTCGGATGGATTCATCTCCCGGCTGTGGAACTATCCTATCCGGTCATGCAGTCTTCCGATAATGATTACTATCTGCATCGGTCGCCGGAGGGCGGATACCTCTATGCCGGGAGTATCTTTATGGATTACCAGTGCAGCCCCGATTTTTCCGATTTAAATACGATCATTTACGGCCACAACATGCGCGATGGGAGCATGTTCGCGAAACTGAAACAATACAACGATGCGGAGGTGTTCCTGTCCTGCCCTTACTTTTGGATCTACACGCCGGACGGGGATTACCTGTACCGGATTTATTCCGTCCATAAGGCAGAGGTTGGAAGCGGGGCGTTTTCCCTGATGTTATCCGATGGCGAATACCGTTCCTGGTTTCTTTGCATGCTGGAGGCTTCCGAGATGGAGACGGAAGTATTGGCAAAAACCGAAGAAGCTTTGGCTGAGCTGCTCTCGGATTTTTATGGCGGATCTTCTGATGCGGGCCTTTCTGATACAGATATTCCCTTTGGCAGGACCGTCACGTTATCCACCTGTACGGGAATCAGCGATATGCGCCAGCTGGTGCAGGGATGCCTTGTGGGGATTGCCGATTAAGACCTTACGCCCTCCTTGCGGGCACCGCCAGACAGAAAACGATAGATCCTAGAGAAAAGAAAGGAGACGTGGATGGCATCAAGGGGACCGCCGGGTATGACCGGCATATTTGGTCAGGATGAAAAGAAGTTGAGTTATGATTCACGGTATGTAAATTTCACTGTATTAAAAGCATGAGTTAGTAGGAGGAAAAGATGAGGATCAGAAAGTATAACCGTGCGATATCCATGCTGATGGCTGTCACCATGGCGGCATCCGGCCTGATGGGATGCTTCCCGGCAAGCGCGCAGGAAACGGAGACAGAGCTTGTGACAGAAGCGGGAACAGAAGCTGTAACGGAAGCGGAAAGCGGGGCAGCAGATAATACAGAGGAGAACAAAACAGAAAGTACAGAAGCGGAAACGAATACGGAAACGGAAAGCACTGTGAAAGATGCATCAAAAGAAGTCGAAGCATCGAAAGAAGCCGAAGCATCGAATGATACCGATGCGGAAGACGAAACCGAAACGGAGACGCCGTCCTATACGGTCACGCTCCCCTATTATGAAGGCGTTGTTTATACGTATGAGGATGGGAAACTGAAAGAGCAGACCGAGGATCAATCCCTTACGCTTGCCTATGAAGCAGGGGAAAAGGTGGAGATTCGGATCGAACATGCGGAGGAAGTCCTGCTTGAAGAACTCCATGTCTTTTACGAAGAAGATGAGGAGATCGGCTATGAATGGGAGCAGGAGGACGGAACGCTCACATTTGAGATGCCCGAAAAGGATGTCTGGCTTGACCTTGCGCTTACAAGCGTGGAAACGGCAACTGAATCGGGGACGGAGTCTGAACAGGCGGCTGAAAGTGAAACCACAGAGGAAGAGGCATGGGGCTGGATCGAATATGTAACGACAGAGGGAGGATCCATCAATGCATCATTTGAGTATTATGGGGAAATCTTTGATGCAGGTACCTATACTTACGATATGATGGAATACGGCCCATGGGAGGCACAGTACGAGATTACCGGGAATGTACTTGTCACTGCCTCGGCAAACGACGGATATGAACTTGAAGCGATTACGGTCACGGATGGAGATGGAAATCTCCTCGCATCGTATGATACGGAAACTGTATCCATCACTCCGAGCGCGGACTATAAGATGATTATTACGGCGTTCTTTACAGCGAAAATGGAAGAAGAGAGCGAATCTGAGGAAGCCGCTGAGACAGAAACGGAAGAAGTTATTACCGAATCCGAAACGGAAGCTGAGACGGAGGCTGATATGGAGGCCGAAACAGAGGTTGAGACAGAAGCGGAATCCGGGGAGGAATATACAGCCCTTCCGGATGAAGTGACGCAGAACATCAACAAAGGTTATGGTGGCATTGTGCCGACATATGCGGGCGTGACTGTGGAAGGCCGGGAATATACAATAACTGCCGGGGATGAGGATTTTGATATCTATTCCCTGCCGATGGATTATTCGACGGAGTACTTCAAGTATTACTTGGTTGATGACGGCGGTTATAACTGTAATGCTGTTGGTGACTATGCCGTCATGTACGCGGTATCCCATTGCAATTACCCGGATTATGCCTGGTATGTAACGAATACCGTACATGTGGTTGACGCATACAGCGAAAGCGGCGCAACCGTTATCGTGGACAGCTATACCATGAAAGCGGCTGCTCCCGACGGCACTGCGGAATATGGCATCTGGTACACCACGGAATCCGGAGAGTTCACAATGGATGTTACTGACTCTTACGACATCACGCTTTCCATCACGGCCACTATGGACGGCGAGGAAGCGGACCCGTTCGACTTTATTACGGTAACGGACGGGAATGGCCCTACGGAGAAGGTTGTTGCGTTTGCTATCACGGATGCCGCGGACCATGCCTATGTCATCACACTCTCGAATGACGATGAGTCCGAAGGCAAAGCCTTGGAAAGCGGCGGCGGCTGGTACGACATCGACGAGGACCTGCTGGCCGCGCTTGATGCGGCAGAAGACGGTTCCGAGGAACAGATGGAGATACTCGGTGCCATTGATGCGGCTATTAATGGCACTGATACGGATGAAGACAGCATGTCCTCCGCAAATGACGGGATTTTTGTTGCATCTGAGGATGACATTGCTACCATCAGCTCGTCAACTACAGCCTCAGCTTCAGCGGGCAGCTTTACTGCAACCATGCTGACCGGATACCAGACCGGGCATAACAGTGACGGCTCGGCTGAAACAAATTACGGCACAGTTTTGCTTGCTGGCAGCAGTTCATATACTGCGACCATAAACAAACTGTTATCGACTGTTTCAGGCACGCTTGGAATTGAGGCTTCCATCAGCTCATCCCAGCTTACAAATATTTATGCATATTGTATCAGTGGCCACAACTATTACGGGTGGCCCGTAAGTACCTATGTTACCGTAACCGTTTATGTCAAGGCAACCACGACTGCCACTACAAGTGACGACGGCAGCACTACGACATATACCACGACAATCACGCTGTATACGTACGCTTATTATGGCAGCGGCTACCAGACATTTTATGGGAAAAAGACCATCACCGATACTGAAACGGAACATAATACCGGCTTTCTGACGATAAGGAAATGCTTTGACGGCACGGGCCTGATTTCGGCAATAGGTTCAGTTGAAAATTCCCTTCTTGGCGACCTTGGCACGACATTCGCTATTTATGAAGTTACCGGGTATGATGATGAAGGTAATGCTGTTTTCGATGAGGACAATCCAGTCGAAACAATTAAAATGAATGCGGACAACTCATCAACCGGCACCATTGAAACTGATGATGGTGAAGAGGTTGTTTACCAGTTGAAATATGATGTCGAACTGGACCCGGGCACATATGTAGTAAGGGAGACCTACCGCATCAAAGGGACGGTGGATAATACCGCTACTGTATATGGACCATATACCGTCGAGGCGGGAAGCACGGCCACGGTTCAGACTGAATGGATCAAGAATTATATTTTCAGGTACTATGGTTATATCTGTACAAAAACCAATTCGAACGGGACACCCTTGGAAGGCGCTGTGTTTAAAGTGCAGTATTACTCGACGCAGAGCAATTCAAAGCAGGATACGGACGGGTATGCCCCGATTGCGACCTGGTATTTTAAATCCGATTCATCAGGCTATGTTAAGTATACCGCGGACTATTACCTCGAGAGCTGGACAGATTCGGACGGCACAACCTATTACAGTGATGCCCTTTGGACTATCAGCACTGCAAACACGACAACAGGCTATTGTCTTCCGATTGGTTCATTAAAGATCACCGAGGTGGAGGCTCCGGAAGGATACGAGCTGCCTGATGACCCGGTCCAAAAAGAGTCCATTCAGGCGGTGGCGGACGATGACGGGTATTATACTATCAGGTACCCTGTCCTTTTTACAAACAATACTGAAAGCAAGGAACAGCTTGCTAAAGGGCGCGAGTTTGTGGACGTCCAGTACCAGCAGTTTGAATTCCTGAAGGTAGCTTCGGAAGACACATCTGTAACCCTTGCTGGTGCGGAATACCGTGTGTATTTCTACAAAGACGTGACGAACGTGTCGGATATTTCAAATTTTGCTGATTATACTAAAAGGTACAGACTTTTCAGTGATGAAAACGGCCTGGTTGTTTCGGATGATGACCACAAGAAGAATACTGCTACTTTCTACGAAGGCGAAAATACGTCCGGGCTGCCTTACGGCGTATGTCTTGTAGTCGAGATTGTTGCTCCGGAAGGTCGTGAATTAAACAATCCAGTCACGAAGTCATTCGACGACGGCGACGTAAACATGGCAATGGTTATAAAGATAACGGAAAGCGGCGTCAAATATTATTACTATGACGGCGTAAGCACCGCATCAGGTACCGAAGGTATCGTATACCTTGAAGACGATTTGAGTACCGGCTACCTGACCATGATGAAATCCTCAGCAAACACTTCCGTTACCAACGGGAACACTGGCTACTCTCTGAAGGGTGCCCAGTATACGGTTTACACCGATTCCTCCTGCAGCACGATTGCGACAGACACGTCTGGAAACAACGCAGTACTGACTGTGGCGGATGATGATGGGACTACAAATACGCTGGCAATGATTGCAGGAACGTATTACGTGAAGGAGACAAACACTCCAGAAGGCTATTTGGCAGATACAGCAATCCATCCGGTTGAGCTTACTTCAAGCAATACAGCGAGCAACCCATATAAGCTGGAAGTTTCTGAAATTCCGATTACCTATAGGGCTGACCTGATTCTTAAAAAGACAAACGAAGCCAACACGGATATGTCCCTCGAAGGAGCCGTTTTTGAAGCCCGGTTCTACGCTGGCTCATCCAGTGCAGGCGGAAGCGCGACGAAGACATGGTATCTGACGAGTGATGAAGAGGGAAAAGTTCATTTTGATCCAGATTGTCTGGATTCCGATTATACCAGCAGCAGTTTTTACAAAGATTCAAATGGTGATTATTGCCTCCCGATTGGCTGTCTTGTAATCAGCGAAGCCGAGGCACCGACAGGATATGTAAAGACGAGTGACACCGTGACTTACACGCTTACAGGCAGTGGGTGGACGATCACCAATGGTACAGAAACAGTAAGCGGAACAGCATCAACAACAGGCACGACAACAATTGAAAATGACAAGGCGCAGGAAGTCGGCTACATCAATAACGTGCCGGCGTTTGGCAGTGTATCGATTGATAAACTGGATGCGGAGACTTCGAATGGAAGCGCACAGGGCGATGGTTCCCTTGAAGGCTTTACATTTGACATCATCAGCCAGAATGACTACACGGTGACGGTTAATGATGGCGAGAACAAGAACTATTCAAAGGGCGAGGTTGTTTTAACTATTATAACAAATGAGAATGGCCACGCGGAATCCGGAAACGTTCTTCAGGTTGGCGACTATACAGTCGTGGAGAGTGGTCAGGGAGATGGCTATTCAGGCACGGGAACGAACACAAGTTATGAAATTGAAATCAGTAAAAACGAGGAAACCATTTCCTACGAAGTAACAAATTATGTGCTTAAGGGCGGCATGTCCGTGCAGAAGATTGATCTTATGCTCGGCGAGAACGCGGATCACGGCGACACGGATCTCTCCGGCGCTGAATTCACTATTGTAAATGGTTCCAGTTTTGCGGTTTTAAACGCAGATGGAGATGAAATCACGGCATTCGGCCTTTCCGGCACGGATGTAACCTATGCAGATGTGGAAGCGGCAATTGAGTCTGGTTGCGTGATGCAGACAATCACGACAGATGCTGATGGTTATGCTTCAACAGGAACAAGTGATCTTCCTTACGGAACTTACTATGTGATTGAAACAAAAGCAGCAACCGGATATTTACTGAACGAAACCTGGGTAGGAAGGATCGAGGTGCGTGAGGACGGTGTGGTTTATACTGCACAGACTATCCAGGACTCTGATTCAGACGAGGACAGCGTAGCTCAGCAGATTTATCTGGGCGGCCTGTCCGTGCAAAAATTTGATTATATGCTCGACGAGAGCGCGGACCACGGCGATACGGATCTTTCTTGTGCTGAATTTACAATTATCAATGCATCCGATACCGTAGCGGTAAATAAGGATGGGGATGAAATTCAGACATCCGGCCTTTCCGGCACTGGCGTAACTTATGCGGATGTGGAAGCTGCGATTGAGTCCGGCTCTGCAATGCAGACAATCAAGACAGATTCCAATGGTTTTGCCTCGACCGGAACAAGCGATCTTCCCTATGGGACTTATTACGTGATTGAAACAAAGGCAGCTACAGGATATATTCGGAACGAAACCTGGGTAGGAATGATCAAGGTGCGTGAGGATGGTGTGGTTTACGCTGCACAGACTATCCAGGATTCTGATTCCAGGGATGAGAGTATCGCGCAGCAGATCTACCGCGGCGGCATCAGCCTCGTGAAAAACGATGCCGAGCTTGAAGCGGCCGGGACGCAGGGCTATACGTCCCTGGAAGACGCTGAGTTTGCCATCATCAATACGAGTGACGCGGCAGCCATGAACAAGGACGGCCAGGTAATCCCGAGCGCGAAATCCCTCCTGTCGGAGGACCCGACATACGCGGAACTGCGCGCGCTGGCGGATGACGGTTCCTATACCATGCAGGTGATTGCAACCGATGCTGACGGCTATGCCGAAACCGGCGAAAATGACCTGCCGTACGGCACATATTATGTGATCGAGATAAAATCCTCCTACGGCTACTGGATCGATGAATCCTTTGTCGGCATGGCAGTGATCCGTGACGACAGCGTGCTTGTCGCTCTTGGCGGCACCAGCGGGGACAGCTTGTTCACTGATATCAACGATGCGGCAGATGGAACGGTTGACCAGACACCGCGCAGGAGTGATCTGAATTTCCTGAAAGTAAACATTGACGGCGAGTACAAAGCATACATCCCGTTCCTTATTTCCGCGATTTATGTGGATGAGGAAGGGAATGAGACAGTACTGGAAAGCCATGTGATCGTGTCAGACAAAAACGGCCTTGTGGATACCTCCCGTACCCATTCCACCAATACCAACGGTTTTGATGAGTATGTGGTTGACGGAGTCGTAACCGCGGAGGGAGAGGCATTGCTTGAGGAAGCCTCCGCCTGGGGCATCTGGTTTGGCACTATGGACGCGATTAATGACAGCTATGGTGCATTGTACCCGGCATATTATAAGGTTACGGAGATCCAGTGCGAGGACAACTCGTCCTTAAGCGAGAATCTTCTGGAATCTTACCTGATCTATATTTATAACGATACGGGCGACCTGACCGCGCTGCTTTCTGACTCTGATACAAATAATGCGCAGGAGAACACGTACCATCCGCTCGTAGATACCGAGATCGTTCTGACATCTTCCGCGCTGGATGTGGAGTCTGATACCCAGACTGTCCCGGTCCGTGAATCGGTGGAGGTTTCAGATACAGTGACTTTCACGCATGTGTCAGCCGACCATACGTACCGTATGGAGACGCAGTTTGTGGATATTACGGACGGCAACACGGTTCTGCCCATCGCCGGCACCAACGATGAAGGCGCGTCCGTCAGTGACGATGGGAAATGGGTAACAAAAGAATTTCAGCCTAAGAAGCAGTCCGGGACGAACAACACCTACGGTGACATTACCTTAAGTGCACTCCTGAATACAGAAGGCCTGAATGGACATACGATTGTCGCGGTAGACTATCTGTACCAGTATGTGAACGGATACTGGATCCTGGTGGCGAAGCATGAGGACCTGACGGATACGGACCAGATGCTTTACGTGCCGGATATCCACACAACAGCGGCTGACTCCCTGACGGGTACGCGTGTGGGCGCGAAGAGTACGGAGGACGCGATCCTTGATACGGTTTCCTATTCCAACCTTGCAAAGGGCGAGATTTATGTCATCGTTATGCAGGTGCTGGACGCGGATACCGGAGAGGCAATGGAAGACGGAAAGACCGTGCAGTCAGGCAGGATTTATTCCCGCAGCGACACACCGATTTCCGGGACGATCGAAATGCCGGAATTTACCCTTGACTCCTCATCCTTTGAGGACCGGACTCTGGTTGTGGTGGAGTCCTTGTACCGCGCGGACGCGGACGGGAATCCGGTCGGGGAAGCGATCCTGGTGCATGACAGCATTGTGGATGAGGACCAGACGATCCGCTATCCGGATGTACACACATCCGCATGCGACAGCGAGACCGGAGATGATGTCGGAACATCATCAGGGACAACGACCGTCTATGATGAAGTGACTGTCACCAATGTCATTTTTGATGATAACGATTTAAACGGTCCGTATTCCTATACGGTAAAAGGCACGCTGGTGTATCAGCAGGACTTTACAGATGCCGATGGCGTTTCGCATAAGGCTGGCGAGGCTGTAAAGACGTTTGACGGCACGCAGGATGAAGTGACCATTACCTCTGACGCAGCGGGTAACGCCGTGTTTTCTTATGCGGACGGTTCAGTGGCAAAGGGCAGCATAACCATTACCGGTTATGGGCAGAATGCAGCGAAAACAGCAGGAGGGGACGCGGCGGATAACAGCTATGTCACCGATACGACAGCGGCGATCGCAACCATCACAGTGGAGCTGGTCTATAAAGTGGATTCTTCAAAGCTGGAAGGCGGAACGGTGGTCGTATTTGAGGACCTGTACCACAAGGATGTAAACGTTGCAAGCCATGCGGATTTAACGGACGATAAGCAGTCCGTGCATTATCCGGAGGTAGAAACATCGGCAGCAGATTACCTGACGGGGGACGATGTCGGAGCCGTAAAAAAAGCGGCGACAATCACGGATACGGTTATCTTATCAAACCTGATACCGGGTAGAACCTATACGGTAAGCGGAACGCTTGTAAACCAGGCGGATGGCAGCACCCTTATCGTAAATGGCAAAGTAGTGACGCAGACGGCGGAAATTACAGTCGGAAACGACGGCACGATCAGCACGGCAAACGGGGAGACAGCTGCTGTGACTGCTTATGACGCAGAGCACAATACCGTAAACGGAACGGTGGAACTCACCTTTACGTTTGATGCCACCGGAATGGAAGGGGAAACGGTAGTCGTATTTGAAAACTTGATTCATAACGGTGTGGTCGTGGCGGCTCATAATGATCTTTCCGATGAAAACCAGAGTGTGCATTTCCCGGAAATCCACACAAACGCTGCGGATGGCTATACACAGGATCATGTCGGTACGGTAACGGGCAGCTCGGAGGAAACAGCGGACGGCGTATCTGTTACACCCGCAGTCATTGTGGATACCGTTACCTATGAAAATCTTGTTCCGGGGCGCGAGTACACGATAAGCGGTACGCTTGTAAATAAGGACACCGGCTATGAACTGGTGGACGGACAAAACCAGTCCGTGATCGCGGAGCGGACCTTTATTGCGGGTGAAACGGAGGATGGCATCACTGCCACGGTGGATGAGGAGACACATTCTGTGAGCGGCACGGTAGAGCTTACCTTTACCTTTGATGCGTCCTTACTTGCAGGCGTGACGGTCGTCGCTTTTGAAAACCTGGAGCATAAGGGTATCACTGTGGTGACGCACAGCGATCTGAATGACGAAGACCAGACCATCCATTTCCCGGATGTGCAGACCTCCGCTGCGGACGGGACAGTTGGCGATGAAGTCGGTTTGACAGGGGAGACGGCCATCATGGATACCGTATCCCTTTCGAACCTGCTCCCGGGGCATGAGTACACCATAAAGGGCGTGCTGATGGATAAGGATACCGGGGCAGAACTGCTTGTGGACGGTGAGACCGTTACACAGGAAGTGAAGATTACGGTAAATGCTGACGGCACTGTGACAGCCGAAAATGGCGGGACGGTTGCTGGCGTGTTTTATGATGTGGCTATGAATTCCGTGGACTGCACGGTGGAACTGGTCTACACGCTGGACGCATCGACCCTCGCGGGCGTGACGACAGTTGTATTTGAGGACCTGATCCACAACGATGTCATCGTAGCGAGCCACGCGGATATCACGGATCTCGGACAGTCCGTACACTTCCCCGAGATCCATACGACAGCGGCAGACCTTGATACTTCCGACCATGTCGGCACGGTTACCGAGGAAGCGGTCATTGAAGACGAAGTATTTTATACGAACCTTGTAGTCGGAAAAGAATATACCCTGACCGGTATGCTTTATAACCGGGAGACTGGGCTGCCTTTTCTTGATGAGGAAGGCAATCTGATCACTGCGGCGGCAACCTTTACTGCAGTAGCTGAAAGCACAGATGAAAATAACACCGTGACTGCATACCATAAGGACAACAATTCCGTGGATGGCGCTTACCTCATCACCTTTACACTGGATTCCAGCCTGCTGGCCGGGAAGACAGTGATAGCGTTTGAAAGCCTGAGCCATAATGATGTTGAAGTAACGGTCCATGCGGATCTCTCGGACAATGACCAGTCCGTTTACTATCCGGACATCCATACAACGGCGGTGGATTCAAGAACAGGAGACCATGTAGGCAGTATCTGGGGCGCGCTGATCAATACGGTGCGCAAAGCACTCGGACAGGATATTGAAGATGACGCAAAGCAGGTGATTACGGATACTGTGGCACTTGAAAACCTCGTACCCGGAATGACATATGTCGTATCCGGAAAACTTTATAACGGTACCGAAAGCCTTGAGAGCGGCGTGGATACCCCGCTTGTCGTTGACGGTGAGGAAATCACGCAGGCAGTGACCATTACGGTTTCAGAGGACGGGAAGAGCATCACGGCTGCAGATGGCTCTAAGACATCCGTAACGGCGTACAATGAGGGAATGAACTCCGTGGATGGCACGGTTGACCTTGTTTACACGCTTGATTCCTCGAAAATCCAGGGGATCGAAATGGTTGTGTTTGAAAAACTCTATCAGGATGCCGCCTATACAGCAGAGACGAACCCGGACGAAGTGCCGGAGGAAGATCTGGTAAATGAACACAGTGATATTACAGATGAGGGACAGAGCGTGAGCGAGATATCCATCTATACGACTGCGGTGGACACAACAACCGGCGACCATGTGGGAGCCGTGCCGGATGGGACAAGTATTACATCCATCCATGACGAGGTAAACCTCGCAGGCCTTGTGGCGGGCATGGAATATACCATCGACGGCGTGCTGGTTTCCTTAGGCGATTCTGACCTTTCTCTAGGTAAGATTTGTTATCTGAAAGCGGACGGTACACTAACAGATGACAGGGAAGAAGCGTATACCGAAACTTATGTCTTTACGGCGGAGGAAACCTCAGAGACCTATTCCCTGAATTTTGCCATTACAGCAGACAAGGTGCAGGGGTTAAGCCTTACCGTGTTTGAAAATATCTATCACAATGACGAGCTGATTAGTTCGCATCCTGCAGGGGACGGCAACGGTTGGGACGAGGAAGCGTTAGCGGAACAGACCGTATATTATCCGACTGGAAAGACAAACGCGGCGGATACATCGACGGATGAACATATGTCTCTGGCCGATACGAACCGTACAATCGTTGACCGTGTGTACTTTGAAAACCTTCTTATGGGGCAGGAATACAACATCACGGGTCAGCTGGTCTATAAGGAAGTCTTTACGGATTCTGACGGTGTAAGCCATGCGGCGGGGGAAGTTTTGACCGATACTGTCACGGTATGCTTTACTGCGGCGACAGAGCTGACGGAAGCAGTTTATACAGACGGCAGCGGCAATACGGCGGCGGTTGATTCCGTAACAGCAGCAACGCTCGCGGACGGCCAGACGGTCATCAGCGGTTACGTATCGATCAGCTTCACGGTCGATGCGTCAAAGCTTGCGGGCGCAACGCTTGTGGCGTTTGAATCTTTCAGCCATAATGACGCGGATATCTTTACTCACAGAGACCTGGATGACCTCCCGCAGACCATTAAAATCCCGGAGATCGGGACAACGGCGAACGTGGACGGCATAGACGAAGCGGCGATTTACAATGCGGACGGAAGCTATGTGGACATCATTATCACCGACACGGTTACCTATAAGAACCTGTGGACGGCGGATGAGCTGGAGGTCATGGCGGATGCGGCAAAGTACATCGAGTACAATGACGGAACATATCGCACACAGGATGGCGCGATCTATTCGGTTTCCGAAGATGCGGTTTACATCCTGAAGGGCGTGCTGATGGATAAGGAGACTGGGGAGGCGCTTATTGACAGCAACGGCAATACCTACACGGTTTACTCTGATCCGTTTACTCCGGAGAGCAGCAATGGCACGTATGATGTGGCCTTCACCATCAATGCCGGTGACTTTCTGGATGAGAACGGCGAAACGACTCTCGCGGGCAAGTCCCTTGTGGTATTCGAGGAGCTTTACCTGGCATCTTTCCAGGAGGAAGCAACAGAAGAAAATAAAGTGGCGGAGCATGAGGACATCGAGGATACTGACCAGGACATCCGTATCCCGAACGGACGGACCCATGCGGTACCGGATAACGGCACCAACTCCCTGTCTGTACAGAACCTGTCCATGGATACGATGGCGGCACTGCACTCGACAGAAGCTGACAGAGCCCATCAGGTACAGTCCGCAGAATCGGTTACGATTGTGGATTACCTGGCATATGAGAATCTGCATGGAAACACGGTTTACACTGTGACGGGA